>JAUZRF010000052.1 GCA_030950645.1 Mariprofundales bacterium
CTTGATGCGTGGTGCTTCCCTATGCGGCGCGCTAATGCGGCTGGCTGCAGCTAAGTCGATAGATAAACGGCCAGAAGCAGGCTTCGCGGACGAAGAATGCGGAGCGGCCGTGATGTCGTACCAGCAGGCCGCCGGAGATGGCCTCAACGATCAAATCGGTGGTAGAGGTGCGGGTTGCAATGGCTTGGGCGCGTTGAATATTCATGATCTATCTCCTGGTGTTTGGCTAATGCCGTTGATATTTTCATCGCCAGAAATGCGATGGGCTTGATTCTTTATCTGGCTATTGGCTGTAAGCATGCATTGCGCCAATAGATTTGGTGCCCGGTTTTCGGCATTAGCTACGCGCCTCAATATTCTCTTTGTAACTACTCAGCTCACTCCCGGTTTTCCTGATAGCGGCGTTGAAAAATACCCATTGACAGTAGTAAACTCCGCTTTTTCGCCTTGCTATCAGGAAAACCGGAAGCAATCTGAGCAGTTACCGCCATTTTTGGGTAGGGTGCTGAGTAGTTACCTTTTATGATTGAACTATCAGCTATTTTTTCTCCTTATCGTCTCTTTATCCTTGTGATGATGGCGGTGTTGACGCTCCCTAGTGTCGGCAATGCCCAACCCAAAGGGGCAATCGAACCGGAAAATATTACGGTACATGTTGGTCCACACCTGATTCGTTGTGATGCGGTGGATGTTGTGGATGCCAAACCGCTGGCGCTGATGCTGGCTCAGGGGGCAACGGTAAGCGTTACCTGGTCCTTTTCGATCGCGCGGCAGCGCAGTTACTGGCTCAATGCCCATGTTGGCGATGTGGTGGTAACCCGCGTGGTTACCAGTGATCTCATCTCGCGCAGATGGCACCTTCACGATCCGATTGCTGGCACGGATGAGGTGACGGATGCGGTGGCTATTGCCGTGCGTTTTCTTACCCATATCCGCAATTTCCCGTTGATTGACAGATCCCTGCTCGCACCTGGTGCACACTATACGGTGACCTTGACGCTGGATGTGAATGACAACAAGCAGCCTCCGGCATGGTGGCGGCAATGGGTGGATTTTGGTGCGCAGAAGCAGACCGGCACCTTTGTCTTGCCACAATGATGGAGCAAGGGATGGGAGGCCGACTCGATACGCCACCGTTACATGGGGTGGCGGCTAGCTCTGGTCCGAAGATGCTGTTGATGAGCCAGTGGTACCGCTGGCTGCCGTTAGTTGCAGCGTTTGCGATTTGGCCGTTGCTGGTGTTTATGTGGCCCGCGCAGCAAGATGATACCATCGCATGGGTGGATATTGCTCTGCTGGCGGTGGTTGCGGTTGTGCTTACGCTCTATGCGAGTCGATTGGCGATGGCGCGCCCGAAGCATAAGGCAGGATCCGTGTTGCGTGCCAAGCTGGTGGTTGCCTTGGTGGGGATGTTGCTGATCCCTTCTGCAGCGATCCAAATAGCGGCCAATCAGATGGTTGCCTTGGGGCTATCATCCCTGTTTGATATGCGCATTAGCGCGCTGTTGGATCGGGCGTTGCAGTTGGGGCAAGGCTTTTATAGCCGGGTGGATCAAGAGATGAAGCAGGGGCTTACTGCGGTGATGGATGATGATGCCTTATTGGAACAAGCGGCGTTGCTTCCGGTATCTTTTGTTGGCTTTAATGCGCGCCTGATGACGCTGATGCGGGAACATGATTGGGGGAGTGTGCAGGTCTTTGATGTGGATGACCGCATGATTACTGAGGTGCGGATGCAAGGGTTGTCAGCACTTTCTGGCAATAAAATGGGCGATCATGCGCGGTTGAGTATGCGCCTTGGACGCGTGAGCACCGAGTTGTTGAATCGTGCTCAGGGTGAGTATTTGGTGGGGTATGCCCCGTTGCATGCGCACAATACTATTATTGGGGTGCTGCGCGCATCGGTGCACCTGCCGGATGATGTGGTGACCAATGCCCGGGCGATTGAGAGCGATTATAAAAAATATCGTACGCTTGAGCGCCATCGTGAAACGCTTGGCCACACCTTTGCTCATGCGATGATGTTGGTGACGCTACTGGTGACACTGATCGCGGCGCTGGTTGCGACCCTGTTCGCGCGCCGTTTGACCGCGCCGGTTGAAGATTTGGCGCGGGGCTTTCATCAAGTGGCTTCGGGCAATTTGGATATTGTTATTCCGCATGCACCCAATGATGAGCTGGGTTCGTTGGCGGAATCCTTTAACAGTATGGCCTCTATTTTGCGCCATAATATTGATGCGCTTGAGAACGCACGCCAGCGAACGGACACCGCGCTGGCAACTAGCAAACAGCGGCAGTTGGTGTTGGAGATGCTGTTGGAAAACCTAGAAGCGGGCGTGATTATTGCGGATGGTGATGGCAAGGTGCGCCTTGCCAATGCTGCGGGAGCGACACTGTTTTCATCGGAGGATACGGAAGCTGAATATGTGATGGATATTCGTCTCCTAGCCTCTTTTTTTGAAGATCTGCGAGCGCAAAAAGAGAAGCATTTGCAGCGTGAATGCGAATCGCAAGAAGAGAAGCCGCGCACCTTGCTGGTGCATGGGGTAAAATTGACCGGGGGGGGATATTTGTTGGTGATTGACGATATCTCCGCACTGGTGCAGGCACAGCGACAGCAGGCCTGGACCGAGGTGGCGAGACGCTTGGCGCATGAGATAAAAAACCCTTTAACCCCGATCAAGCTTTCCGCTGAGCGGTTGCAACGGCGATTTGCATCACAAGTCGATCGGCAGGATGTGTTTAGTGAGTGTACCCATACGGTGATTGCGCAGGTCGAGCGATTGCAGCGATTAATCTCTGACTTTTCCTCATTAGCGCGGTTGCCGCAGCCGAAACTACAAACCAGTTCGATCAATGTGCTGCTGAGCGAAATGGCTCAGCTCTATCGGCCGTATGCCCAAGTCGAGGTGTGCTTGTCGGACAAAGCTATACTTTGTGATTGTGATGTGGATCAGATTAAGCAGGTTCTCATCAATTTAATGGACAATGCTTTGGCTGCGACCAGCGAGGGTCAACCGATTCGTTTGCACGCTGTTGTTGACGGTAGCGACCTCTGTTTTCATGTCACGAATGACGGTGATGGGATTGATACTGAGGTGGCCAAGCATCTGTTTGAGCCCTATTTCTCCACCAAGGAGGGGGGGTCTGGGCTTGGCTTGGCGATTGCTCGGCGCATTGCGGAAGATCACGATGGGGAGTTGTTTGTGGCCGCATTATCATCCCCAACAGATTTTTGTTTGAAGATATCGCTCATATCCCCTAAATTGGAGTTGGTATGAATCCACGCATATTGATCGTTGACGATGAACAGGCGATTCGTAGTAGCTTACAAGGGTTGTTTGAAGATGAAGACTACCTTGTTTCCACTGCCGCTTCGGGTGAGGAGGCGATTGCGAAGTTGCGCAACACCTCGGTAGATTGTGTGTTGCTTGATATATGGATGCCCGGCATTGATGGTCTGGAAACATTAAGTCGCATCCAGCAGATCAATGCGAGCACTCCGGTCATTATGATGTCGGGACACGCCACTATCGATACGGCGGTTCGCGCAACCCGGCAGGGAGCCTTTGATTTTTTAGAGAAGCCGCTCTCCTCGGATAAGCTGTTGATTCAGGTTCGGAATGCGATTGATAAGCAGCGCCTGCAACGCGATGTGAGCAATTTGAAGGCTTGCGAGGCCGAGCGCGTGGCGGTGGATTTTGTGGGTAATCACCGCGCGATGCAGTTGGCACGACAGCGTGTGGCGCAGATTGCGGATGCGCCATCCGCTCCTGCGCTGTTGTTTGGTGCCCATGGTACAGGAAAAACCATGGCTGCGCGGATGATTCATCAGAAGTCGGTGAGAAATAGGGCTCCATTCCTTGAAGTGGATACGGCCGCCATTTGTGAAGGTGAGTTTGCGATGTTGCTGTTGGGCTGTGAGCAGGGGGCGTTGCCTACAGCTACGCATGCCCGGCAGGGATGGTTGGAGAGGGCGCAGGGCGGAACGCTCTATTTCAATGAGATTGCACAACTCTCCACCGATGCTCAGACGGTATTGCTAAAAGTGATGCAACAGCGGGTGTTCCAACATGTGGGTGGCGGAGTGCAGCATCGATTCGATGTGCGCATTCTTGCGGGAAGCAGCATCGCTGAGGAGGTGCTCCGTCGTGACTATTTATGTGCGGGCATCTGCACGCGTTTCAATGGAGATAGTATTACGATGCCATCGCTGTTGGAGCGTATTGATGATATTCCATTGTTGGTTGCGATGCTTTGTGCTGAGGTCGCTGCGGAGCTAGGTAGAAGGGATGTGATCGATTTTGATCCATCGGCAACTCGGCAGTTGATGGCGTATTCTTGGCCGGGGAATATTCGCGAGCTGAGGAACTATATTGAGCGTTGTTATATTCTCTGTTCGCAGCGATTGTTGGATGCCGACAGTATGTTGCCAGTTGACTTGGCCGCAGGCAATAACAAAACATCTCAGGCGGTTTGTTTTGGCTCGTCAAGTTTTTCTGAGGCGAAAGCCGGATTCGAGCAGGATTATTTGCGCGCACATTTGGATCAATGCGATTGGAATATGAGTCATACTGCAGAGGCTATTGGTATTGAACGCAGCCAGCTGTATCGAAAAATGAAGGCGTTGGGTTTGCAGCGTGATGGGGAGCAGCCATGAATATTGTTATACTTGGTGCGGGTGAGGTGGGGTTTAATATTGCCCAGCGGTTAGCCACGGAAGGCAACGATGTCTCGGTGGTGGATAATAACGCGGAGCGTTTGCAACGGGTGGCTGATAGCATGGATGTGCAGACGGTGTTGGGGCATGCATCCCATCCGACGGTGTTGGAGCGAGCCGGTGCAATCAATGCGGAACTGCTGATTGCAGCTACGGTGGATGATGAAACCAACATGCTTGCTTGCCAGGTGGCGCATTCACTATTCAAGGTGCCGGTGAAAATGGCGCGTGTGCGTAACAATGATTATGTGGATCGCGCGGCACAGCTATTTGGTCGCGATGATCTGCCGATTGATTTGGTGATCTCACCGGAGAAAGAGGCTGCCAAAGCGATTGTTCGACGCGTTCAGGTTGTGAGCGCAATGGATATGCAAGAGTTTGCCGATGGACGGATCTGCTTGCTCGGTATCCAGGTGCCACCAAAGAGTGATTTGGCGGGGGTCTCGGTGGCCGATCTTCACGAGGTTCTCCCTGATCTACCGATTAATATTGTGGCGCATGAGCACAATGATAAGTGGCTGGTGCCAACCGCAAGCACGGTTTTGCTCTCCGGTGACAGTATTTATGTGACTCTGGACAGTGATGATTTGCACCGCTTTCTTGATTTAATTGGGCTGGATGACAGGAAACAGACTGGGCGGAATGTTATGATTGTGGGCGGAGGCCATGTTGGTTATCAAGTCGCGTTGCGGCTGCATCAGATGGGTCATGCGGTCAAAATAGTCGAACATAATCGGGATCGGGCGGAGTGGTTAGCACAGCATTTGGACGCTGGAACCGTGATTTGTGGTGATGCATTGGATAAGTCGCTATTGGAAGAGGAATCGATTCATCAGATGGATGATTTCCTTGCGCTTACCAATGATGATGAGGTCAACATACTGTGTAGTATGATCTCTCGTCAATACAAGGTTCCCCATACAGTGACCTTGATTAATCGTGAGATTTATGGTGGTTTGGTTCGTGCGGTGGGGCTTACCAATGTGGTGTCGCCACGGTTTACCACTGCGGCATCCATTTTACGGCATGTGCGCCGAGGTCGAATTGTTGGGTTTTCAAGCTTGGGGTCGGGTGAGTTGGAGGTGCTGGAGGCGGAGGCGATGGCGACCTCGCGTATCGTGGCGGCACCTCTGGCCGCATTGCGCTTGCCCGAGCATACCATTATTGGCGCAATTGTGCGTGGAGATGCGGTGATTATTCCCGATGGGGGTAGTCAGGTGGCATCAGGAGATCATGTGGTCATGATTACACATAAAAGTTCATTGCGCGCAGTGGAACGCCTGTTTGAAGTGAATCTGGAATTTTTCTAAACCTGAAGCCCAATGCATCCTAAAGCTATCTGTTGGACCATTGGTGTTTTGATTACATGCTTTGGACTATTTATGATGATTCCCTTGCTGATAGCGGTATACGACCAATCCGGGCATGTGATGGATTTTGTCTGGTCTGGTCTGATTGTGCTAGCAATAGGTGTGGTGATGATGAAGCTCAGTGGAGGGCCGATTGAGCAGGTATCCCACAAGGATGGGTTTCTGATTGTAACCCTTGCATGGGTGAGCTTGGCCTTGTTGGGGGCGGTGCCTTTTTGGATGACGGGCATTTGCCATACGGTGATGGATGGATTGTTCGAGTCGACCTCAGGGTTGACGACTACTGGGGCAACCGTACTGGTTGGTTTGGATTATATGCCGCATAGCATCCTGTTTTGGCGCTCAATGCAGGAGTGGGTTGGTGGCATGGGAATCATTGTGTTGGCGGTGGCGGTGATGCCATTGTTGGGTATCGGGGGGATGCAGCTATTTCGTGCTGAGGTTCCCGGACCGACGAAGGATAAGCTGACTGCGCGCGTAACTGAGACCGCCAAGGTGCTGTGGTATATCTACCTCGCGATGACGCTTTTTACGGCGGTTTCTCTGTGGCTGGCGGGGATGGGTACCTTTGATGCGATCAATCACGCCATGACTACGGTGGCGATTGGTGGTTTTTCTACCCATGATGCAAGCATTGGCTATTTCCATTCGCAAACGATTCAATATTTAATTATTCTGTTTATGTTGCTAGCGGGTATCAATTTTACGCTGCATTTTGCGGCAATGCGCAAGGGGTTCTCTCCGAAGATCTATTGGCGAGACGACGAGTTTCGTGCCTACGGAAAGTGGCTTGCGCTCCTTCTGTTTTGCATTGCGCTGTTGATTTATAGGAATCCGGATGTGGCGTGGAGTGATGAGCTGTTTAATGTGGTGTCAATTGCGACAACGACCGGCTTTGCGGTGAGTGATTATAGTTTATGGTCCCCTGGGGTGAGCATGTTGTTGTTGGTAGCGATGTTTATTGGTGGATGTGCGGGATCTACTGCCGGTGGCATGAAGGTGGTGCGGGTGCTGTTGTTGTTTCGTCAGGGGCTGCGGGAGGTGCGCCGACTGATTCATCCTCACGGGGTGATTCATGTGAAGCTTGGGTCGTCAAGCCTTACTCCGTCTGTGATGCAGAGTTTATGGGGGTTTTTCGTGTTGTACATGGTCTGCTTTGGCGTGGTGGCGATTTTGGTTGCTGCGACAGGGGTGGATATGGCAACCTCAATCTCTGCCGCCGCTGCTTGTATTACCAATACCGGGCCCGGTTTTGGTCAGGTGGGGCCTGCGGATAACTATCTCATGCTCCCTGATGGAGCTAAAGCAGCGCTAATTTTTGCGATGATTTTAGGAAGGTTGGAAATTTTTACCTTTTTTGTACTACTGGTGCCTGAGTTTTGGCGCAAATAGATGGCTAAACCAACCAAAGACAGTAGTGGTCAGACGCCGATGATGCAGCAGTATCTGGCGATCAAGGCGGAGCATGCTGATTGCCTACTGTTTTATCGCATGGGTGATTTTTACGAGATGTTTTTTGAAGATGCAGTAATTGCCTCGAAGATCCTCGATATTGCGTTGACCAAGCGCGGCAAGAGCAACGGTGATGATATCCCAATGGCAGGTGTGCCGTGGCATCAGGCTGAAGGGTATTTGGCGCGACTGGTAGCGGCTGGGCAACGGGTAGCGATTTGTGATCAAATGGAGCCGGCGGGAGCGAGCAAGGGGCCGGTGCGACGGGAGGTAGTGCGCATTGTCACCCCAGGCACCATTACCGAGTCGGCGCTGCTTGATCAGTCAGCAACTGCGCCATTGGTTGCAGTGGCGTGCAAGGGTGATGATTGGGGCGCGGTGGCAGTGGATCTTTCCACCGGTGGTTGGCATCTGCAGACGGGGCATGGTGATGCGGCGTTGGAGGAGGCGTTGGTCGTGCTGCATCCTGCAGAGTTGCTGCTCTCAACCAAGTTGGAGCTGGCTTTCCGCGGTGAGGTGGTGCATCCTGGTGACTGGAGCTTTACGGCACAGGTGGCTGAGGAGTATCTGCAACGCAGCTTTGGTCTTATCGAGCTGGAGGCATTGGGGTTGGTTGATCAACCGTTATTGGCGGGGGCTGTTGGCGCGGTGCTGGTCTATTTGCAACAGACGCAAAAGCAGAAGCTGGCGCATCTGCAGCTGCCGGTGTTTCGTTCTGATACCTTCGGCTATATGCAGATTGATGCCGGTAGTCGTCGTAATCTAGAGTTGTACAGCACCCTTGGTGGCGCAAAGCATGGCAGTTTGATTGCGGTGCTGGATCAGACATCCACGCCAATGGGCGCGCGTCTATTGCGGAACTGGATTGATCGACCGTTGCTTAATTTGGCGGAAATTCATTGCCGACAGGATGCGGTCTACAGTCTGGTTGCGGATGATACATCAAGAAACGAACTGATCGGTTTGCTTGGGGGTGTGCGGGACATGGAGCGCATATTGGCACGGATCGCCTTGGGTCGCGCCTATCCGCGTGATTATTGCGGCTTGGTGATGAGTCTGCTGCGGTTGCCTCAGCTTGCGTTGGTCGTTTCTGATCGTGGAGGGGTTTTTTCTGAGCTGCGTCAAAAGATGGCGGGATTGGAGGCGCTGGCTGAGCATCTGCTTGCTGCACTTGAAGATGAGCTGCCAGCACTGTTTCGCAATGGCGGAGTGATTCGTGACGGCTTTGATAGTGAACTCGATCGGCTGCGTGGTCTGGCACAGAATGCCAGCGATTGGCTAACCAATTACGAGGCGGAGCAGCGCGAGCGTACTGGTCTTGCCAACCTGCGGGTGAAGTACAACAAGGTGTTTGGCTATTTTATTGAGATATCCAAGGCTCAGGCTACCCAAGCCCCCGCGGACTATGTGCGCAAACAAACGCTGGTGAATGCTGAGCGCTTTACCACCGATGTGTTGCATAGCTTTGAGAGTGAAATTTTGGGCGCGCGCGATGCGGCGATGGCGCGCGAAGCGGTACTGGTTGAGGGTCTGCAGCGTGAGGTGTGTGGCTATGGCACGCCGATTCAGCAGGCGGCAAGTGCAGTGGCCACCCTTGATGTCCTCTGCTGCTTTGCTTACTTGGCACATGAGCACCACTACTGTCGTCCTATGCTACATGAGGGCAGTGAGCTGGAGATCGTCGCTGGCCGTCATCCGGTAGTCGAGCGTATGCTGGCGGCGGATACCGCGTTCGTGGCCAATGACTGTACCATGGATATGGCAAGCAAGCGGTTCATGCTGCTAACTGGCCCGAATATGGGCGGCAAGTCGACCTACATGCGCCAAGTGGCATGGACGGTATGGCTAGCACATGTTGGCTGCTTTGTGCCGGCAGATTCTGCACGGGTGCCGTTGACAGAACGGCTGTTTACTCGGGTGGGGGCGGGCGATGATTTGGCTAGTGGGCGTTCCACCTTTATGGTCGAGATGGTGGAGACTGCGCGAATCCTGAACCAATTGCAGCCCCGCAGCCTGGTTATTGTTGATGAGATTGGCCGTGGTACTAGTACTTGGGATGGGTTGGCGATCGCGTGGGCGGTCGCGGATGCATTGGTGTCGAGTCACGGTGTGCTGACGCTGTTTGCGACCCACTACCATGAGTTGACCGAACTGGCACGCGATGAAGAGGTTGCGTTTAACGCCTCGGTGCTGGTGCGCGAGTGGCAAGATGAGGTGATTTTTTTGCATCGGGTTGAAGAGCGCGCTGCGGATCGTTCTTATGGTGTTGCGGTAGCGCAGCTGGCAGGTCTTCCGCCCCATGTGGTGGCGCAGGCCAAGGCACATCTACAACGACTGGAACGGCAGGGCGTTGTTGGTGGCAAGGGTGGCAAACCCAGTAATATAAACGATCAAACCGATATTTTCGCATTGGCGGAGCAGCGCAAGCAGGAGCGTGAACTGCTGCAACTGCGGCGGCTTAGCGAGGCGGTCGCGGCCGCAGATACGGATCAGATGCGCCCGATTGAGGCACTTGCACTGCTTGATCGCCTCAAACACGAACAGGTAGCATTGTGATATTTCGTATGTTTGTCAGTGGCAGATGCGGGCGGCAGTAAAACAAACCATACGAGCGGTTTTGTTTGGATGGGGTGTTGCCTTGCTTCTGCTGGCAGGGCTCTCCCCATCCTATGCCGCCACCTGTATGCCTTTTGCTGGTGAGCAGCTTACCTTTGCGGTGAATTGGGAGTTTATCAATGGTGGCAGCGCGGTCATCTCCTATCGGGATGGTGATACGGATGGTTATCGCATGATTACCACGGCGCGCACCAACAAGCTTCTTGATATCTTTAAAAAAGTGCGCGATATAATCACCTCCGAAGCGGTCTGTATAAAAGGTCAGGCGCAGAGTGTGAGTTTTACCCTGGATCAGCATGAGCGGCACTACCGTGCCCACAAGGAGACCAAGTTTCGCTGGCGCGAAGGCAAGGTCGATTACACCCAGAACCATAAGACCGATACCTATTCGGTTTCCGCTGGCCATTTGAGCGTGATGGATGCCTTCACTAGAGTGCGCCAGCTGCCACTGACACGCGGCAGCACCATCCGCTTGCCGGTGTTTGATTCTCGCAAGAGCTATCTGGTCGTGGTCACCGTTGGCAAGAAGACTACGCGATTGAAGGCACCGTGGGGTGGGGTAGTCGAGTGTATCGCGGTGACACCACACCTGAAAACTGCGGGAATCTTTTCGAGTAGGGGGACGATGACCATCTGGATGACCAACGATGCGCGTCATATTCCGCTTAAGATGCGCGCCAAGATACGCATCGGCCACATTGTGGCCTATCTTACTGATTATACCCCTCCCGCGCCCGATGCGAAGGGCGTGATGCGAAGGAGCGTGCATGACCAACAACAGTAGCGAGGGTGGCCTGTATGCCCGTATCGAGCTTTGGTGCAGCAGCCACCGGATCTGGGCGACGGCACCGGTGGTGGTGTTGCTGCTGTTGATGGCGCATCCCACTTGGTGGAGCCTGCTGTTTGGCGCGTTGGTGGTGTTGGCGGGTGAAGTTGGCCGCATTTGGGCAAGCGGGTATATTGATAAAAATGCCCGTTTGGCTACCGCTGGCCCCTACCGCTTTACCCGCAATCCGTTGTATCTATTTAATAGTGTGGTTTTTGTTGGTTTTTGTCTAATGGCAGCCAACCCTTGGGCTGCGGTGGTCGGTCTGGCCGCCTTTACGGTGATTTATCGACCCACCCTGCGCGAAGAGGCCGCCTATATGCAGCAGCTGTTTGGTGAGGAGTTTACACGCTGGGCAGAGGAAGTGCCGCTGTTCTTGCCGAAGTGGACCCATTATCCGGCACAAGGGAGCTACGCGTGGTCACTGGTGAGGCAGCATCGCGAGCACAAAAATGCGTTGGCGATGGTGTTGGGAATCGCACTGTTTGTCGGCATCTATCTGTGGCAGGGGGGCTGCGCGCATTGCGTGCACTAGTTGTTGTCTGCCGCTACCTCGGTGATGTGTTGTTGGCGACCCCCTTGGCGAAATCGCTAGCGGAGGCAGGCTTTGCGGTCGAGTGGTTGGTTGCTCCGGGTACGGAAGCGATGCTGGAGAATCAACCCTTTGCCAGTCGGGTGCATACGCTATCCCCGTCGCTGCTTGGCCTGCGCGATAGTGTGCGCGCATTGCGGGCATCCTCGCGGGAAAAATTCGATCTGGCCTGTGTGCTGACCGGTTCCGATCGCCCGATTGTTGTAGCGCGATTGGTCGCAAAACGGGTCTACTCCTTGTTGCCGATGCGGGCGCAGGATGGTTGGAAGCGCCATTTGGTTACCGATTGGGTGACCAATGATGCCCCGAGCCACATGGTGAGTTACTGCGCCGATCTGGCGCGGCTGGCGGGTGTGGCCACACCCGAAAATCATCCGACGCCGTCCTTGCAATGGGATGCGGCCGATGCCGCAGTGGTGCGAGCGCAGCTTGGGTCGGATGGAGGCTGGGATGCCGAGACACATTATGTGCATATTCACCCCTTTGCTCGCTGGCCTTATAAGCTGTGGCCGGATCGATCCTGGCAAGCACTGATGCGACGCATTGATGAAGCAGGGCTGCGTATCGTCATGACGGCAGGACCGGGTGAAGCGCAAGCCGCCCAAGCCTTGGCCGGTGGTGCAGGGATTGATGGCGCGCACTATCGGGTGCTGGCTGGCGTGCTGGCGTGGCCGCAATTGGCGGCACTCTCCGCAGGTGCCGCGCTCTATGTTGGGCTTGATACCGCCAACACCCATCTCGCCGCAGGCAGTGGTACTGGGGTGGTGGCGCTGTATGGTCCGACGGATCCTCGAATATGGGGGCCGTGGCCAGCGGATTACCCGTTGGGGCGTTCGCCGTACCGGTCATGGTTGGCTGGTGGGCGGCAATCCGCGGGCAATGTTACCTTGTTGCAAAGCAGCCTTGGCTGTGTGCCGTGTCAGAAAGAGGGGTGCGGCCACCAGCGTGCCAGTAGCAGCGATTGTTTGGAGCAAATGGGTGTGGATCAGGTGTGGCAAGCGTGTAAGGAGTGGCTGGCATGAGTGCGATTTTGGGAATATATGGCTACGACGCTCGCCGTCCGACGGTGGGGTGTCGGCACAATAGTGGTGCCGTGCTGTTGCAGGACGATGGCACGCTAAGTGTGGCCGTGGAGGAGGAGCGCCTCTCGCGGATCAAGAATGATCACCGTTACCCATTGCAGGCGGTGGAGTGTGTGCTGGCGCAGGGTGCTGCTGAGGTGGTGGCGGTCGCGGGTTGGCCGAGACATCGCTACTTGGGGCAGGCGCTCTCCAACTACCGGTTGTGGGCAAGCGAGGCGATTCATGGTCGTGCCGCGCGCCATTTTTGGAACCGTGCCTTTGATTTTCCCTTCCACGCTTTGGGTGCGGCCTATATGGGATTGCCCTCGGTTCCCGATAGTTTAGCAACCTTGCCGAAGCACACCGTGCGCCACCACGATGCCCATGCTGCCACGGCATATTATACCTGCCCGTGGCCAGATACGCCGGTGTTGGTCATCACCTTAGATGGTGCTGGGGATGCGGAGTCTGGTGGGGTCTGGTTGGGTGAAGCGGGGCATTTGACGCGGCTCTGTTCTATTCCGCATCCGCATTCGCTGGGTTTTATCTACTCGGCGATCACGGCGCATCTTGGTTTTACCCCCCATCGCCATGAGGGCAAGGTGCTGGGTCTGGCCGCCTTTGCGGATGGCGCACCATTGGGTGAGAAGCTGTTGCAGCACCTTCACTTTGCGGATGGCTACCCCCAGTTGGATCGACTATTGCTCAACATCGCTTATGGCCGTTTTGCTGAGCCAACCATTCTCGAATTGGTTGCGGGGCTGAGCAGGGAGGAGATTGCCGCAGGGGTGCAGTACTTTACTGAAGCGGCGGTATTGCCATTGGTTCAGCATTGGGTGGCGCAGACTGGAGCGCATCGATTGGCGCTGGCTGGTGGGGTATTTGCCAATGTGAAGCTTAATCAGCGTGTGTTGCAGCTCGAGGTAGTGGAAAACATCTATATTTACCCCAATATGGGTGATGGTGGGTTGGCTGCGGGCGCCGCCCTTGCCACCTTGGCGAAGCAGCAGGGGAAATTGCGGCCACGCGCGATGGATTCGGTCTATTTGGGGCAAGATATATCCTCAGATGCGGCGGAAGCAGCGTTGGGGGCGGCGCAGGTGGCCTTCACCCAACCCAGTGATTTGGCTGGAGAAGTGGCGGAATTGTTGGCGCATGGCAAGGTGGTGGCGCGGGCAGCGGGTCGCATGGAGTATGGCCCTCGGGCGCTGGGTAATCGCACCCTATTTGCCTCTTGTGGCGATCAGACGATCAACCAGTGGCTCAATGATAAGCTGCAACGCACTGAATTTATGCCATTTGCTCCGATCATTATGGAGGAGTATGCGGCTGAGTATTTTCCGGAGTGGCGGCCAGAACAGGTGGCGGCGCGTTTTATGACCCTGACCTACGATGCCTCTGATGTGGCCAAAGCGAAGATCCCGGCGGCGATTCATGTTGACGGCACCGCACGGCCACAAGTGCTGCGTCGGAAGGATAATCCGGCGGTTTATGCCATTCTTGAGGCATACCATGCCCGCACCGGTGTTCCGGCATTGATCAATACCAGCTTTAATATGCACGAGGAGCCGATTGTCTGCACCGCCTCCGATGCGGTGCGTGCCTTCCAGCTTGGCCATCTCGATGCGCTGATCTGCGCTGATCTATTGGCTGTGGCGCAGGGCTAGGAGATGCTTTTTCACCACGAAGGCACAACGGCACAAAGATTGGGTAATTACTCAGCACCCTGCCCAAAAATGGCTATAACTGCTGAGTAGTTACGATGACGCTCCATATCCTTGAACCCACCCTGATCAACGATTCCGGCCACTGCTATACCGTGGCGCGGGCGTTGATTGATGTTGCCGTGGTTAGCGAGCCGGTCACGCCGATCCATCTATGGGCAGGCAGGCAGGCGGAGGCGCGGTTGATTGATCTACCAACGGTGCAACTCACGCCCTGCTTTTCGCGGAAATTGCGGCGCATTCAGCTTCATTTTCTGCTCAGACGGCTGTTGCGTGCTGGGGAGAGTGTGTTTGTGCTTACCGCTTCGCGGGCGGAGCTATTCTCCTATGCCATGATTCCAAAAGCTCTTCGTCAGCGTGGCAATGCCGTCTTTTATGTTCATCAGATGCGGATGGATGCCAAGCGCCTTCGGCGTTTGCAGTGGATTGCCCGCCGAGCGCCGGAGATGCGTATTTTGACGACCACCGAGGCGTTGGCGCAGTCGATTTCCCAAGCGGGGTTTGCGCAGGTGCGTTGTCAGCCTTATCCCCTTGCGCTGCCCGAGGCGCTGCCTGCGACACCGCCGTTTCGCCATCTGCTGTTTCCTGGGATGGCACGGATGGATAAAAACCTAGCTTTGGTGGCGGAGGTCATTGGGCGGATGCATCAGCGTGGGTGTACTATTCCGGTGCATCTGCAGGCGGCACCCAACCATCACGGTGAATTTGCGCCGGATGTGGCGGCATTGCTGCAAAAGATTCGTCATATCGGTTATCCCCATTTGACGATGCCGGAGCAGGCGGTGGATGGTGCAGCGTACCTGGATCAGTTTCGTGGCGCGATCTGTTTGCAGCCCTTCCATCGTGACCAATATGCAGATAAAGTGAGTGGAATTACCCTTGATGCCTTAGGGCAAGCGTGTCCGGTGGTGGTGCGCTCCAGGATTTGGGCGGCTACCATGGTCACCCGTTATGATGCAGGAGCGGTGGTGGATGGTGACGATGCCAACATCTGGCTCGATGCCATTATCGCGGTGATCGCCGATTACCCCCGTTATCAGGCGAACTGTTGTCAGGCGTATGCAGAGCTTCGTCAACAGCACGATCCGGCACGCCTATTCGCCGCAATTATGGATACGGTGTAACTACTCAGCTCACTTCCGGTTTTCCCGATAGCGGCGTTGAAAAATGCTCATTTACAGTAGTAAACTCCGCTTTTTCGCCTTGCTATCAGGAAAACCGGAAGCAATCTGAGCAGTTACAGCCATTTTTGGGTAGGGTGCTGAGTAGTTACGATACGGTTAAGGAGCAGCGATGAGTCGTCCACCAATTTCGGCCTATATCATGACATTCAATGAGGCGGAGAAGATTGTTGATGCCATCGCCAGTGTGCGCTGGGCGGATGAGGTGGTGGTGATCGACTCCTTTAGCACCGATGGCACCGATCGCATCGCAGAGGAGATGGGGGCGCGGGTGGAGTCGGTGCCGTTTCATACCTTTGGCCAGATTCGCAACACGGCGATGGATGCCTGCCGTCATGATTGGATCTTCAGCCTTGATGCCGATGAGCGTTGCACCCGGTCGGCAGCCGAGGAGATTCAACGCACGGTGGATCTGCCGGATGCTGTTGATGCCTACTTTATACCTCGCCGCAACTGGTATTTGGGGCGTTGGGTGATGCATTCGGGCTGGTACCCGGACTACCGTCAGCCGCAACTGTTTCGCCGTGGTGCGCTTGCATTCGACTCTCAGGCGGAGGTGCATGAGGAGTACACCATTCAGGGCACGGTGGGGTATCTAACGCAGGATATTATTCAGTTTCCCTACATGAACATCGAGCAGATGGTGCACAAGATGCAGCGTTACTCGACGCTGGGGGCGGAGAAGTGTGACCGTCAGGGTAAGCAGGGCGGTATTGGTAAAGGGTTGCTGCATGGGCTATGGAGTTTTTTCCGCCATTATGTGATCAAACTGGGGTTTCTTGATGGCCGTGCCGGGTTGATGATTGCCGTGGGCAACTTTGAGGGCACCTTCTACCGCTATGCCAAATTGGCTGCCAGACAACAAAACTGGCTGAAAAAACCCCCATCGCACCCATAAACAATGCGCGAAACAAGCCCTGACCCCATCGCACCCGACCACATTGATTCACGGCAAGTTGCGCGTGCATTTGATCAGGCGGCTGGGGGCTATGAGCAATTTGCCGCATTGCAGCAGGAGGTGGCGGATCGTCTGGATGCGCACCTCAACTTCACCAAAATCACCCCCCATCGTATGCTCGATATCGGCTGTGGCACTGGTTTTTTGAGCGGGCGGCTGCGCCAGCGTTTTCCTAAGGCCGATCTGTTGGCGCTCGATGTGGCACCTGCTATGTGCGCGCTGTGCCAGCGCAGCTTGGGCAAGCGGAGGCTACCGTGGCAGCCGCGACGGATGGTGGTGGCTGGGGATGCGCGCTATCTGCCGATGGCATCGGGCAGTTGTGATCTGGTTGCCTCTAGCCTGACCATGCAGTGGCTGCCAGACCCAGTGGCGATGTTGCGGGAGATGCGTCGGGTGTTGGCTCCCGATGGTCTGCTGCTTTTTTCTACCTTTGGTCGGCGCACCTTGGATATGCTGCGTCGCACCCTAGCTTCGATTGCACCGGAGCATGCGGGACGGGTGTTGCCATTCTCGGATGTGATGCGTTTAGGCGACGCCTTGCAGCGGCAGGCGGTGCAATTGCCAGTGACCGATAGCGATTTGATGACTCTGACCTATCCCGATATCACCGCATTGGTGCGTGAACTTAAGGGGATGGGAGCCTCCGCCAGTGCGATCCGCCATCGCCAGGGGGGGCTAGGTGGCCGCAAACTGTTGCGCCAGCTAGCGGAAGCCTATCCTATTGATAGTGATGGCCGCATCCACGCCACCTTTGAGGTGCTTTACGGCCAGGCCTGGCATAAGCCTGCTGAGTACCAGCATGGCGCCGGGGTGATTCCGATACTGGAGGAGTAGGGAACGATGGGGTCAGGTGGCGTCAATGATCTCGCGCACCATGTGGCTTAGTCCTGGTATTGAATAGGGCTTCGATAGTACGGTGTACTCCTCTGAGGGCATCTCCTCGCCCAGCGCATGATCCCGATCATAGCCACTGACAAACAGCACCTTGGCGTTGGGGTCAATGCGCTGAATGCGCTCGGTGGCCTGTACTCCGCCCAGCCGTGGCATCACAATATCCATCATGATCATGGCGATTTCATGTTGGTGATCGGTAAATATCTTCACCGCCTCTAAGCCATCACTGGCTTCCAGCACGCGGTAATTCAAGCTCTCTAGCACATTCTTGCCGACCTCACGCACATTGGCGTTGTCGTCGACCAATAGAATCAGCTCACCATCGCCACATACGGTATTATCACCATTGGTTACAGCGGCCTTGACCGTCTGCTTCTCTTCGATCAATGGTAGATAGATGTGAAATGCGGTGCCTTTACTGGGGGCACTCTTCACCGTCAGTATGCCACCATGGCTCTGCACCGCGCCATAAGCCATTGATAGCCCGAGACCGGTTCCCAACCCCACCTCTTTGGTGGTGTAGAACGGCTCAAAGATATGCTTCTGATCCTCATCACTGATGCCGCAGCCGTTATCGGCCACCATGATACATGCGAAATGGCGTCCCTTGAGATTAGGATGCGATGCGCAAAACGCAGCATCAGACTCATATTTGGTTAATCGCACCGACACCTCGGGTGCTACCACATCGGTTAGTGCATCACGGGCGTTATTCATCAGATTCATCAACAGCTGCTGAATTTGGGTGGCATCGCCACGCACCGTAAGTTCATCGCTGCAGATATCCTTCTTGAGGGAGATCCTCTCTGGCATGGTCGTTGAACAGAGCTTGCAGACCTCACGCATGAACGACGCTAGGCCAAACGGTCGCATCTCCACGGTGCTTTTGCGTGCAAATGCCATCAGGTGCTTGATCATATCGCTAGCTTTTAGGCTCAGTTGCTCTATCCGTTCCAGTTTTTCGACCACCTTCGGCAGTGCTGAAGCTTGGCGTTTGGCCAGGTAGATGTTGCCAGTAATTCCAGACAGCATATTATTGAAGTCATGGGCGATGCCGCCAACCAATGTACCTAGCGCCTCCATCTTTTGCGCTTGACGGAACCGCTCTTCCAGCTCCTCATGCGCCGTCATATCCTGTTGGATAGCGACATAATGGGTGATATGATGGTTGTCATCCATAATCGGAGCAATCGAGTTGATTGCTGGGTATTGGGTGCCATCCTTCCTCTTGTCCACTATCGTACTATGCCACGGCTCGCCGTTGATAATGGTTTTCCACATCTGTTCATAGAACTCTGGTGGCTGATTGCCACTTTTAAGGATTCTTGGGTTCTTACCCAGCGCCTCTTCCGCACTGTAACCGGTAATGGTGGTGAAGGCGGGATTGACATACTCAATCGTTCCCGACTTGTCGGTGATCATGATCGACTCCCCCGCTTGATCAACTGCTTGGGAGAGTATGCGTACCTTCTCTTGTTTTTGGTGATCCTTGGTTATATTGAACATAAATCCGGATATCCCTATCGGATCACCCCTGCCCATAGTGACAGATACCCGCTCTTGAACCCAAACCGTTTCGCCATTCACTACCATGCGATACTCAAATACATGGGGTTGACCAAGTGCGGTTTGGTCTTGGCAATAGCGAACGGCATGTTCCCGATCCTCGGGGTGTATCAGAGCCTCCCAATCCTCCATGGTACGCAACGCACTTTTGGAGAATCCCAGCACCTTCATTACCTGATCCCCGACATAAGTAAAGCGATTGCCCACTAGGTCAAATGACCAGGGAACAGCCTCAACCGATTGGGTAAGCAGTTGAAACTTTTCCTGTGATTGCTTTCTGGCCGTAATGTCAGAGGCGGTTGAAGCCCAGCGTGAAACCGCTCCTGTCGCATAGCGTATAGGAAAGCAGCGCAGCATGACCCAGCCGATACCACCGTCGGACCGAACGGTGCGGAATTCAGCCTCCATGCTCTCGCTATCACCACGGTAGTAGGCTTGTGTCAGCTGCGCTAACTGCGGCCGATCCTCTGGATGGACGCAATCCATCCATGCCAGTGGATTGTTGCGTAGGTCATCATCACATTGACCAAACAGTGGCTGGTAGCGGTCGTTGGTAAACAGCAACACATCGTTGTCCGCGTTCATCAGCCAGAAGGCATCGGGGGAGGCATTGAATATCTGACGCAACCGGCGCTCACTGGCGCGTAGATCGTGGGCGGCTTGCCACTGCGCAATCAGGTTGCGCACCCGATTGCGCAGC
Organism: Mariprofundales bacterium; assembly: GCA_030950645.1. Taxonomy (GTDB): domain Bacteria; phylum Pseudomonadota; class Zetaproteobacteria; order Mariprofundales; family J009; genus JAUZRF01. The sequence continues at coordinate 19,661 of JAUZRF010000052.1, forward strand.
ACTGCCCAGTGAATCGGCTTGTTGATGTAATCGCTAGCACCTGCCTGGTAGCATTGATCTACCATCGCGTCGCCCTCTTGCGCCGTCATCATGATCACCGGCACGGAGTTGCCGTTGTCACGCAATCTGCGACATACCTCCAGTCCGTCCATGTTGGGCATGGAGAGATCCATCAACACACAACTCGGTTGGCACTGTTTCACCAGCGCCAACCCAGACTCCCCATTGTCAGCCTGTGCTACCTGGTAGCCATTTTTGTCAAAGAACTGCTCTAGCATTAGGCGGATTACGGGATCATCATCGACCACAAGTACTGTGATTTTTTCATCTGCATTCATGTGCGCACCTCCTCCAGCCATGACTCACTAAGTGATTGTAATAACAGCGTCTTTTCATTAGTCAGTGCCTGCGACCAGATGGCTGTATTCAGGCTTTCCATCGTCTCTGTTGCCACCTCCAGTTTGGCGCATTGCTCCCCTAGCGCCAGCGCGCCGATATTGCGGCTGGTGCCTTTGAGGCGGTGCGCGGCAGCCCGCAATGCGACACCATTACCCTGCTGCAATAGCCCAATGATGCTTTCAATTTGCTCAGGCAATTCACGGGCATACATATCGAGAATGGTACCGATGCCCCCTCCCATATCGACATGCAGGCGGCGCAGCACCTCGGCATCCAGGGTAGGAAGGTGATCTTCACGCGCTTGCGGAGGGGGTGCTGCCTCCTCCAGATCGAACGCGACATCAAGCGGAAGCCAAAGATTCAGCACCTCGGCCAGTTTTTTGCCCGTTAGGGGCTTGGCCATCAGGTCATCCATCCCCATAGCTAGGCTTCGTGCCTTCTCCTCGGCAAAGACATGGGCGGTCAGGGCGATGATCGGCGTATGCACACCCCCCTTTTGCTCAAGCTCCATGGCGCGTATTCTCTGCACCGCCTCATAGCCATCCATCTTCGGCATCTGCAGATCCATCAGCACCAATGCGTATTTTCCACAGGAAAAATGGTTCACCGCCTCGACACCATTGTTGGCGATATCTACCCGTGCAAAGCCCAGCTTCTTCAACATGCCGATGGCGACCTGTTGGTTCACATCCACATCCTCTGCCAGCAGAATCCTTGCACTGCGCTCAGAACTAGCACCTTCATCTGCGGTTGCCTTGATTGCGGAGAGGCTGTTGGGTGCCCCCATCACCGACAGAATCAGATTATAGAGTGCTGACTGATGGATCGGTTTGCGCAGGAAGGCATCCAGGCCATACTCTCCCTTCTTGCGGATATCATAGACATCATCGAGTGAGCTCAGCATGATCACCTTGAGGCTGGCGAATCTGGAATCCTGCTTGATGCGCTGTGCTAGCTCCATGCCATCCATCTCCGGCATCATGTGGTCGATCAGGGCGATGTGGTAGGGATCATCCCCGTCCACTTCGGCCTTAAGCCGTTCCAGCGCCAGCTGCCCGCCATCCACCGAGCCGTTGCGTATCCCCCAGGCGGACACCATGCGGTGTAACACTTCACGGTTGGTGGCGTTGTCATCCACCACCAGCACCCGCCACTGCCTAAATTGCTCGGCATGGAACATGGCGGCATCGGGCAGTGCTTCACCCAGCGGCAGGGTGATCTCAAACCAGAAACGGGAGCCTTTGCCCAGCTCACTCTCCACCATAATCTCACCGTCCATCAGCGCCACCAGCTTGCGAGAGATCGACAGCCCCAGTCCGGTGCCGCCATACCTGCGGCTATGGGAGGCGTCCAGCTGGGAGAACTCGATGAACAGCTTGTGCTGATCCTCCGTCCGAATGCCGATGCCACTATCCTGTACCGAAAAACGCAGCCGCATCCCCTCTGCCTCCTGATGGACGATCTCAACCTGCAACAGCACCTCTCCATCTGCGGTGAACTTGATCGCATTGCTGAGCAGATTCATCAACACTTGACGCAGGCGGTCAGGATCCCCCACCACTTGACGCACCAGGGTGGGAATGGTGCTGCTGATCAGTTCGATCTCCTTACGGTGGGCCTCTTTGCTATAGAGTTTGGTGATCTGTTCCACCAGATCATTGGGCGAGAATTCGCACGCATTCAAGGAGAACTGTCCCGCCTCCATCTTGGAGAAATCGAGGATATCATTGAGGATGTTCAGCAGGGTCTCCCCTGAAGCATGAACCGTCTCTAGGGTATCGCGCTGTTGGGCGTTGAGCGGGGTATCCAGCACCAGCTCAGTCAGGCCGAGCACGCCGTTGAGTGGGGTGCGGATCTCATGGCTCATGGTGGCGAGAAACTGGCTCTTGGCGACCGCAGCCTCTTGGGCTTGCACCAAGGCATCGGCAAGCTCCACATTCTGTTGCTCAAGATGGTGCTTGGTGATCTCCAGCTCAGTGGTGCGTTGGCTCACCTGCTGCTCCAGTATTATATTGGCGTGTAGCAACTCGGCTCTCGATGCGGTCAGTTTGTTCAGCATGTCGCGAAATGCGGCACCAAGGGCGGTGATCTCATCATGCCCTTGCACGGGGATGTGGACATCATCAGCACCGGCACCGACCTGTTCGACCGCCCGCTGAAGATGGATCAGCGGGCGCGTAACCCGGCGCACCACCACAAAGGTGGCCAGTGCCAGCAGTAGCGCCAATGCCAAGACAATCCACAGCAGCTGGTTGCGCAGGGCAAGCGATGTCTGGCGCAGTAAGGCCATCTGTTCCACGCCACCAATCATGAGATAGCGCTGGGGATGTTCGGGGTCAAAATGGATGTGGAACAGACTCAGGCCAATCCTCTGCTGTGGTAGGTTGAAGGATTCCGGTCTGTTGGCGTCATTGGGAGCCATTTTCAGCAGCCAATTCTTGGCTAATCCGTGGAAGTCATCCTGAACCCGCGCTTGCCGTTGATACTCAAAGGCCATCGCTTTTTTATCGTCAGGGTGAATCAGATAGTCGCCGCGTTCGTTGGCGATAAAGTAGAAGGTGCCCTCGGGCGCACGGCGCAGATTTGCCGTCATCGCCTTGAGGCTGACATTGATCACCAGCAAGGCAAACAGCTTGCCTTGGTGATCACGCAACGGGCTAACCACCCGCAGCATCGGGCGCGGCGGATCACTGATCTTGCCGTGTTCGCGGTTGAGGGTAATCTTGGAGAGGTAGACTTTGCCGGGGGCAAGTTTGATCCCCTGCTGAAAATAGGGCTGGTTCCCTTTCTGCTGCAACGCATGCTCCGGCGTTACCACAATCGAATGGCCGATGCGTGCAACACGGATCATCTCCCTGCCCCCATGATCCAGACCGATGAGGCGTATCTGATAGTAGATATCACGCTGTTGCAGCACGGTAGCGAACAGGGAAGTTAGGCGTGACTTCCACGCTTCGATATCTTGCTGCTCATCAACGCCGCCATCGTTCAGCGCATGATCAATGCTTTGAATCGATGATGACGCGACGAGAAACTTCTCATCTACGCGGATGGTTCGCAGGGTATGTTTCAGCACGGCTGTTTCGCGCGCTACGCTCTCTGATAGTGAGTGTAGCGCCTCTTGTTGCAACACATCTTTGGAGTAATTGTAGGCAATCAAGGCCACGCCAACCACGCCAATCAGGGTCAGCACCAGTGAAAGGAGTGCGATCTTGACTGGCAGGGTGACATTCATGTTTGGGTTTCTATTCAAAATTGCCTCCCAGCAGTTGCCATTGATGTTCGGTAATTACGCAGCTCACGCCTTGCCATCAGCAAAACCGGAAGCGATCTGAGTAGTATACGATGTAACCAAGGAGCGAACTCTTGCCACGGCATTGACACACCAACACTCCTGAGGGGCGCGCATCTGCACCTAGTAGGGCGCAGATGCGTCAGCGGTTGCAGGTGTTGGCGTGGCCGTGATACTCTACGGGGAGGATCACGCCATTCAGTAAGATCAGTAGATCCACCTCCATGCCATCCTTGGTGCGCCAATAGTAGCGATCGACCCTGTTGCCAATATGGGTGAAGGCTTTTAGTGCTTGATATAAAGGGTGTTGGAGTGATCGTGGCAAGTACATGCTGTAAAACTAAAATTGAATTTTAGTTTTGTCAATCCGGCTGCGAATGGCACCACTTTTTCGCCTTGTTATCAGGATAATCATAATAACTCTAAGTAGTTGCACTCATTTTTTGGTAAAATGCTGAGTAATTATGCTGCAAATGCGGCTTGAATCTGTCTTTCCAGTGCCGATACCGCCTAAAACAGGCATGGTGCCGAGCTCGCTGCTAGGCTGTGCCGCCTCCATGAATAGTCATTCTTTATCCGCCTTGGGCTGGCGCCTGTCTGAACTGGCACGGTGCAGGCCGAAGCGATTGCTGGTCTATATTACGCCGGATCTGCGCAGCTATCGTACCTTGGCTGAGGAGCTCTCATTTTTCCTGCCGCAAGCCGATCATCTATGGCGTTTCCCCGCCTGGGAGGTGCTGCCCTATGATCGCGTCAGCCCGCACCATGCTATTGTCGGGGAACGATTCGCTACCTTAAGTCGCCTGTTGCGTCAGCCCAATCCGAGCGGGGTGCTGATTACCGCCCTGCCAGCATGGCTACAACGCATCGCACCGCCATCATCGGTGACCGCCCATGTATGGCAGCTCAAGGTGGGCGATCAACTTGATCTTGGGGCACTCCAGCACCAATTGATCGAGGCGGGGATGCAACCGGTGGAGCGGGTGATGGATAGTGGCGAATTTGCCGTGCGTGGTGGCCTGTTCGATATCTGGCCCGCCACCTCCAATGCTCCGATCCGTATCGACCTATTTGGTGACGATATTGACTCGATCCACACCTTTGACATCGATAGCCAGCGCTCTGGTGCTGCTATTACCGCCTTTGTCTCGGTGCCGGTGCGCGAGGTGATTCTTGATCAACCTGGTCGGGAGACCTTTTGCGCCGCCTTTCGTGCCCGCTTCCCCCATCTGCGCGGCCACCCCATGCTCACCGCCGCAAAGGTGGGACGGCCGCACCCTGGTATTGAGGCGCTGCTGCCGCTGGCCTATCACCAGACTGCACGCTTGCAAGATTACCTGCCATCCGATGCGGTAATCGTCAGTAGCAGCGATCTTCTGCCTCAGCGCGACCAGTTCGGTGCGCAACTGCGCTCCCATTTTGATCTGATGCGCCACACCGAGGATCCCGCGATCAGCCCGCAGGAGCTGTTTGCGGTCGAGAGCGATATTCGCGCGACGCTGATTACTCAGCAGGAGGCGCAACTGCATTTGCCGCCGGTTGGTGCCGCTCCGGCGTTATCCGATTTCAGCCAGCGCCAGGCTCCACTCCATGCCTTGCGTGATCGGTTGCGCCAACAGCTGAGTGATGGCTGGCGGCTGCTGCTGATTGCCCATGGCCCGGGTCAGGCCGAACGGATGCGGGAGGTTTGTGCGCCGCTGGAGTGTGCCTTTGCCGACTGTGCTGGGCTGCACGATCTGCCGGATGCACGCTCGGCTAGCGGCCCGACTATTTTCCAAACCTTGGGCTTTGTCGAACAGGGCTTCGTGCTGGAACACGACAAGCTGTTGGTGCTGACCGGACGCGAGCTGTTGGGGCAACGCATCAGTGGCAGCAGGCACCGCTCGATCTCGGCCATTCGCGCCAATGTGTTTCAGCAGTTACAGGAGCTGGTGCCCGGCAACATGGTGATCCATGAGGATCATGGTTTAGGGCGCTATTGTGGGCTTGAAACCATGGAGGTGGAGCCGGGGCAGCAGGCTGATTTCCTCCATATTGAATACGCTGGTGACGCCTCGATCTTTGTGCCGGTGGAGGAGCTTGCCCGTCTTCACCCCTATGTTGGCGACTCCAATCCGGCACTAAACAAGCTCGGTAGCGACAAATGGAAGAAGACGCGCCAGCGGGTAGAGACCGACCTGCTGGTGATTGCCCATGAGCTGGTAGCGGTGGAGGCGCGGCGACGGCAGGTGCGTCACGAGGTGGTTGATCTTGCGGCGATTCGTGATGCGTACGATGAGTTTTGCGCCCGTTTTCCATTTGAAGAGACCGAGGATCAGCAGCAGGCGATTGATCAGGTGTTGGCCGACATGCAGCAGCCACTGCCGATGGATCGGGTGGTGTGCGGTGATGTCGGTTTTGGCAAAACTGAGGTGGCGATGCGTGCCGCCTTTGTGGCCGCCGCAGATGGCCGCCAAGTGGCGATGCTGGCACCGACCACGGTGCTGGCCAACCAGCACTACACCAGCTTGCGCGAACGCTTCGCTGGCACCGGCCTTGAGATTGCGCTGTTATCCCGCCTCCAGGGCAAAGCCGAGAGTGCGCGCATCATCACTGGGCTGCAATTGGGTACGGTGCAGATCATCGTCGGCACCCATCGGCTGCTCTCTGCTGCGATCAAGTTCTCCAATCTTGGGCTGGTGATTGTCGATGAGGAGCACCGCTTCGGCGTGAAGCATAAAGAGGCGATGAAAAAGCTCCATGCCTCGGTTGATTTGATGACCATGACCGCCACTCCGATCCCGCGTACCCTGCACCAGACCCTCTCTGGCCTGCGCAGTGTCTCCATTATCTCCACCCCGCCGAGCGAACGGGAGGCGATTCGTACCATCGTCTGTCAATTCGATCTTCACCTTGCTGCCGAGGCGATCCGGCGTGAGCTCTACCGTGGCGGGCAGGTCTATTATCTGCATAACCATGTCAAAAGTATTGACCGCGTGGCGCAAAGGCTGCGCGAACAGGTGCCGGAGGCGGAGATTGGCATTGCCCACGGTCAGATGGGGGCGGCGGTGCTCGATCGCGCCATGATGGCGTTTCATGAGGGGCGGCTGCACATCTTGGTCTGCACCACCATTGTGGAATCGGGGCTCGATGTGCCCAACGCCAACACCATGATTGTTGAACGGGCTGATCTGCTAGGCTTAGCCCAGCTTCACCAGATTCGTGGTCGGGTGGGGCGTAGCCATCGCCAGGCATTTGCGTACCTCTTCACCCCCGATCCGCGTGCGATCACGCCCGATGCCCGGGAGCGGCTACACGCGATCGCTCAGCACAGTGAGTTGGGTGCGGGCTTCATGCTGGCGCGGCAGGACATGGAGATTCGTGGCGCCGGTAACCTGCTCGGTGCTGAACAGAGCGGAAAGATCAGTGCGATCGGGCTTGATCTCTATCTGGAGATGTTGGGCGCTGCGATCAGTGAGGCGCGCGATGAGCCGGTGGAGACTCGGGTGGTGCCGTGCGAGATTCACCACCCGTTTAATGCCATCTTGACGCCGGATTATATCCCGCAGATGGGTGAGCGGCTGGCACTCTATCGTCGCATCAGCCGCATCCACTTCGATGAGGAGGCCGATGGCCTGCTTGATGAGATTAGCGACCGCTTCGGCACGGCTCCGGCGCAGGTGCTGCTCTGCCTGACGCTGGCCCGACTGCGCTGGCGTGCCACGGCGTTACGGATTCGTCGCATCGACATGGGGCCAAAACAGGTGGTGTTTTCTTTCACCATCGCGTCACCGATTGATTCGAGGCAATTGATGCAGCAGGTGCAATCCAACCCGCGACGCTTCGCGCTGCGCCCCGATGGTGCGCTTACCCTGCGCTTTGATCGCGAAGACGCTGCCGCCCAACAAATTGCCGCCTGCGTTGATTTTCTCTCCCCGCTTCTGGAGCATCCCAGCGTATGAAGATGTTCACCACAGCGGTACGGAGGTATCGACTTTTGGAGAAATTATTGTCTCTTCTCCGTGTTCCTCTGTGCCTTTGTGCCTTTGTGGTGGGGAAAATATCGGTGTTGATCAATCGGCAAGGGAACGGTCTGATTTGTGGGCTCTTGAAATGATATACCCCTCGCTTAGCCAGCCTGGATTATTGTTGATGGATATGGATTCTACCCTGATTCAGTGCGAGTGTATTGATGAGATCGCTGGGTTTCTTGGGATCAAGCCGAAGATCGCCGCCATTACCCGCCGCGCCATGGAGGGAGAGCTCGATTTCACCGCTTCGCTTACCCAGCGGGTGGCGCTGTTGGCGGGGCTGGATTCTCGCGTGCTGCAACAGGTGTATGATCGGTGCATTGTGCTTACCGATGGTGCTGAGGAGCTCATCTCCACCCTGCACCGCCACCAATGGCGGGTAGGGCTGGTCTCTGGTGGCTTTACCTATTTCACGGATCGCTTGCAGGTGCGGCTAGGGCTTGATTTTGTTGCCGCGAACCAGTTAGAGATTGTTGATGACAAGCTCACCGGACAGGTGCTGGGATCGGTTGTCGATGGTGCCGCCAAGCGGGATCACCTGTTGGCTCAAGCGCGGGCGTGGAACATTCCTATTACGCAAACCGTGGCGGTAGGTGATGGTGCCAACGATCTGCCCATGCTGCATGCGGCCGCGTTGGGGGTGGCATTTCATGCCAAGCCCGCAGTGCGCGCTGAGGCGGATGCTACCATTAACAGCGGAGGGCTGGCACAAATTTTATCGTTGCTCGATCAGTGAGTTATTCGCTGACGCAACAACGCGCGCTGGCGCTGGCGGCATTGGTGCAACCGGTGTGGCTGGTGCATACCATTGCCCGCAGAGGTCAGTGTGATGCGGCCTGCTTTGCGCAGGCGGTGCAGATGCTGTTTGCCGATGGTCACGATGCTTTATCGCTTTATGGGAATGAAATCAGCCATCTTCACCGAGGACTATCTGTGCTGGAACAGTTGCTTGGTGGCGCGATGGTGGGGAGCGATGCCAAGCCGATGTTGATCTATGCTGCTAACCTGATTGGTCTGGAGAAACAGCTGCGCCATCATCCTGATATGATTAAATATTTAGCCGATGGAATCGAGCGCACCCGCAAGCAGGCGGGCTACTTTGACAATACCCTGCATGACAATGTGATCGCATCGCTCGCCGGTATTTATGGTGAAACCATTAGCCACCTCAAGCCCAAGGTGGTGGTGCGGGGCAAGCCAGAGTTTTTGCGCCAAACCGCCAACACCAACCGGATTCGGGTGTTGCTACTGGCCGCCCTACGAGGGGCGCACTATTGGCATCGGGCTGGAGGCAGCCATTGGCGACTTCTGCTCGGCCGCAGAGGGCTGCGAAAAGAGGTGACTGCGCTACTGCGCTAGGTGCGGTGCCAGCCAGTGCCACGCTTGGTCGGCATTTGCGACGGTTGCACTGGCACCGGCAGCGATCAGGGCATCGGCATCAAAGCCTCCGGTCATCCCCAACGGAAAGCTGCCGATTCGCACTGCGGCTTTCATGTCCGCCACGCCATCGCCGACCATGACGGCCTCATCAGGAGCGACATCCAAGGTATCGCAGGCGATCTGGAGCGTATGTGGGTCTGGTTTTTGCCGCCGCTGAGGTGTTAAGCCAACGATAACTGGCAGCAGTGTGGACCAGCCGAGATGGGCAATCTGTTGCTCTGCCCGCGCCTGCCCTTTGCTGGTGACCACCGCGACTGGGATGGCGGATTGCTGGAGCGTGGTGAGCAACGACTCGGCTCCGGGTAGTGCTGCGATATCAAACAGCCGCTCATCATGAAACTGCAAAAAACGCTGATGTGCCTGCTCGCGGTGGTCGCCAAACAGGGAGATCATGCTGCACTCGCCGCGACCGGTGTGGCGAATAATCTCATCGCGCGTCATTTGTGGTAGGGAGAGCTCGGCGAGGGTGGCGTTGAGCGCATAAATAATGGGCTCAAATGCGTTGATCAGGGTGCCGTCGAGATCAAGCAACACGGCGCGAAAATTTATGCTAGGCTCCCCTGTGCGGAGCCTTGTGCAGAGAGCTGGGCCAAGCGTTTGCACATCGCCGCCCGTAGCCGCATGGTGATCGTGCCGGGCACGCCATCCCCAATCGGCTTGCCATCGATCCGGCACACCGGAAGCACGGCATTGGTGGTGCTGGTGAGCATGCACTCGGTCAGGTTTTGCTCATTGAGTTTCCATGGTCGTTCGACCACGGTGATGGCCAATTCATCTGCCAGTTCCAGCGCCATGTGGCGGGTGATGCCGCCCAACACCTGATGATCGAGCGGATGGGTCACCAGCTTGCCATCAATCACCGCCAGCAGGTTGGTGGCGCACCCTTCCAGAACATGACCCTCACGATCGAGCCAGAAGGCCTCATCGGCGTCTCTTTGCATCGCTTCTTGCTTGCCAAGTACGCTGGCAAGCAAGGCGATTGATTTAATATCGCAGCGCTTCCAGCGAATATCATCTAGGGTGATGCCAACTACGCCCTGTGCTAATTTAGCATCGGATGGGGCGGGGAGCCTGCGTGCAGTAAGCACCAAGGTTGGCGTCAAACCGGCGGTGATGAGGTGGGCGCGCGCGGCGACTCCACGGGTGATCTGCACATAGACCATGGCATCACGAAAGGGGTTGCGTTGATAGATCTGAACCAACAGTTCACGCAGCTCGGCATCGGCACAGGGGGCGGGAATCGCCACCGCATCCAGTGAACGCTGTAGGCGTGCTAGATGTTGATCCAGATCAAGGAAGTTGCCGCCAAAGCAGGCAATTACCTCATAGATGCCGTCGGCAAATTGAAAGCCGCGATCCTCAATGTGCACCATCGCCTCGGCCATCGGCACAAAGTGGCCGTTGACATAGGCGGTTAAGGGCTCTGCATCCATCCGGCTACTTTAGCCACAGTTTGATGTGGTCTGCGGTGCGGCCAAACCAACCCGCGCGTTTGACGGCGGCTGCGGTTACCACCGGAATGGAGGTGATGATCTCTTTTTTACCACGCTCACCGGTAATCACCCCTTGGAGGGTTCCCTGTATTTCTCCTTTGTCTAAGGGAGCTTTAAGCGGTGCGGGGTAGGTGAGCTCAAAATGAACCTGGTTGGCATACCCCTTGGGCACGGTAATCCATATCGGCCCTTTGGGTACCAGCCATACGGAGTCGGCCTTGCCTTCAAATACATCCACTTGCCGTCGCAGATCACGCGCCGCAGGTCGTATCGAGATAAAGTTGCGGAAGCCATATTTGAGTAGTGCCTTGGATAGGCTGGCGCGGTCATGATCCGAGTGGGCGCCGAATATGGCGGAGACAAAGCGGGTGTCACCCTGCTGACGGGAGGAGACTAGACAATACCCCGCCTCACGGGTGTGGCCGGTTTTGACCCCATCGGTACCCGGATAGGACCATAGAAGACGGTTGCGGTTGTATTGCCGACGACCTTTAAAGGTGAAGCTTTTCTCGGAGAACACCTTGTATTGCTTAGGGAAATCGCGCCATAATGCTGCGGCGAGCAGTGCCATATCGCGTGCCGTGCTGTAGTGCCCTTCGGCAGGGAATCCGGTGGCATTGACAAAGTGGCTGTGCTTCATGCCCAGCTCCGCTGCCTTCTGGTTCATGCGGTCGGCAAAGGCGTCCTGGGTTCCTGCCAAGTGCTCTGCCAGCGCGATGCAGGCATCGTTGCCGGAGTAGGTGGCAATGCCGTGAATCAATGTCGCCGCGCGTGGATGCATGCGCGGATCGAGGAACATGGTGCTACCACCAATTTTCCATGCAGCTTTGCTCACTGGGATGCGATCTTTGGGGTTGAGACGGCCTAATTTAATGTCTTCAAAGATCAGATAAAGGGTCATCATTTTGGTCAGGCTGGCCGGAGGAAGCTCCTCATCGGCATTGTGTTCGGAGATGAATTTACCGGAATGGACATCGAGCAGTACCCAAGCTTTGGCCGCGAGGTTGGGAGCCTTGGGCCAGATCACCGCCTGCGCCGATGGCATCCACGCCATGGTGGCCAATACCAGTGCCCCCAGGAAAATGAAAAAACAGCGTCCCTGTGCTAATCTGCTTGGCATATCTGGTCTCCGTAAATATGAAATGGTTTGTAAAATCAGTTGAATGGTAATGATTGCTTGCAGTGCATTCCTGAGCAATCATGCCTTGGGATGGCCTTTGAAGCGCGATAAGGGTGGAGCTCTACCCGTTAATCGGCTGCATATCCCCCGTTTTCAGCTCGCTACCCTGCGCCCTGAAGCGTCAGGGCGCCTTTGGCTGGGTGTACTCTGTATGGATTGGCTCCCCGGGCCGGACTCGAACCAGCGACAAGGTGATTAACAGTCACCCGCTCTACCAACTGAGCTACCGGGGAAGATACGCGAACGGTACAATTGCGGTCTATACTGTCAATTGCGAGACTTCCCGCCAACGAATTTCTATGACCAAAATGTAACTGCTCAGATTGCTTCTGCTTTTTCTGATAGCAAGGCGAAAAAGCGGAGTTTACTACTGTAAATGGGTATTTTTCAACGCCGCTATCGTGGAAAGCCGGAAGTGATCTGAGTAGTTACACCAAAATGATCCCAGTGAGATCCCAATGACCCAACCCCATATTGAACTGTTCGATACCACTCTGCGCGATGGCGGCCAAACCGCTGGTATTCACTTCTCCTCCGGCGACAAGGTGCGTATTGCCAACCGATTGGCGGCGTTTGGTATCGGCTGGATTGAAGGGGGATGGCCGGGTGCTAGCCCCAAGGATGATGCCTTTTTTGACCAGATGCGGGATCGGGTGTGGCCAACGGGCGCGCATTTGGTTGCTTTCGGCTCCACCGCCCGTCCCGGACACGATGTGGCAGAGGATGCGGGATTGGCCAAATTGTTGGCTAGCGGTGCCGATGCGGTTTGTATCTTTGGTAAGGCGTGGGTTCGGCATGTACGGGATGCACTTGGGATTGGGTTGGATGCGAATTTGCAGTTGATCGGTGATTCGGTGGCATTTTTGCGGCGGCAGGGGGGCGAGGTGGTGTTTGATGCCGAACATTTCTTTGATGGCTTCCATGATGACTCGGCCTATGCGTTATCTACCTTGCAGGCGGCATCGGATGCTGGAGCCGAGCGATTGGTGTTATGCGATACCAACGGCGGTTCGCTTCCCGATCAGATCGCCGCGATGACGGCCGTGGTGTGCGCGCGCTTTCCTGATCGCACGATTGGTGTGCATACCCACAACGATAGCGAGCTGGCGGTGGCCAATGCGCTGGCGGCGATCAATGCCGGTGCGCGCCATGTGCAGGGCACCATCAATGGCGTCGGGGAGCGTTGCGGCAATGCCAACCTGATTTCGCTGATTGCGATCATGGTGCTGAAAACAGATTACGACTGCGGGATTGATGGCGCGCAACTGACCGAAATTGCCTCGCTGTCCCGTTTTGTCAACGAGATGGCCAATCGGCTGCCGTGGCAGCATCAGCCCTTTGTTGGGGATAATGCCTTCGCCCATAAGGGCGGTATCCATGTCTCGGCGGTGCGCAAATCCTCAGATCTCTATGAGCATATTCAACCGGAGTTGGTGGGGAATCACCAGCGCATTTTGGTCTCTGATCAGGCTGGAAGAAGCAATATCATCAGTAAACTGAAGTCATTAACGCTGGACACTGGGCTCTCCAGTGATGCCGAAGATGTGGGCGTGGTGGTCGATAAAATTAAGGAGATGGAGGCGAAGGGTTATGCGTACGAGGGGGCGGATGGCTCCTTTAAGCTGCTGCTGCTTAAAGCGGGCGGACGCTTTATTAGCCACTTCGAGCTTGATGCCTTTCGCGTGATCGATCAGAAGCAGGAGCATGAGGGCTCATCGGAGGTCGAGGCGACGGTACGCATTCGGGTCGGGGCGCAACATGCCCATACCGCAGCCCTTGGTGTTGGCCCCATTCATGCGATCGATAACGCCTTGCGTTTGGCGTTGCGTAGCTTTTATCCTCAGCTGGAGAGCATGCGGCTGATCGATTTTAAGGTGCGGGCGCTCTCCACCCACGATGCCACCGAGGCTGGGGTTCGGGTGTTGATCGAATCGACCGATGGTGCGCAAAAGTGGGGCACGGTGGGGGTGGGAAATGATGTGATTGATGCTAGCTATCAGGCGTTGCGTGATGCCATCGAATACAAGCTGCACATCGATCAAGTGGCGTTGGCGATCGCACGGGTATGACGCCGGCGATCGGGCTTACGGGGCGCATTGGTAGTGGCAAGAGTAGCGCTGCGGCCTGTTTTGCTGAGCTGGGGGTGCCGGTGTTGGATCTCGATGAGGTTGGGCGCGGATTGTTGAGTGATGCGGCGATTGCCGACCAGCTATGCGCTGCCTTTGGTGATGAGGTGGTGGTGCAAGGTGCGGTGCAGCGGCAGATGTTGGCCGCGCATGCCTTTGCCGACCGTGCATCGTTGACCCGCTTGGAGGGGATTCTGCATCCGTCCATCTGGCAGCAGGCAATGACATGGTTGGGGCAACAGGCGGCGCATTATGCCATTATCGAAGCCAGCGCGCTGCGTCATCACTCCTCTTCGCTAGAGGGGATCATCGAGGTGGTGGTGGATCGGGCGTTGCGCCGCCAGCGCGTGCTTGTCCGTGGTCGACAAAGCGATGCCGATTTTGTGCGTATTGACCGTTTGCAATCCCCCCCGCCAGCAGCGTACTCCCTCAATAATAATGGCGCACCCGCCGAGCTGCAACAGCAGGTCGCACAGCTACATTTACAACTTTTGTCCCGCTGAGTTGGCGTGGAAAGATAGGGTTTGGGGCATGGTTGGCTGGGTAGGTTTGCAGATGGGGGCAATGGCGGTCAAGATTGGGGAATGGAGCGTGATGATACGATGAGGAAACCTAGCGCGGTGGGTTTCATGGTGTGGCCATTTGCAGTGCTGCTGCTTTTTCTCTGCTTGAGTCCGGGGGCTGGGTTGGCGGCCAATGCCAATATCGCGTTGCAACTGCGGTGGACGCATGCCTTCCAGTTTGCGGGCTTTTATATGGCGCTGGAGAAGGGATATTACCGGGATGCAGGACTGAATGTGACGCTGCGTGAGGGTGGCCCCGGACGATCCTCGGTTGCCTTTGTGTTGAAACACACTGGCAACTATGCAGTGGCGGACTCCGGAGCGCTGCTGGCGTTTGCGGCGGGTAAGCCGATTCGGGCATTGGGCGCTATTTTCCAGCACTCGCCGCTGGCATTGATGGTGCGTAAGGGTTCTGGTATCAAAAAACTCACGGATCTGCGCGGCAAGCGGATCATGTTGCAGGCAGGATACCAAGATGCGGAGCTGCTGGCACTACTGCGGCAGGCAGGCATCACGGAGCACGATTTTGTGCGGCAGGACAGCAGCTTCAATCTTGAAGATTTGATCTCCGGGAAAACCGATGCGTTTAGCGTCTATACTACGGAGCAACCCCACCAATTGAAGATGCGAGGCATCCCTTATCGGCTGTTTTACCCTGATGGTCGCGGCATAGATTTTTACGGGGATATTCTTATCACCTCGGCGCATGAAACGCGCTACCATCCTGAGCGGGCGCGTGCCTTTATGCAGGCTACGGCTCGGGGATGGAACGATGCACTCGATCATGTAGATGATGCGATTGACCTGATTTTATTGAAATACAATACCCAGCATTTCTCACGGGATCAGTTGCAATTTGAGGCCGCACAAACCGCTAAACTCATGATGCGAGGTATGGTGGCGGTAGGGTATATGAATCCATACCGGTGGCAGCGTATTGCCAATGGCTATGCTGCTCTGGGCTTGATGCCAGCAGGGTATCCCTTGGACAAGTTTGTCTACCATCCGCCATCGGGTCTGGTGGGGATGGTGTTGGAGCATTTGTGGCAATCTATGGTGGCGCTGTTGCTGCTGATGCTACTGTTCCTCATATTGAGCGTTGCGTTGTTGCGGCGGCAGGTACGGCGGAGGACGGCCACGCTAGCGGAGAGTCAGGATAACTACCGTCGATTGGTTGAGCTGGTGGATATCGGTATTGTCGTCCATCAAAAGGGGAATGTTCTGTTTGCGAATCCCTATGCTGTGGCACGGATGGGACTGAATTCTGAGGCATTGGATGGCGAGGTGTTCATGTCGCATATTCATCCGGATGATCGCTCGGAGGTGATGGCACGAATAGATGATATTTTGCAGAACAACACTACCTTTTACCGTGCGGAAGTACGCTTTTTAAATGCCGAGAATGCGAGTTTCGATGCCGAGGTGTCATCGATGCAGCTTCAGTACGCCGGCGCACCCGCAGTGTTGGCCGTGGTGCTCGATGTCACCGAGCGCAAGCGGGTAGCCGAGGAGAAGGAGCGGATGCAGCACCAAGTGGAGCATACGCAGCGGCTGGAGTCGCTGGGCGTGCTGGCTGGCGGCATTGCGCATGACTTTAATAACCTGCTGGCCGCAATTATGGGGTATGCGGGCCTGGCCGCTAGCAAGGTGGATCCGGGCTCGGCGGTGGCGAATCACTTGGCGCGCATTACTCAGGCTAGCGAAAGTGCCGCCCTGTTGTGTACGCAGATGTTGGCCTACTCTGGGAGGGGGAGTATTGTTGTTGAGCAGGTTGATTTGGCGCACATATTGAGCACGATGACCCAGCTCTTGGAGGTGTCGATTGCTAAGGGGGTTGATCTCAGCTATCACCTTGAGGAGGGGCTGCCCCTGATTGAAGCCGATGTGGCGCAGCTGCAGCAGGTGATCATGAACCTGGTGATGAATGCCTCGGAAGCGATCGGGGACGAGCATGGAACGATGGCGGTGCGCGCTGGTGTGATGGATATGGATGTGGCATATCTGGACGACTGTGTTCAGGCAGCGATTACGGTGGGTCGTTTTGTCTATATTGAGGTGTCGGATAGTGGTTGCGGTATGACTGCGGCAACGCAAGCGAAGATGTTCGAGCCTTTTTATACCACCAAGGTTACTGGGCGCGGGCTTGGGATGAGCGCGATGTTGGGCATTGTTCGCGGCCATCACGGCGCCATTCATCTAGAGACGGCGGAGGGGGAGGGGAGTACCATTCGGGTGCTGTTCCCCGCCCTGACGGAGATGGCGGGGCGTGGGGGTGTGGATGATGAAGCGGCTGTTGTGCCGGAGAGCAGGATGGGCGTTAGCAGTGGCACGGTGCTAGTGGTTGACGATGAGGAGGTGATTCGTGAGATGGCCTCCATGGTGGTAGAAGATGAGTTGGGGATGCGGGCAATCACCGCTAGCAATGGCCAGCAAGCACTCGAGCTCTATCGTCAGCATCAAGCTGAGATATCATTGGTGTTGTTGGATATGACCATGCCGGTGATGGATGGCGGGCAGACTTTTGCGGCGTTGTGTGAAATCGATCCTGCGGTACGGGTGGTGATCTCATCGGGCTACAGCGAAGATGAGGTTCGTCAAGGTTTGCATGGTGGCGTGGTGGCTGGGTTTCTTCCCAAGCCTTACACCCCTGAAATGTTGATTCGGTTGATCGAGAACGAGTGCAAGGGTAGTGGGGTAGTGGGGTAGATGATGCAACAGGATCTATTGGGTTCGGGCTCGGATTTTATCGAAGGGCTTTATGGCCAGTGGCAGCGCGATGCGGGCAGTGTGGCACCGGAGTGGGAGCGTTATTTTGCTGAGCTGGCAGAGGATGACCCCTCTGTTGGTGGCGGTCATCGTCGCCAGTTGGCGCAGATGGCACGCGTCTTTCGTAGCAGTGTTTGCCCGACGGTTACCGCAGCACCAGCCAACTTTGATATTGAATACCCTTCGCGCGCGCTCTACCTCATCCACGCTTGGCGGGTGCATGGACACCTGCAAGCAGATCTGGAGCCGTTGCACCTGAATCCGCCGCTGCCTAGTCCGGAGTTGGAGTTGAGCTACTATGGACTGAGCGCAGCGGATCTTGATGTCGAGTTTCCTACTGGCGATTTGCCAGGCCCATCGAGCCAACCGCTGCATGCCATTCTCGCCACTTTGGAGCGCACCTATAGCTGCCATATTGGCCCTGAATTCATGCATATCACCGATTCGGCGCGCAAGATGTGGCTGCAGCAGCGGTTGGAGTCGGTGCAGTCGACGCCTGCCTTTAGTGATGAAGCGCGGATGCGCGTCTACTCGCGGGTGATGCGTGCGGAAGGGTTCGAGCAGTTTTTACATACGCGCTATGTTGGCCAGAAACGGTTTTCGCTTGAGGGTGGAGAGTCGCTGATTCCAATGATTGACACCCTGATTGAGCACGCCTCGGCCAAGGGGGTGCAGGAGCTGATTCTGGGAATGGCGCATCGCGGACGGCTCAATGTTTTAGCCAATATTCTGGGTAAAAACCTCTCCGAGGTGTTTGCGGAGTTTGAGGGTGTGGTGACAGCCGATGCCGCCCATGGCGCGGGTGATGTGAAGTACCATATGGGGTTTTCCTCTGATATTGAGACCTCGCATGGCCGGATGCATGTGTCGCTGGGCTTTAACCCGTCGCATTTGGAGATTATTACCCCGGTGGTGTTGGGAAGTGTGCGGGCGCGTCAATGTCGGCGTGAGGATAAAGAGCGCCGTCAGGTGATGAGCGTGTTGGTGCATGGCGATGCGGCCTTTGCCGGTCAGGGGGTGGTGGCTGAGTCGCTCAACCTATCGAAACTGCGGGGCTTTCGTACTGGTGGCACCATCCATATCGTGGTCAATAATCAGATTGGTTTTACGGTTAATCCGTTCGATGCCCGTTCTACCACCTACTGCACCGACATCGCCAAGATGGTGCAGGCACCGATTCTGCATGTGAATGGTGATGATCCTGAGGCGTGTTGTCTGGCGATGGAGACCGCGATGGATTACCGTCATCAGTTTCGCGAGGACATTGTGATCGATCTGATCTGTTATCGTCGCCATGGTCACAACGAGGCGGATGCCCCGGATGTGACGCAACCGTTGATGTATCGCCGTATTGCAACGCATCCGACGACCCACACCCTGTATCGTCAGCGCTTGATCGCCGATGGCCTACTTGATGAAGCTGCGGCGCAGTCGATGTGGGATCACTACCGTCAGCGGCTTGATCGTATTCGTAAGGATAAGGATCGGCGGCCGGGGGAGAAGCTGAATACGCTGCATGGTCGCTGGGAGGGGTTTGTTACCGAAGGCGCGTCGGAGCCGGTAACGGTGGTGGAGCAGGGGGTGCTTCAGCGCTTGGCCGAGCATGCCCACAGCTTGCCATCTGGCTTTGCGCTCCATCCGCGAGTAGGCAAGATTTTTACGGCGCGTAAGGCGATGATGGCAGGCGAAACGCCGATCGATTGGGGCTGTGCCGAGATTATGGCCTATGCCACCCTGCTTGATGCGGGTGGCTGGGTGCGACTTACGGGTCAGGACTCTGGACGCGGCACCTTTTTTCACCGCCACGCCATTGTTTATGATCAAAATACGGGCAAGCCATTTACTCCATTGCGCCGTTTGGCCAATGGCGATCTTTCGCGCTTTATTGTGGTTGATTCGATGCTCTCTGAGATGGCGGTGATGGCCTATGAGTATGGCTATTCGCTGGCCGAGCCACGGGCGCTGGTGATCTGGGAGGCGCAGTATGGGGATTTTGCCAACAATGCGCAGGTGGTGATTGATCAATTCATCGCTGCCGGGGAGTCCAAATGGAACCGCATGAGCGGGTTAGTGCTGTGGCTGCCGCACGGCTACGAGGGACAGGGGGCGGAGCACTCCTCCGCTAGGCTAGAGCGGTATTTGCAGCTCTGTGCGGAAGCAAACATGCAGGTGGTGGCACCGACCACACCGGCGCAACTGTTTCATCTGCTGCGTCGGCAATTGATGATCACTACGCGCAAGCCGCTGGTGCTGATGGGGCCGAAGAGCCTGCTGCGCAACAAAGCATCATTTTCGAGCTTGACTGATCTGAGTAGTGGCGGATTTCAAGCGGTGATTGCCGAGCAGGATGCTGCCCATCGGCCCGAGGAATGTACCCGTCTATTGCTCTGTTCGGGCAAGGTCTATTACGACCTGTTGGCGGGGCGTGATGAGGCGCGAGTCGGCATTGTGCGGGTGGAGCGGCTCTTCCCTTTCCCCTCCGAAGAGCTAACGGCGATCTGTGCGGCCTACCCTAAGGCCGATGCAGTGGTTTGGGTGCAAGAAGAGCCATTCAATCAAGGGGCATGGTTTGAGATCAATAGCAGTATTCGTCAGGTGTTGGAGCCGCATCAGCAATTGGAGTGTGTGGCAAGGCCGGCACTGGCCGCACCTGCGGTAGGTTCGGTCAAACGCCACAAAGAGGAGCAGGCGGAGCTGGTGCGTCAGGCGCTGCACGGCGACGCCGTATGATTGGGTGGGTAAACTCCGCTTTTTCGCCTTGCTATCAGTAAAAACCGGAAGCAATCTGAGCAGTTACGGGATGTTTTCAATGGGTGCTGAGTAGTTGATGCCATCACTACGCGTTCGTTATCAAACCTTGGAGTTTGGTCTGACGGATATTCATCTGCGAACGCTGAGAAACAACCAGGAGTTCTCGGATGATGAGGGTGTGGCCGAAAAGTTAGGGATCTCATCGGCGACATGGCCGCTGTTTGGCATCGTCTGGCCTTCGGGGCAGGTGCTCGCCCATCTCATGTTTGATTATGAGATTGCAGGCAAGCGTATTTTGGAGGTGGGTTGTGGCATTGCACTGTCGAGTCTAGTGCTGAACCACCGTCAAGCAGATATTACGGCGACAGATTACCACCCCGAGGCGGCAAATTTTCTTCGGGAGAATACCGCGCTCAATCACGATGCCGCCATCCCTTTTTTCCGCACGGGCTGGGGCGATCCCGATGTTGGCCTCGGTAAATTTGATCTTATTATTGGTAGTGATCTGCTTTATGAGCGCGGACATGCGGAATTGCTATCGACTTTTATTGATAACCATACCAAGCCGCATTGCGAAGTGATTCTGATTGATCCAGGACGCGGCCACCATGCCCGCTTTAGCAAACGGATGGTGAGCCTGGGGTATTTGCATCGCCAAACTCGGCCTGAAAACACCGACTATCTGGATAAGCCTCTGCCAAAAGGACAAGTGCTGCACTATCAGCGTTCGTAGGGGAGCTATCATGTCGTACAGCCGGATAACTACTCAGCTCACTCCTGACTTTCCTGATAGCGGCGTTGAAAAATGCGCATTTACAGTAGTAAACTCTGCTTTTTCGCCTTGCTATCAGGAAAACCGTAAGTAATCTGAGTAGTTACAACCATTTTTGGGTAGGGTGCTGAGTCGTTACTTTTTAGGTTAGAATAAATTCGCCGTGTCAGCGCCCCCAGTCTACTCGACAGTGCACTCTGGGTTATTTCCTTTTCTTCACCAAGGCGACATAGCTATACGCCCCGTTACAGGGCTTGCATTGATCGTGATAACGATTATCATTCGCACCCATGAAGCTTACCCAACAACGCACAGCGATCCTGCAACTGGTTACCAACTCCGATCACCACTGGGATGCCGAAGCCATTGTGGTCGCACTCAACAATCAGGGGCGAAAAATTGGTAACGCCACCGTCTATCGCGGCTTGCAAGCCCTCGAGCAGGCCGGAATGCTCACCTCACTACCAATCAATGGCCGCAAACATTACGAACTCGGCGGCAAACAGCATCACGACCACTTAATCTGCACTGCCTGCGGACAAATCAAAGAGTTCTGCCACCCAGAAATCGAACGATTACAACTGGAGATGGCCGCGCAAAACGCGTTTGTGGTACATGACCACCAATTGGTGCTCTACGGTACCTGCCAAGCATGCACTGCCAAATCCAACCGAGCCCAAGCATGATCTCCGCTATCCTTATCGTCTTCCGCGAAATGATCGAGATGGCGCTCGTGCTCGGCGTATTGCTCGCCGCCACCGATCAACTGCCCAACTCTCGGCGTTGGATCGGTGCGGGTGCCGCATTGGGTGCCGTAGGAGCCTCCGTAGTCGCTTGGTTCATGGAGGCGATGGAGGGAAGCTTTGACGGCAACGGGGAGTTTATGTTCAACGCTGCGGTACTGATCATGGCATCCCTATTGATCGGCTGGACCGTCATCTGGATGCAGCGCCACGGCAAGAACATCCAGACCCATACCCGGCAGTTAAGCCAAGCGGTAGCAACGGGCGAAGCCCCAGTCACCGCACTGGCGATCATCGCGATGGCATCCGTCATGCGGGAGGGGTCTGAAGCGGTATTTTTCCTGCTTGGCGCCGTGCAAGCGACCGATCAAGATGGCTGGAGTATCGCCATTGGGGCAGGCGCTGGCATTGTACTCGGTGCCGTGGTGGCGTGGGGGATCTACAAGGGATTGCGCTATATTCCACTCAAACAGACCTTTCGAGTCATCAACACCCTGCTTATTCTGCTGGCTGCGGGCATGGCATCGCAGGCGGTGTGGAACCTGGTCGCCATCGAAAAGCTGCCACCGCTCATCGACCAACTATGGGATAGCTCATGGTTGCTCACACAGGACAGTCCCGTTGGCGAACTGCTCCATGCGCTGATTGGCTACGACCCACAGCCCAGTGCGATGCAAATCCTAGTCTTTGTCGCCACGCTCTTGATCTTGGCTTGGCTCACCACCAAAGGTTCGGCAACACAAGGCCAGAGCATCGACAAACAGACCATCAGCGCCCCGCATCTTTAGAAGCGCGGCAGCGTTCCCGATTCTTTTTTGCTGTGCCCTCGCTAGGCTTCGCTGATATGATGCCCATTGATAGCCAACAGCTTGAACAATTGATTGCCAGCGCCATTCCCGATGCTGAGGTATCGGTGCGCTGCTTCTCCGGCGATGACCATTTTGAAGTTGAAGTGATCTCCCCCACCTTTGCCGGCAAAACCCGAGTCGCACAACACAAGATGGTCTATGCCGCACTTGGCGATCGTATGCGTCAGGCCATCCATGCCTTAGCTCTCACGACCCGTGCAGAGCGCACCACCAAAACCCACTAAACCTCAACAGGAGTACCCTTTATCCATGACCATTCAGGAAAAAATCGACCGCGTAGTCAAAGACAATACTATTGTGCTATTTATGAAGGGCACCGCAGAGTTCCCGCAGTGCGGGTTTTCTCAGCAGGTAGTCGCCATTCTCAACCAACTCGGCTGTGAATTCGCCACCTTCAATGTCCTGCTTGATGATGCGGTTCGCCAAGGCATCAAGGAGTATTCTGACTGGCCAACCATCCCACAACTCTATGTGAAAGGTGAATTTGTCGGCGGTTGCGACATTGTGCGCGAGATGCACGATAGTGGAGAGCTACAAACCCTACTCGCCGCCTAATGGCTTGACTTTTCGCACCACTCCTGTCACCTATCTGGAACGAATGTTTCACCTGTCTCCTCTTAGAGCGCGCTGATGGCTGCGATGCAAACCTCAATCCAGCAAAAGCTTAGCCAACAACTTGCGTTAACGCCTCAGCTCACCCAAAGTCTGCGCCTGCTAGCGATGAACAACCTCGAACTTGATAGCTACCTCGATCAACTGCTAGAAAGCAACCCCCTACTGGAGATGGAGCAGCCGGAGTCTGATGACCATCCCCAAGAGACGGACACGACACAAACACAAAGCGATCAAGCTAGCGAAGATGCGTGGCGTGAAACGGGTGACGACCGTTGGGAGAGCATGTACCGCCAGTCAGGGCCGCTCGATGATGGGCGTGAGATGCAGTGGCAACGCGAACAAACCTTAGGCGAATCACTGCATGAGCAGATTGATCAACAGCCAATGGCGGGCAGCGAGCACGCCCTTGCCCATGCCATCATCAACTCACTCGATGACGATGGTTACTTTCGTGACGATGCGGTGATCCTGGCCGAGCAGTTCACCACCACACCGGAACAGGTGCATCATCTGCTGGAGCATGTCATTCACCGCCTTGATCCCGCAGGTATCGGCGCGCGCGACCCGCTGGAGTGTCTGCTCCTGCAATTGGGCAACGAGGATGCCGATATTTGGGCACAGCGACTGCTATTGCAATACGCCGACCACCTGACCGAATCCGATGCCGTATTGGCGGAGATGACGGGGATGGAGATCGCACAAATCGGTGCTGCCCGAGCACGCATGCAGCGCCTCGACCCATTCCCCGGTCACGGCCTGCATGGTCACAGCACGATTTACATCAAGCCCGAGCTCATCTTCCGCCTCACCAGCGACCACAACATTGAGGTGGAGGTGCCCAATGGCAGCTCCCGCATTGTCACCATCAATGACCAGTGGCAGGGGCATCAATGGAAAGGGAAAGAAAAAGCGTTCATGGATGCAGCCTCCACCGAGGCCAAGTGGTTGCTCTACGCCTTAGAACAGCGCAAAGAGAGTCTGCTCAAGGTAGGCACCGTGTTGGCACGGCGACAACGCGCCTTTCTTGAGCACGGAATGCTCGGCATCAAGCCACTAACGCTGCAAAATGTGGCGGACGAGGTAGAGTTGCACGAATCTACGGTATCGCGAGTTACTAGCGGTAAGTATGCGCAAACGCCGATCGGTCTGATTGAGATGCGTCGTTTCTTTTGCGCTGGCTTGCCGACGCGTGGCGGTGGATCCGTATCGGTCTACCGGGTGCTACAGCGCATCCGGGCATTGATCGAGTCGGAGCCACCAAGATTTCCCATCGCCGATCAGGCGATTGCAGACCGATTGCAGGCGGAGGGAATCGAGATTGCCCGCCGCACTATAGCCAAGTATCGGGAACAACTTGGACTGCTCACCAGCAGCCAGCGCAAAAAAGCGCACACAAGCTTAAAAAACCAAGCAAGGAGCATTAAATGAATATATCCATCACCGGACGCAAGGTAGACCTTACCGAGCCACTCAAGGCCTATGTGCATGAAAAATTAGGCCATCTAAAGCATTCGTTTGATTATGTAGTGGATGTCAAGGTGACCTTAACGGTGGACAAATTCCGCCACCATTGCGAAATCACCATCCAAGCTCACAGCATTGTGATCAATGGTAGCAAAGAGACCGAGGATATGTACGCTTCAATTGATGGTGCAATCGACAAAATCAACCGCCAGCTCAAGCGCTACCGTGCCAAGCTACGCAAACATCAAGGGAGGGAGCAGACCCGCGAAGGTAAGCGCTTTGCGCTCGAACAACGCGTACTACGCTCCGACTACCAGGATGAACTCGCCGAAGATCATCAGCCCGAGACCATTGAGCACGAAACCATCCATGCAGACCCCATGACGATTGATGAAGCCGTGATGCGCTTGGAGTTGGGCGAGCAGAACCATCTGCTAATATTCAGCAATGCCGATACTGAGCGACTCAACATCCTCTACCGCCGCGATGATGGCTCGATCTGCTGTCTGGATCCGGAGACCAACTAGAGCAATCCTAATCAACTGCGAGACGAATAGATGATCTCCCCCGATAATATCGTGTTGGAATCTGAGACCAGCAGCAAGCGCGCCGCCTTGAACCAACTGGCTGAGCGCCTGACATCACTCGACCCAGATCAAATCATGAATCTGGTGATGGCGCGTGAAAGACTAGGAAGCACTGGCATCGGCCACGGCGTTGCACTACCGCATGGCCGCATGCCAGGGCTCTCTGAACCCATCATCGCGCTCCTACGCCACCACCAGGGTGTGGACTTTGATGCCATTGACGGTCAGCCGGTACATATTGTTATCCTATTGTTGGTTCCTGATGACGATGACAAAGGGCACTTGGAGTTGCTAGCGCAATTGGCGCGCCGATTACAAAGCGACGCACTACGCCAACAGGTGATGGATGCCGCGGATGAAGAGGCGATCAGTGCGCTTTTCTGCCGTTCCTAGCCCCACCATGAACGCTCCCGCAATCCAGCATATTCCAACCAACGCCTAGCCGGAGTTCCGATGCATACCCCGCGTATTACCATGGAACAGATACTCCGACTAGAGAGAAACACCATGGGGCTGCGCTTGGTGTGTGGCGAGAAGGGGCTGTACCGCTACATCGACCATCCTCGCATTCAAAAGCCATCACTTGCGTTTGCTGGCTTTCTTAAACACCTTCACGATTACCGACTCCAGGTCATTGGCCAAACCGAGCTCGACTACCTCGACACTCTGCCCGAAGCACGCCAACACGAAGTAGTCAATGCCGCCTTTTCGCTGCGACTAGCTGGGGTAGTCATCACCAATGGCACCGAGCCACCACCGGTCATCCGACTCGCCGCTGAAGCGACGGACATTCCACTCATGGTCACGACAATGGACTCGGACTCCTTCATGACCAATATGTCACTCTTTCTCGCCCACCAACTGGCACCCTCAACCTACCAGCATGGTGTCTACCTCGACATCTTCGGGCTTGGTGTACTTCTGCTCGGAGAGAGCGGCATCGGCAAAAGCGAGATCGGCCTAGAGCTGTTGGCGCGTGGTCACCGTCTGATCGCCGACGACATGGTGGAGCTAGTGCACGAAGGCGCAGATATTCTGGTCGGGCGCAGTCCCGAAGCACTCCGTGACCACATGGAAATTCGCGGCATGGGCATTCTCAATGTACGCCTCCTGTTCGGAGCTGCCTCACTCACCCGCACCAAGCGCCTCAGTTTGGTGGTTGAGTTGATCCCTTGGGATGCTATCAGCGAGGAAGATCGGCTACTAAGCCATGACGATCAAATTATGCTTCATGGCATCGAGTTGCCACGCACTCGGCTCCCCATCCGACCCGGCCGATCCATGGCTATTTTAGTTGAGGTTGCCACACGCAACCAGCTACTGAAACTCAATGGAATGAATAGCAACGAGATGTTCGCGGAGCAACTGCAACAGCGTATTCAAGCGCAAACAAAAGACGAAGAACAATGATTATTGTGAGCGGATTATCAGGATCGGGCAAGAGTACCGCGCTGCACACCTTGGAAGACTTGGGCTGTTTTTGCACCGACAATCTGCCACCAGAACTACTCTCCGACTGGGCCGCGCAAGCCTTACGCAATCACCAATATGCTGCCGTCTGCGTCGATGCCCGCAGTGCCGAGTCCCCGCAACTGCTGGCACAAGATCTCCAGCGCCGCATGGAACAAAACCATCGCTGGAAATTGCTCTTTATCGACAGCACTGACCGCGCCCTACAGCGCCGTTTCTCCACCGTACGCCGCAGACACCCCTTTGCCCCGAACACCAACATCCCCGAGGCCATTACCCGTGAGCGGAAGGCTTTAGCACCGCTCCGCGAACAGGCGGATAGGGTGCTCGATAGCAGCGAGCTCAACCCATACGAGCTTGCTGACCTAGTCGAACAGTTTTGGATGGCACACGAACAGACGGAACACAAAAGCCAACAACTGTTTACCAGTCTGGTCTCATTCAGTTACCAACGAGGACTCCCGGAGAGTGCCGATATGGTGATTGATATTCGTTTTCTGCCCAACCCCCATTATGAGACCGACATGGCGCAATTAACCGGCCAAGATGCCGAAGTCGCCACATTTCTCCACGGATTCAGTCAAACCAACACCGCATTAGAACAGATACAACAGTGGCTCACCACCGTGCGCCCGCAAATGGTTACCGAGCGCAAACACCATTTCACCTTGGCAATCGGATGCAGTGGAGGACGCCACCGCTCGGTCTATATGGTAGAGCAACTGGCCCAATGGATGCGCCAGCAATCCGAATGGCTGCCACTCAATGTGCGCCATCGTGAACTCGGCCTACAACGCACCATGACAACTACGAATAACGAGGGGTAAGGCATGGTAGGCATCATTATCATCGCCCATGGCGATCTGGCACAAGCACTACACCACGCGGTCGAACATGTGTTAGGTAAGCAGCGTCAGATGGAATTTATCAATGTGGCAGCAGATAGCGATCCAGTCGCATTGCAACACCAACTTGATCGTTGCATTGATCAGTGTGACGGCGGCAATGGCGTGATTCTTTGCGCCGATATGTTTGGTGGCACGCCATGCAATGTTGCTCTCGGCAGACTGGATCCAGAGAAGATCGATATTCTCTCCGGCATCTCACTGCCCAGTTTAATCACCATCGCCAGCGAACGCAGCCAAATCGCTGACCCTACCGCGTTGGCGCGCAAAGGAGCCGCCAGCGGCCGTCGCTATCTGTGCATGGCCTCCACCATGCTGAAACCCGGGGCATGACAAATGATGCGGACAAACCCAATCAGCACCAAAAAATCACCCTTACTATTTGCAATAAACTCGGCCTCCATGCCCGCGCTTCCGCCAAATTGGCGGCTTGCACCAGCGCCTTTGATTGTGATATCAGCTTGGACAAAGAGGGGGTGGCAATCAATGGCAAAAGCATTCTCGGCATTATGATGCTGGCTGCAGCCAAGGGTACGGAACTCACCATTACGGTAGATGGCCACGATGCTGCCGCCGCCCTAAATGCCATCCAACAACTGGTTGAGAACCGTTTCGGGGAAGATGAATGAACCAGCCGGAGCGCAGACAAGTGCTACGCCAACACGGCACCGCCGCATCAGCAAGCAGTGGTGTCGCCATCGGTCAGGTGCAACGCCTCTCCAGCCTGATGCCACATGTGCCGCATCACCACATCTCGAATTCCATGGTAGAATTGGAGCTTGACCGTTTCCGCCATGCCCGCCAAGCCGCCATCACACGGGCACAAAAAGAGTTAGAATCACTCGCGCGGATGGAGGATAGCAACCCCGCACTCCTTATCAAAGCACACTTGATGCTGCTCAACGACCCCAATTTCATCAATGCCATTATCGTCCATATCCGCGACGGACTCCACAACTGTGGCTGGAGTATACAACTGGGCGTGAGCTCCATGCTAGGGAAATTTAACACTACCGAAGACACATACCTGCACGAAATGCGCAATCAGATTATGCATGCAGGTCATCGCATTACCAGTCACCTAACCGAAACCGACACCTCTCCCCTTGATAGCAACCACGACACCATCATCCTTGCCGACGACATCCCCCTGCCCGAAGTGGTTCGCTACTGGCAGCGTGGAGCCGCAGGGCTGATCACCTTCCAAGGTGGCGCAAATAGCCACATGATTGTGATGAGCCGTGGCATCGGTATCCCGGCACTGGCGGGAATTGAGCAAACCACACTCCATCATGCTCGTGACGGGGACACCATCATTCTCGATGCTGAGCGCCAACGCTGGATCCTCAACCCAAATCCGGAAGATATCGCCCACTATCAGCGATTTACCTCCGCCATGCAACAGGCCAATGCCGAACTGCAAAACTTTGCGAACCAAGCGTCAGTTACCCTCGATGGGGTGGTAGTCGAGCTACTTTGCAATGTTGAATTTCCACAAGAACTTGAGCAGGTACTCCGTAGTGGTGTCAATGGTATTGGACTACTTCGCACGGAATTTCTCTTTCTCACCGCCGATCACCAGCCCGATGAGGAGGAGCAGTTCCAATTTTACCGGCCATTTGTCAATGCGATGGGCGATCGGCCCACCACCATTCGTCTGCTCGACATCGGTGCAGACAAATCGCTTGCCTTCGATCTATTGAAAAACAACAACTATAGCGGTGAAAACCCTGCGCTTGGCATGCGTGGAATTCGATTATTGCTCCACGCTCCCGAGCTACTACGGGCACAAATTCGCGCCCTTCTCCGGCTATCTGAACATGGCTCGATAAAAATATTGGTGCCGATGATCACCCATCGCGATCAGATGGAACAGGTGCGTACTATCATCCGCAACGAGGCGATGGATCTCGGCATTGCCGCCGATACGGTGCCACTCGGCGCCATGATCGAGGTTCCCGCCGCCGCCATCATCGCAGATGAACTCGCCGAGGTCAGTGACTTCTTCTCGATTGGCAGCAATGACCTGATCCAATACACCTTAGCAGCAGACCGCTGCGACGAGAATGTGTTTGGCTGCCGGCGCGATATTGCCGCACATCCGGCAATTCTCCAGCTCATCTCAATGGCCGCAGCCAGCGCTCACGCCGCAGATATCCCCATCTCGTTATGTGGCGAACTCGCTGCCGATCCGGCGTGGATCAAACCCCTGATTCAAGCAGGCATCACTACCTTTTCAATGCACTGCAACAAAATTTTGCCGCAACGCCGCCATATTCGCCACCTGATGGTGGGCAATCAGAACAGCAGTGCAGCCACCTCGGGATAGCTATGGACGAAATGAAGGCTAAGGCCATCGGCCACCGAGGCCGGTAGCTCATCCACATCCACCCGATTCATTTCCGGCAGAATCACTTCATGAAGCCCCAACCGTTTGACCGCCAATAGCTTCTCACGCACCCCACCAATCGCCAGCACCTCGCCCGTCAGGGTCAATTCGCCGGTCATCGCCATTGGCTTCGCCGCCTGATTGCAGGCCAGAGAGAGCAGTGCAGTCGCTAGCGTAATCCCAGCCGATGGGCCATCTTTGGGCACCGCCCCCTCCGGCACATGAATATGTACCCAAGACTTATCAAAAAAACCTTTCTCCCCACCCAATGTCTTAAGATGGGACTCCACATAAGAGAACGCGATCTCTGCCGACTCCTGCATCACCTTGCCCAGCTGTCCAGTCACCTTAAGTCCACGACGATCCTGATGAATCACTGCCGCCTCCAGCGATAGCGTCACCCCGCCCATCGCAGTCCAAGCCAAGCCGGTAGCTAGGCCAATCCCGCAACGCAACGGCTCGGGCTGATAACGCGGCTGGCCAATAAAATTGGCAAGATTGCCCACCCCAATCGTCACAGGAGCCTCTAGTTTACCCATCGCCATCTGATGCACTACCTTGCGCAGCCCCTTCTTCAACAACCGCTCGAGATGACGCACCCCCGGCTCACGGGCATAAAACTCCACCATCTGATGGATCGCAGCGGGTGTGAAACGCAGCTCTTCACGGGCCAGCCCATGCGTCTCCAACTGCCGAGGTAACAAGTGTTTGCGCGCGATCTCCTCTTTTTCCGATCCCATATAACCCGGCAAACGGATAATCTCCGCACGATCCCGTAACGCAGGAGGAATGGTATCAAGCTGGTTGGCAGTAAGCAGGAATAGCACCTGAGAAAGATCAAATCGCACATCAAGGTAGTGATCCAAAAAATCACTATTCTGCTCCGGATCAAGCGCCTCGAGCAACGCACTGGCCGGATCGCCTCGGGCATCCGCACCGATCTTGTCCACCTCATCAATCATGATCACCGGATTGCTCACCTTCACCTGCTTAAAGGCCTGAATGAACTTGCCTGGCATCGCTCCAATATAGGTACGACGATGTCCCTTGATCTCTGCCTCATCGTGCATTCCCCCCACTGAGAAACGGAAGAATGGCCGATTCACCGCATCGGCGATCGCCTTTCCGAGGCTGGTTTTCCCCACCCCCGGCGCGCCAACAAATAGCAAAATCGAGCCGCCAAGCTCCTCCTTGCGCGCACCAACGGCAATAAATTCCAGAATACGATCCTTAATATCCTCCAGTCCCGAGTGGTGACGATTAAGTGCCCTAGCCGCCCGCTTCAGGTCGTACCGATCGCGCGCACGCTTACCCCAAGGCAGCGCCACCAGCCAATCCAAATAGTTACGCGTCACCGCATGGTCCGGCATTGAGGGGTCAAGTGATTCGAGTTTGGATAGTTCCTCGTTAAACACCTCGGCTGCTTCTTCGCTGAATTTCAGACCTTTGGCTTTGGCCTTAAACTTTTTGATCAGATCATTTTGGGGGTCTCTCTCCAGACCCAGCTCCCGCTTGATCTCGCGTAACTGCTCATTCAAAAAGAACTTACGCTGTTGCTCAGAGACGCGTTGATCAATATTCTCACGAATCTTATGCTGAACCTTGCTCACGCTAAGCTCACGGTTAAGTAGCGTCATCACCAGCTTCATGCGTTCAAATATTGGTAATGTTTCCAGAACCTTCTGCAACTCGCTGCGATCTGCCGTCGTTAAACCTGCGGCAAAGTCAGCCAATTTCCCCGGGTCATCCACCGTAAAACGCGTGGCGAAAAGGCGCAGCTCCTCTTCATACATCGGATTGTGTTTAAGCAGATCTTTGATGGTGTTGATGATTGCCACCGTATAGGCGCGCAATTGAATGTTGTCGCTGTAATCTGTTGCCAGATGGTAGCTGACCCGTGCACGAATGGTAGCCATCGCGTCCGATCCCTCAGCATCGGATTTTTCAGTCTCAACATCCTCAATCTCCGCATCCTTCGCCCCAATCCACTCCTGTATTCGGCAGCGCTCCAAACACTCCACCACCAAATGAAGGCCATGATCTTCGATTTCAATCGCCTTCATAATCTTAGCAACCACACCAACATCACACAGATTATCCGGCGTGAATGGCGCTTCCTCATCACGCACCATGATTAAGCCCACCATATTATTGCCGGAGTTCGCCAAACTGCGAATTTGATCCATCAACGCATCGCTTTCATAGACCAGTGGGACAATCAAACCGGGAAAGAGCGGCCGATTAGAGAGCGGCAAGATCTGCAATTGCTCCGGAAGGATCTCACTCCTCGGGATCAAATTTACATTTTCTGTTGCTCCTTCAGCGGGCGCGTCATCCGCATCATCATCGATGGCCTCAGCGGTAGTAGCGTCATTCACGGTGGATTCATCCAGCTCAGCAAGGGTTTCCGGGTTGTCAGTCTCTTCATGGTTCATGGGTAGCTTTGTAGAGGCTGAAGCACCATTTTTCAAGTTAGGATGGCGCGGTCGTGGTTGTATTCACCCGCCCGCAACCCCATATTGATCGGAAGAGACCGACCCACTTATGTTACTCGGAGGTACCAACCATGCGTTCATTCAAAGGCATTTTTCTACTCATCATCGCGAACCTGCTGATCTTTACCACACTATCGATCAGCGGCACTATTCTCATCAACTTCGTATTGCCATCCTTCGGTATTGATCTGCGTGGATCCGTGGGTGGTATGGATTTCGCCTGGGCGATGGTGTTCGGCTTCGGAGGTGCCTTCATCTCACTGTGGATATCGAAGCCCATGATCAAACGCAGTATGCAGATGCAACAGATCACCAGCCCGACCACCGCAAAAGAGAAGGTGGTTTACAACACGGTACAACAGTTGGCACAACGCGAAGGGCTCAAGATGCCTGAGGTCTGGGTCTATTGGGATGACACTCCCAACGCTTTCGCTACCGGGCCAACCCGCAACTCAGCGATGGTCGCGGTCTCATCCGGTCTGGCATCAAACCTGAGTGACGATGAGCTACGGGCCGTCCTTGCGCATGAAATGGGTCATGTGGTCAATGGCGACATGTTGGCCACCACCCTACTGCAAGGACTCATGAACACCTTTGTCTACTTCTTTGCCCGCATCATCTCCCGCCCCATTGAAGAGCGTAGCGCCGTTGCAGGCTTTCTGGTCTACATGCTACTACAAGTCGCCTTTTCGATCCTGGCCATGATCCCCATCAGCTGGTTTTCACGACATCGTGAGTTTGGCGCCGACGCCTACGCCGCACGCGCCTTCGGAGGAGAGCCCATGATCCGCGCACTACAGAAAATTGATTACCTTGCCAGTCATCAGATCCAAGATAAATCAGCGATGGCTGAGGACACCTTAGCAACGATGAAAATCTACAACACCGCCACCATCGCCCACCTCTTTGCCACCCACCCTCCCATTGAGGCGCGCATTGCCGCCATTCGCCGCGTGGCACACAACAGCTAGTGCGCTACAACACGACCTGCCATAACATACTCAAGGATAAAACAAGAAGCAGTAGCGCAAAGGCGCGCCGTAGCTGCGTTGCCGGTAGACGGTGTGACCAATGTGCGCCGAAGGGTGCCGTAGCGACACTGCCCAACGCAATCGCGGCTACACCGGGTAGATAGATGGTGCCGACCACGAGCAACGAGGTGTCTGGTGAGGTGCCTCCCGCCAGATACCCCAAGCTTCCCACCATCGCGATCAGCACCCCCACCGCAGCAGAGGTGCCAATCGCATCCTTAAGCGGCACCTGACATCGAAGCAAAAAAGGAACCGTCATCGCGCCACCGCCAATAGAAACCAATGCGGACACGAGGCCTATCCCAGTGCCAACACCATGCAATAAAACTGGGGTCGGCGTGATTACGGCCGATTCGGAACTGGCCGGAATCCACATCTTCCATGCTAGCAGTGCAATAAATCCAACAAAAAAGAGTGCCAACGCTGTGCTACCCAAATGCGGCACCAGCACCGTTCCCAACCATGTACCAATCACCACACCTAGCGCCATTCGCCGCCATAACGACCATCGCACATCGCCCAGTCGGTGGTGCGACCACGCGCTAGCCACCGCTGTAAAGACAATCGATGCCATAGCTGTACCTAAAGCAAGCGGGAAAACAACCTCATCAGGCAGCCCTCGTGCGCCAAAGAGCAATACCAGAGATGGCACCAACACCGTGCCACCACCAATGCCAAACAGACCCGCTAGTACCCCAACCACCGCACCCAACAGCAACAGAAGCAGCCACCACTCCATGCCCATCATCATACAATCTTGGCCTTCAACCAAAAAGGCCTCCCGATTTGCACCGAGAGGCCTTTTGAAATAAGGAAAAGCTGAGAATCAGCGCTTAGAGAACTGTGGAGCCTTACGCGCCTTCTTCAGACCATACTTCTTGCGTTCCACGACACGGGAGTCACGGGTAAGAAAGCCACGCTTCTTCAATGCTGGGCGTAGACCTGAATCGTAACTCAGCAACGCGCGAGAAATACCTAAGCGAATCGCACCCGCTTGACCGCTTACGCCACCACCGTGCACATTCACCTTGATATCAACGCTACCCGAAACCTGCGCTTCACCCAACGGCTTAAGCGCCTCTTGACGGACGATTTCAATCGGAAAATAATCCTCAATCGTGCGGCCATTCACCGTTACCACGCCATTCCCAGGAAGCAGTATCACGCGTGCGGTGCTGGCTTTGCGGCGTCCAGTGCCACGATGCATGTTGTCGTCAGACATATTTTTTCTCTCGCCTCTTCTTAATTTTTTATAAATACATGTAACTGCTCAGATTGCTTCTGATTTTTTCTCGATAGCAAGGGGAAAAAGCGGAGTTTACTACTGTAAATGTGCATTTTTCAATATAGCTATCGGAAAAACCGAGAGTGAGCTGAGTAGTTACAGATGATTATAGCTTCAGTGCTACCGGCTTCTGCGCGGCATGAGGATGATCCTCACCCACATAAACCTTGAGTTTTTTCAACATATCACGACCCAACGGGTTTTTGGGCATCATCCCCTTCACCGCTCCAGCGATAATTCGCTCGGGGTGGCGTTCACGCTGATCGGCCAAAGAGATGGTTTTCAAGCCACCTGGGTGACCGGTATGATGATGATAGAGTTTATCGGTTTCCTTGCGGCCGGTGACCCGAATCTTTTCTGCATTGATCACCACGACATTGTCGCCACAATCTATATGTGGGGTATACGCTGGGCGGTGTTTGCCTTTTAAAATCGATGCGATCTTCGAGGCCAAACGACCCAACACCATATCACGGGCATCAACCACAAACCACTCTTTTTCCGCATCACCCGGACGGGGCATCCATGTGCTCATAATTTTAAATTGTCACCTCATATTAGAAAATCATATTAGCTCCAGCCTATATGTAAGTAACGCAGCAGAGCCAATACCTGAGACCAAACAGATCATCCATCAAGTCTCAAACGGGCGGCGCATGTTAGGGTAGCATATCTACCTGTCAACGCTCAAGTGGCAACAGTCCTGAAAATATGGTCGCACCTTTTTTCAACTATTGACAACACCCCATCAAGACGAAAAAGTCTCGCCCCAACTTGGAGTGCCCTCATCAAGGTTTACACATAGATGTGCACCCAGTTTCTACATCAAATAATATAGAGCGGAGGGGCGGTTCTGACACTGTGGGATATCTAGCCAACGAATACGCGCCAATCTTTATATTTATTGTGATAGCACTAGCTATGGGTGCAATGCCGTTGATGTTAAGCCTGCTCCTAGCCGAGCAGAAACCCGATGCGGAAAAGCTCTCCGCCTATGAGTGCGGCTTTGAACCCTTTGAAGATGCACGCATCCACTTCGATGTTCGCTTCTACTTGGTCGCCATACTGTTTGTGCTATTCGATCTGGAAAGTGCATTCATGTTCCCTTGGGCAATCGTATTAAACAAAATCGGTATATTTGGTCTGATTGAGATGCTGATGTTTTTACTCATCCTCGTGGTCGGCTTGGTCTACGCTTGGAAAAAAGGGGCGCTGCAATGGGAATAGAGGGGCTGCTTGAGCAGGGCTTTGTCACCACCACTGCGGACAAGGTGATCAATTGGGCGCGCACTGGCTCGTTGTGGCCAATGACCTTCGGGCTCGCTTGCTGTGCGGTAGAGATGATGCATGCTGGCGCAGCGCGTTATGATCTCGACCGTTTTGGCATCGTGTTTCGCCCCAGTCCGCGCCAGTCGGATGTGATGGTCGTAGCAGGCACCCTAATCAATAAAATGGCGCCGGCGCTACGCAAGGTCTATGACCAAATGAGCGAGCCAAGATGGGTGATTTCAATGGGCTCCTGTGCCAATGGCGGTGGCTATTACCACTACTCATACTCGGTGGTGCGCGGCTGCGACCGCATTGTGCCCGTCGATATCTATGTCCCTGGATGCCCGCCAACCGCAGAGGCTCTGCTTTATGGCTTTATTCAGCTGCAAGAAAAAATTAAACGCACCAACACGATCGCCAGATGAACCCCACCAGCCCCTATTCGTCGGGAGATCTCGCTGCGCTACAGGAAAAGTTTGGCAGCCAAATCCTATCAACCACCGAAGGCATCGATTGCTCCGAGGTCTGCATTGCGCGCGAATCCATTGCC
This sequence comes from Mariprofundales bacterium, assembly GCA_030950645.1. Classification (GTDB taxonomy): domain Bacteria; phylum Pseudomonadota; class Zetaproteobacteria; order Mariprofundales; family J009; genus JAUZRF01. The sequence goes on from JAUZRF010000052.1 coordinate 56,125, forward strand.
GAGGCCAGTCACTTCCTGCGTGGCCAGCTGGCCTATGATCAGCTGATTGACCTCTGCGGCATGGATCTGTCTGAATATCCCAACCACGCAGACGATGCGCCACGCTTTGAGGTAGTCTATCACCTACTGTCAGTGGCAGATAACAAACGCATTCGCATCAAAGTGGGCGTGAACGCGCGCGAATTGGTTGATTCCGTGACCGAGGTGTGGCCTGTCGCCAACTGGTATGAGCGCGAGGCCTTCGATATGTACGGCATCATCTTCAACCACCACCCGGATCTGCGCCGTCTGCTCACCGATTATGGCTTCGAAGGGCATCCGTTGCGAAAAGACTTCCCTGTCACCGGCCGAGTCGAGATGTTCTTCGACGAGAGCCAATGGCGCTGCGTCTATCGCCCCAACAGCCTTGAAAATCGCGTTTTGGTTCCCAAGACATGGCCAGAGGAGCAATCCAATGGCTGAGATCAAAAACTACACCCTCAACTTCGGCCCCCAGCATCCATCTGCCCATGGCGTGCTGCGCCTAGTACTGGAATTGGATGGCGAGGTGGTTGAACGCGCAGAACCCCACATCGGCCTGCTCCATCGCGGTACCGAAAAGCTGTTCGAACAGAAAACCTACCTGCAAAACCTCCCCTATTTTGACCGCTTCGACTATGTGTCGATGATGTGCAATGAGCATCCATACGCGCTAGCAATTGAAAAGCTGCTCGGCATCGAGCCTCCCAAGCGCGCGCAGTATATTCGGGTAATGTTTGCAGAACTAACTCGCATCCTCAACCACTGCTTGTGGTTAGGCGCCCATGCCCTCGATATCGGTGCTATGACAGTATTCCTTTACTGTTTTCGTGAACGCGAGGACATCATGGATTACTACGAAGAGGTGAGCGGCGCTCGGATGCACGCCTCCTACTTCCGTCCTGGCGGTGTGGCCCAGGATCTACCCAATGGCCTACTAGAGAAAATCTGGGGCTTTACTGAGCGCTTCCCCGGTTATGTCGATGAGTATGAAACGCTGCTAACCGAGAACCGCATCTGGAAACAGCGTACCGTAGATATCGGCGTAGTAGATCGCGATGCCGCGCTAGCTTGGGGCTTTAGCGGCCCAATGCTTCGTGGATCCGGTATTGCATGGGATTTGAGGAAAACCCAACCTTATGAAGTGTATAGTGAGCTCAACTTTGAGATCCCCGTCGGAGCTACCGGAGACTCTTATGACCGCTACCTAGTTCGGGTGGAGGAGATGCGGCAATCCAACGAGATTATCCGCCAATGCATCCTGTGGCTGAAAAAGCATGATGGCCCCATCAAAATCGATAACTACAAACTGACCAATCCTCCACGCGCAATGATTGACGAGGATATGGAAGCACTTATTCACCACTTCAAGTTCTTCTCCGAGGGATACCCCGTGAAAGGTGAAGTCTATATGCCAACCGAGCATCCGAAAGGTGAACTTGGGGTCTATATCAAGGCGGACGGCTCCAATAAGCCCTACCGCATGAAGGTGCGCGCGCCGGGCTTTGCCCATCTGCATGCACTCGACTACATGTGTCGTGGCCACATGATCGCCGATGTAGTCACCATTCTCGGCACCCAGGATATTGTGTTTGGGGAGGTGGATCGATGAGTGATGCATTGACCTTCAGCTCCGAGCAACTGGCAACCATTCAAGCGCTGATCAAGCGTTACCCCACCCCCCGCTCCGCACTGCTCCCTACCCTCCACTTGGCGCAAGCGACCTTTGGCCATCTATCAATGGAGGCACAACAACTGGTAGCCGACACCCTTGGCATCCGGCTGATGGCGGTGCGCGAAGTCGTCACCTTTTACACCATGTTCCGCGAACAACCTTGCGGAACATTCCGTCTTGAGGTCTGCACCAATATTGGTTGCTGCTTGAATGGCGCCAATGAGCTGGTACACCACCTATGTGACTACTTGGGAATCAAAGTAGGGGAGACCACTGATGACGGCCTATTTACCGTCACTGAAGTGGAGTGCGCTGGCGCCTGTGGTGGTGCGCCTGTGGTACAAATTAACAATCTCTACCACGAGAATGTCACCTGCGAGCAAATCGAAACCATGGTGGAGAGCATGCGCCAAGAAGCCACCCCAGAACCAAGCCAACATTCAGAGGAGACCACCGCGTGATCTCGTCCGACCCATCCAAGGTTACCACCCACTGCTTCGACCGCATCCACATCCATCATCAGCGGCAACTTAAGGTAGCGCGCGCCAATGGCGCCTATCAGTTTCTTCCCCATGTGCTCAATGAGTTGGACACCGACACCATCATCACCGAAATCAAAACCTCCGGCATCCGCGGCCGTGGCGGCGCTGGTTTTCCGACCGGACTAAAATGGTCATTTGTTCCACGCAACACCGGCAAGCCTACCTACCTGCTATGCAATGCTGACGAGGGCGAACCCGGCACATTCAAAGATCGCGATATCATGCGTTTCGACCCCCATCTGCTGATTGAAGGGATGATCATGGCCGGATTCGCGCTGAATGTTCATGATGCCTACATCTATATCCGCGGCGAGTTTGTGCACGAAGCGATGGTGCTAAACCAAGCCATCGCTGAAGCCTACGCTGCCAACCTGCTGGGAGAGAGCATCCTTGGCACCAGCTTCAGCATGAACCTCACGGTTCATCGCGGCGCCGGAGCCTATATCTGTGGCGAAGAGACCGCGCTCATCGAGTCGCTGGAGGGGCGGCCTGGTCGTCCTCGCTTTAAGCCGCCGTTTCCTGCGGTAGAAGGCTTTTACCAATGCCCAACCGTGGTCAACAATGTCGAAACGCTCGCCAGTATTCCTGCCATTCTACGCCTAGGTGGTGCTTGGCATGCCGCGATTGGCACACCCAACAACACCGGCATGAAAATATTTTCCGTCTCCGGCCATGTGAACCGGCCCGGTAATTATGAGGTGCCGCTAGGTACTCCGCTCAAAACCCTGATTGAGCATCACTGTGGCGGGCTCAAACATGGCACCATCCCCAAAGCAATCATTCCTGGAGGGTCATCCTCCATGTGGTTAATGGCCGACCATTATGAGGTTCCTCTTACCTTTGATGACATCATGAAGGCCGGATCAATGCTCGGTTCAGGAGCAATCATCGTGATGGATGAAACCGCCAATGTGGTGCAGGTTGCTACCCGATTGGCACACTTCTACGCCCACGAATCCTGTGGCCAGTGCACCCCGTGCCGCGAAGGTACCGGTTGGTTGGCGCGCGTGCTGCAACGCATCGAACACGGTCAAGGCACTGAGGATGATCTCCCCGTTTTGGAGCAGGCCTCTGTTCACATGGCGGGTCGCACCATCTGTGCATTGGCTGATGGTGCCGTAGCCCCTGTGCTCTCGCTCATTCGCAATTTTCCCGATGAGGTGCGCAGCCGTATGATGGAGAAAGCCGCATGACACTGCTCTATATCGACGGCAACGAGGTGCAGGTAACGCCCGGTACCAGCGTATTGGAAGCATGCCGCAAACAGGGTGCTGAAGTACCATTCTTCTGTTACCATCCAGAGTTGTCAGTGGCCGCAAATTGCCGCATGTGTTTGGTAGAGATTGAGGGAATGAACAAGCCCGCAGCCTCCTGCTGCACACCGGTACAAGAGGGGATGAAGGTCACCACCCAGTCGAACACACTGGCCACCGACCGTAAAATGGTGATGGAGTATCTGCTCATCAACCATCCACTCGATTGCCCAGTATGCGATGAGGGCGGCGACTGCAAACTACAGGATTACTCCATGACCTATGGCGCCTCCAAAGGCCGTTATAGTGAAAGCAAACGCAGCGCAATCAACTACGATCTCGGCCCCTTTGTGAACACCTGTATGACCCGCTGCATCCACTGCACCCGTTGCGTCCGCTTTGCCGATGAGATTGCTGGTACCGGCGATATTGGCATGCTGGGGCGTGGTGATCGCATGCATATCATCGGTATTGTCGAGGAGTGCCTGGAGTCAGAACTCTCCGGCAACCTTCCCGATATTTGCCCAGTAGGCGCACTGCTGGATGGCCCATCGAATGATCTCTCCCGCCCATGGGAGCTAACCCACCATCAAAGCACCTGCACCCAATGCCCGCAAGGGTGCGATATCAGCATCGAAACACGCGGCAAAGAGGTGGTGCGCATCAAGCCGCAAGTGGACGGCATTGAGCCTTGGATCTGTGATCGCGGCCGTTATGTCTATGATGCTTTCACATCGGATGCACGAATCACACAGCCAAAAATCGGCGAGCCTGGTGCGCTCCAGGTCGCGAGTTGGGATGACGCTACTGATGCTGCGGTGCAACTCTTGCGCGGGAAAAAGGTGGGCATCATCTGCTCCTCTGATTGGAGTCTTGAGGGGCTAACCGCCATTCGCCTGATGCGCGATGCTGCATTCCCAAATGCCAAAGTTGGCTACAGCCTGCATCGGCGCGACGCCCGTCCTTTCGCCTTTGAAGAGGGGTTCGCCATGACCAGTGATCAACTGGAAACGGTCGATCAGGTGGTGGTACTTGGCTCGGATCTTCGCCAACGCTTACCTCTGGTGATGCAGCGGCTGCGCAAACGCATCAACCACGGAAAACCGGTAGTACGGATTGGTGCCATGCACTATCGTACCGACTGCAAATTAAGTGCTGACCTGCTGGTGCGACCACGCGATTGGCACGGAGTGATTGCCCGCGCCATGGAACAGATGAGCAGCGCGGGAAAGACCGCCGCAGGAATGCAGCAATGGTTGGATGCAGTGGATGAACGCCATGAAGCAGGGAAAGTGTTGGCTGACGCATTGATTAGCGACTCCTGTGCTCTACTGGTAGGTGAGGAGCTGCGTTCGCATGTCGATGCGGCGGCACTGATCTATGGGCTTGACCTGTTGATGCGCGCTTGCGGTCATGCAGAGGCGGACAATGATGGCCGCAACCTGATTCCAGAAGGGATGAATGCGCAAGCATTAACCACCCTATTTGGCGATATCAGCACCAGCGTCGGCACCCTGCTCGACCAGGCCGCAGATGGTACTCTGGATGCACTATTGCTGATTGGCAGTGACCCCTTGGGGAACGGCCTGTTTCCACAACAATGCAACAACGCCGTTGCCAGCAGCACCCTGATACAGATTGGAGCCATCGCCGGAGAGATCAGTCGCTACGCCAAGGTACAACTCCCCGTATTGGGGTATGCCGAGGTTGATGGATCTTTCATCAACATGGCAGGCCGACTGCGCAAATCAGAGCTTCCTCTCACCCCACCCGAAGAACAAGCGCGCCCATTGTGGAAGGTGATGATGCGGCTAACCCAAGCCATGGGGATAGAGGTTCCCGCCATTACGCTTGAGGAGATCCGCACCCATTGCAGCGCAAAATTTCCAGGCTTGGAGCAGGCATGGCAAAGCAACATCCGCGACAGTTGGCTCATGCCGACCGCACGGAACAAGAATGCCAAGTCGCTGCCTCGCCCGCATAAGCCATCCAAACAGATGGATATTGTCAGCCGTTACTCCATGTACCGTGAAGGAGCATGGGTACAGGCTTCGCCACTTCTCGTGGACGCTGCCAAGCTACATGCGCTCGCCGATCTCTTGGTACACCCAGCCACACTCCGTGAGATCGGCGCCGCACCTGGCGATGCCGTAACCATCTCCACCTATAGTGGAGAGCATACCTTTCATATCAGTGTGCGTGATGATGTGTCCCAAGGTGTTCTTTTCGTTGCTAAACGAGGCGTGGCCGGTGGTCTGTCTAGCGAAAGCGAAGCCGATCTTCGCGGTGAGGCTCCCCTCTGATGAGCCTGTTAGATATGGCGATTCAGGCCGGCATCTGGGCACTAGAGATCCTCGCTATTACCATTCCCGTTGCGCTATCCGTCGCATATATCACCTACCTCGAACGGCGCGTGATCGGCTGGATGCAGATCCGTAAAGGGTGCAACCGCGTGGGCTGGGCTGGATTGCTGCAACCCATTGCCGATGGCCTCAAGCTGTTCCTCAAGGAATCGATCATTCCCACCCACGCCAATAAAGCGCTCTTTGTGGCTGCGCCCGTGTTGGCACTACTGCCGGCACTGGTGGCCTTTGCTGTGATTCCCTTTGGTGAAACCGATCTGTTCGGCATCTGGAAAAGTCCTCATCTGATGGCCATTGCCAACCTGAATATCGGTATTCTCTATGTCATGGCGGTGGGTTCGCTGGCAATCTATGGCATTCTACTCGCTGGCTGGGCATCCAACTCCAAATACGCCTTGATTGGCGCCGTGCGCTCCACCTGCCAAATGGTCTCCTACGAGGTCTCAATGGGCTTTGCTATTGTCTGCGTACTCATGCTAGCTGGCTCGATGAATTTGGGGGATATCGTCAACGCGCAGGCCGGAGGGTTCTGGCACTGGTATATCATTCCGCTATTTCCGATGTTCCTAGTCTATTTCATCTCAGGATGTGCCGAGACCAACCGCTCGCCATTCGACCTTCCTGAAGGGGAGTCTGAGATTGTCGCTGGATTCTTTGTGGAGTACTCCGGCATGTGGTTTGCCACCTTCTCCCTAGCGGAATACGCCGCCATGATTCTGATCAGCCTGATGACCAGCATCATGTTTATGGGCGGATGGCACGCGCCAATCCCCGCACTCGATTTCATCCCCGGCACCCTATGGCTGTTGGGGAAAACGCTGTTCTTTATTTTCCTCTTCATCTGGTTCCGCGCCACCTTTCCGCGCTACCGGTACGATCAGCTGATGCGCTTAGGCTGGAAGGTGTTCCTACCCTGCACTCTGGTCTGGATTGCGGTACTCGGAATTGCCACCTATACCCCAGGTCTTTCCACCATTATCGGGTTCTGGCAGCCGTGGAGGTGATGTAAGTGTCTCTAGTCCAACGAGGAATAAAAACTTGGCTCCTTACCGAGCTGCTACGCGGCCTCATGCTTACTGGCAAGTACATGTTCAAAAAGAAGATTACGGTGGAGTATCCCGAAGAGCGCACCCCGCTATCACCCCGTTTCCGTGGCCTGCACGCACTGCGTCGCTATGATGATGGGGAAGAGCGTTGCATTGCTTGTAAGCTCTGCGAGGTGGTATGCCCGGCACTGGCGATTCTCATCGAGTCTGAAGAACGGGACGATGGTAGTCGCCGCACGACCCGCTACGACATTGACCTGACCAAATGTATCTTCTGCGGCTTCTGTCAGGAGGCGTGTCCGGTAGATGCGATCGTGGAGACGCAGGAATTTGAGTATGCCACAGAAAATCGCGCCAACCTCTACTACACCAAAGAGATGTTGCTTGAAGTAGGCGAACGCTACAAATCACAAATCAGCGCCAATATTGCTGCTGATGCCAAATACCGGTAACGCCTGATGCTAGAATCCATCTTCTTCTATCTTTTCGGCGGACTGGCCACCATCGGCGCCTTGCTGGTGGTGCTATCACGCAATCCGATGCACTCGGTAATGTGGCTGATTTTCTGCTTTTTCAATGCTGCGGGTCTGTTTTTCCTGCTTGATGCTGAATTTATCGGTATCATCACCATTCTGATTTATGTCGGAGCGGTGATGGTGCTGTTCATCTTTGTCATCATCATGCTAGAGGTCAATGTTGCCCGTATGCGCGAAGGCTTTCTGCACCACCTTCCCCTCGGTGGCATGATCGCAATGCTGGTATTCATCGAAATGGCCAGCGCCGGCTTTAGCGGCGTATTTAGCGCTGAACAGATGGGGACGGCGGTTCATCTTGGGCAAGAGGTCAATAACACGGCCGAGATTGGCAAAGAGCTCTACACCCATTATCTGCTTGGATTTGAGCTGGCGGCAATTATTCTGCTAGCGGCACTGGTAGGCTCGGTGGTACTCACTATACGAAGCCGTAAAGATGCCAAATATCAGAATATTCCTGCCCAAATTGCCGTGAAGAAAAGCGATCGTTTGCGCAAAGTGAGGATGTAAACTGATGGTTCCACTCTCCCACTACCTGCTCATTGGTGCCGCACTCTTTTCGATTGGCATCGTCGGCCTGTTTCTCAACCGCAAAAATGTGATTACCATCCTGATGTGCATCGAGTTGATCCTACTGGCGGTCAATATCAATTTCGTGGCCTTTTCTCACTTTTTAAACGATCTGGGTGGACAGATATTTGTCTTCTTCGTTCTCACCATTGCCGCCAGTGAAGTAGCGGTAGGGTTAGCCATACTGATGGCATTCTACCGACTGCGCCGTTCAATCAATGTTGAAGACCTCAACACACTACAGGGATAACAGCGAATGGTGACCACACATGCAACCTTGAGCAGCGTCGAATTGCTTGCCATTCCCCTGCTGCCGCTGCTCGCTGCGCTGGTGGTCGGCCTTGGCGGCAAGGTGCTCAAAGAGCAGCTATCGCACTGGATCTGCTGTGTCGGGGTGATTTTGTCGGCGCTGTTATCGATCCATATCTTCTCACAGGTAGCAGATGGCGCCAGTTTTTATGGTAATTTCTGGACATGGATCGTCTCCGGAAAACTGATCATTCCCGTCGGCATGATGATCGACCAATTGACTGCCGTCATGATGATTACGGTCACCATTGTCGCCGCGTGTGTCCATGTCTACACCATTGGCTACATGCATGGCGATCCCGGTTACACCCGTTTCTTCGCCTACATCTCCGCCTTCACCTTCGCCATGCTGGTGCTGATCATGGGCAATAACTTTTTCACCCTCTTCTTCGGCTGGGAGGGTGTTGGACTGATCTCCTACCTGCTGATCGGTTTTTGGTTCAAGCGCGAGCGCGCCAATGTGGCGGCGATGAAGGCGTTTATCGTTAATCGTATCGGCGATTTTGGTTTTATTATCGGGATGATTGCCATCTGGCACTACTTTGGCACCCTTGATTATCATGAAGTATTTGCCGCCATGCCCGTCTTTCTAGCACACCATTACGCACTGAACCTAGGCAGTTGGGAAGTCTCTGCCATCACCTTTATCTGTGTCGCACTATTTATTGGTGCCATGGGAAAAAGTGCCCAGGTTCCCCTGCATGTCTGGCTCCCCGACTCCATGGAGGGGCCGACACCAATCTCCGCCCTGATCCATGCCGCCACCATGGTTACTGCAGGTATTTTCATGGTGGCGCGCCTGTCGCCGCTATTTGAGTTCTCCGATACGGCACTCGCATTTGTCACCATTACGGGCGCACTCACCGCTTGGATCTGTGCTACCATCGGTCTGGTGCAAAACGATATCAAACGCGTCATCGCCTACTCCACCTGTTCGCAATTGGGCTATATGTTTGTCGCCTGTGGGGTATCCGCATACGGGGCAGGGATCTTCCACCTCATGACCCATGCCTGGTTCAAAGGACTGCTCTTTCTAGCTGCTGGTTCAGTGATCCACGGCGTAATGGCTGATCAGGATATCCGCCGCATGGGGCAACTGCGTAAGTACATGCCGATCACCTACATCACCATGTTGATCGGCGCGCTGGCGCTATCCGGCATTCCCCCCTTCGCCGGCTTCTGGTCCAAGGACTTAATCATTGAGGCCACCTCGGTACGACATATGGGATGGGTCAGTGAATTTGCCTATTGGGCTCTGCTCAGCGGCGTATTCTTCACCGCATTCTACACCTTCCGCATGTTCTTTCTTACCTTCCACAACTCAGATCGCGTACCGCAGAAAACCAAGCCTCACCTTCATGAATCCCCCAAGGTCATCACCATACCCTTGATGATTCTCGCCGCTGGTGCAGCGCTCACTGGTTGGTGGGGTGCGAAGGTGCTCAACCTGCCTGGAGAGGGGGGCGAAAGCTTTTTCGGTCATAGCATCTTCGTGCTGCCGCAACACAATCCGATGATCACACTGGAGGTAATGGAGCAGAGCCATACTACCGGTCTCTGGCTAGAATCGGGAGCGGTAATTTTCGCATTGACTGGGATTGCACTGGCTTGGATTATGTATTTCAAGCCCTCCACCATACCCGCCAAAATGGCCAAAAGCTTCCCTGCATTGCACCAGTTCTTGCTCGATAAATGGCGCTTTGATGAGCTCTATTGGAGCATCTTCGTCATGCCTGCACGCAACATCGGCACTTGGCTGTGGCAACAGGCCGATTTGGCCGCTATCGACAAAGGCATCATTCATGGTGGCATCATTAATGGCATTACTGTCGCTGCCCGCAAGTTGCGAGAGATGCAGACCGGCATGGTCTACCACTACGCATACGCCATGGTCATCGGTCTGTTCGGCCTCCTTACCTGGCTGGCTCTGGGGAACTAAATGGCACTGCACAATGTTTTAGGTATGCCCATTCTTAGCGCAAGTATCTTCTTGCCTACCATTGGTGCCATCGCCATCTGGCTATTGGCCCGTAACGACAATCAGGTGCGGTGGAGCGCACTGGCAGTCTCCATTGCCACCTTCCTGCTCACCTTGCCTTTGGCATTCTCCTTCGACACCTCAACGGCACATATGCAGTTTGAAGAGATGCACCCCTGGATTGCTAGTTTCCATGTCAATTACCACCTCGGTGTTGATGGCATCTCAATGCCATTCATCCTGCTAACCAGCCTGCTGACCATTATCTGCATCGTCTCTGCTTGGAAATGCATTCAGAAACGGGTGCGCGAGTACATGATCGCATTCCTCATCCTAGAGACCACCCTGATCGGTGTCTTTGCCTCCCTTGATGCCATCCTGTTTTACTTCTTCTGGGAAGCCATGCTGGTGCCGATGTTCCTCATTATCGGCATCTGGGGCGGGAAAAACCGGGTCTATGCCACCCTCAAGTTTTTCCTCTACACCTTCGCCGGTTCCGTGCTCATGCTGGTTGCCCTGCTCGCCATGTATTTCAAGGCAGGACATACCTTTGAAATACTTGATTTCATGAAGTATCCTTTTGATTTCACTTGGCAGATTTGGATATGGATCGGTTTCTTCGTGGCGTTTGCCGTGAAGGTGCCGATGTGGCCAGTACATACTTGGCTACCTGATGCCCATACCGAAGCACCTACAGCTGGCTCGGTGATCCTAGCAGGTATTCTGCTTAAAATGGGCGCATACGGCTTCCTGCGCTTCTCGCTACCTATCTGTCCAGATGCGTCACAATACTTTGTGCCACTGATGGTAGGCTTAAGTCTCATTGCCATTATCTACATCTCGCTGGTCGCGATGATGCAACAGGATATGAAGCGACTGATCGCCTACTCCTCGATTGCCCACATGGGGTTCATCACCTTGGGAATCTTTATGTTTACCCAACAGGCAGTTGAAGGCGCGGTGATCAACATGATCAGCCACGGTTTTGTTGCAGGCGCACTCTTCCTCTGCGTCGGTGTAATGTATGATCGCATGCACACCCGCGAGATTGCTGCCTACGGTGGCATCGCCAATGTCATGCCGAAATTCGCCTTGGTGATGATGCTATTCGTGATGGCCAATGTCGCTCTGCCTGGTGCCTCCTCTTTTATTGGTGAGGTGATGGTATTGATCGGCACCTTCAATGCGGATCCAACCTATCTTGGCTTCTCTCCCAAGTGGATCGCCATTGCCGCAGCAGTCAGCGTCGTGCTATCCGCCTGCTACACCCTATGGATGTACAAACGGGTGGTCTTCGGCACCATCACCAATGATGCCGTGAAAGCCATGCCCGATATGAGTATGCGTGAGATTGGCTACTTCCTGCCACTCATTGGTTTGGTGCTCTGGATGGGGCTCTACCCGATACCGGTGCTGGATCTGCTGCATACCACCGTCTCCCACTTGGTCGCTCAGGCCACCAGTAGCAAATTGCCTGCGGCAGAGATCATTGCTCAGGTTCAAGCCGCCGTGAGCGTCTTACACCATCCGATCGGGATGTGAGGTAACCATTGTCCAAGATCTCTTTCCCATACCCATTTCCTGAGCACCTATCCATCATCGTGCCGGAGATGTTTATCGCCGTCATGGCGATGACCGTACTGCTATGGTCGCTTTTTTTACCCAAAGAAAAAAATTACATCGCCGCCTGGATGGCTGCCTCTGCCTGCGCTGCTGCCATTCCGCTCCTGTTGTCGCAAGCGGGTGCGATTGGCCTCACCACCTTCTATGGCTTCTTTATTTTGGATGCGTTTGCCGTCTATGCCAAGCTCATTCTGCTGCTCACCAGCATCTTTGCCATCGTGATGTCGATCGATTTTATGAAAAAAGAGGCCAATGCTGGCGAATATTATGCGATGATTCTCTTTGCGGTGCTGGGGATGATGTTCATGATCTCCGCCGCCAATCTGGTAATGATGTACCTCAGCATGGAGTTAATGGCACTGAGCGTCTATGTGCTGGTCGCCTATCAGCGCGAAGTCGTTCGCTCATCCGAGGCCGCACTGAAATACTTCATCCTCGGCTCACTTGCCTCAGGCATCATGCTCTACGGCATGAGTTTTCTCTACGGCGTCACTGGCCAATTTGATTTCCAGGCGATCGGCATCGCCCTCCAAGGTGTGGGTCACAACGGCCATTTGGCAGTGATGGTGGGCATGCTGTTTGTGATTGTCGGTCTGGCCTTCAAGCTTTCAGCCGCCCCCTTTCATATGTGGACCCCAGATGCCTATGAAGGCGCCCCTACCCCGGTAACCGCCTTTATGTCGGTGGCACCAAAAATCGCTGCCTTTGCCCTATTTATCCGTTTTCTTGTCGAGGCATTGCCTGCGGTACAGCATGAGTACATCCCTATATTAACTGGTCTAGCACTGTTGACCATGGCAGTGGGAAATATCGCCGCCATCGCCCAACGCAACATCAAACGCATGCTGGCCTACTCCACCATTGGCCATGTCGGTTTCGCCCTGCTCGGACTGATCGCAGCCAATGCCGATGGCTATGCCGGTGTATTGACCTACCTCACCATCTACCTGTTCATGAACATGGGTATTTTTGCCATCATCATTCTCATGCGCGGCAAGGACGGCTTTAAAGGCGAGCTGATTGATGACTACGCCGGCATGTCCCAAAAGCGGCCAATCTATGCACTGGCCATGGCTCTGCTCCTGCTGTCGCTGGCAGGCATCCCGTTCCTCGGCGGCTTCTGGGCTAAGTATGCAGTGTTTATTGCCGCAATAGAGGCGGGCCATGTGGTGTTGGCTCTGATTGCACTGCTCTTCTCGGTGGTGGGCGCGTTCTACTACCTGAGAATTATCAAATATATCTACTTTGATCAACCCCGAGGGGAGTTCGAAATCTCAGACAACAGTACCATGCAGGTCATTGTCACTGTATGCACCATCATGGTAGTGGTGCTCGGCCTATTCCCCGGCCCGCTAATGGAGTTGTGCCACCAAGCCTTAATCGGCTTGGTATAAGCTCAATCCATTTGGCTCAATTGATTTGCCGCGCTCGCCTCTGCTCGCCTAATCAGGCTTCCCGAACAGCCGCCGCAACCGCTCGGCAATCCCATCCGCATCCAGCCCTAAATCTCGCAAGATCTCCGTCTGAGTTCCGTGCTCGGGGAAACGGTCGGGTATAGCCAAATGGGCAAAGGCTCCCTGCCAGCCATGCGACAAAGCCAATGCTGCAATCTGCTCGCCAACGCCACCCTGACGACTCCCCTCCTCAACCACCATTAGCGGCCTCCCTGGGGTCAGATGCTCAAGAATACCTACCTCATCCAAGGGCTTCACAAAGCGCAAGTTGAGCACGGTACAAGCCCTCCCCACCTGATCAATCGCGGTCAGCACATCCGCACATCGGGTACCAACGCTAATCACCAGTGCATCTTCACCCTGACGCAACAACTCGACCTTGCCTTGCGCAATCGGCGCCGCACCGCCATCCGCTTCATCACAGATAGACCCGCGCGGATAACGAATTGCCGTTGGCCCTTCAATGGCAAAGGCATGTGCAAGCATCAGCTCCAACTCGCCCCCACTGCGCGGAGCCATGATCGTGATGCCGGGCAGACAGCGCAAAAATGCGATATCAAAGGTTCCACTATGGGTAGCGCCATCTGCCCCTACCACTCCGGCACGATCCATACACAGCACCACCGGCAAGCCCTGAATGCAGATATCGTGAATGATTTGGTCATACGCGCGCTGCATAAAAGTCGAGTAGATCGCCACTACCGGCCGCATCCCCGCTGCCGCCAACCCCGCTGCAAAGGTGGTCGCATGTTGCTCGGCAATACCAACATCAAAACAGCGCTCGGGATGGTGTTTGGCAAATAGGCTTAGTCCTGTTCCCCCCGGCATCGCCGCAGTGATCGCCACAATGCGCGGGTCGGTGTCCGCCAGTTTGGTTAGCGCACCAGCAAACACCTTGGTGTAGCTCATCACCCCGCTACTACGAATCGGCTCGCCGGATGCAAGGTCATACGGCCCTAGGCCATGCCAAGTCACCGGATCATCCTCCGCTGGAGCAAACCCCAACCCCTTTTTCGTCAACACATGGAGCAGGATTGGCCCCTCCAATTGACGCAGATTATCCAATGTCGGTAGCAGGTGATCAAAATCATGGCCATCGACCGGTCCGATGTAACGAAAGCCCATCTCCTCAAACAGGGTGCCGGGAGTTACCATCCCTTTCACATGCTCCTCTACCCTACGCACCGCCTCCAATGCCATCACGGGCAGACCGCTCAAAATCTTGCGTGCGCCCTCCTTAATTTGGCTATAGGTAGAGCCCGTAATAATACGCGCCAGATACGAGGACATCGCCCCAACATTGGGTGCAATCGACATCTCATTGTCGTTGAGAATCACAATAATATTATTGCGCTGGCCACCGGCATGGTTCAGTGCCTCAAAGGCCATCCCACCCGTCAGTGCACCGTCACCAATAATGGCGATATCGTAACCGCGCGCATGGTTTAACTGGCGCGCCACCGCCATGCCATAGGCCGCCGAAATCGAGGTCGAAGCATGGCCAGCACCAAAAGAGTCATGCTCCGACTCCTTGCGCTTGGTAAACGGGGATAATCCACCGTACTGGCGAATCGTGGGCATCTGCTCCAAGCGGCCGGTCAGCATCTTATGTGGATAGGCCTGATGCCCCACATCCCACACCAGATGATCGTGGGGGGTGTCGAACAGGTAATGGAGCGCAATGGTAAGCTCGACCACGCCTAATCCCGCGCCCAGATGGCCACCAATCGGCGCCAGAGTATGAATCAGGTAGTGGCGCATCTCGCGTGCCAATTGTGGTAGTTGCGCCCGATCAAGCCGTTTCACATCCGCTGGGGAGTGGATCGTAGCCAGCAACGGGCAGTCGGTAATCGCCATCGTTTAGTGACTCCTATGCAAAATGTAATCCGCCAGCTGATACAGCGGTGCATCTACCGCCGACTGACCCAACACCGCGCATGCTTCGCGTGCCAAATCGCACATCTCCTGCGCCCGCTCACGCGCTTGCTCCAGACCCAACAGTGAGACATAAGTTGCTTTGTGCTGCATGGCATCTTTGCCAGCACTCTTGCCCAACACCTCGCTACTAGCAGTCGCATCAAGGATATCATCGACAATCTGGAACAGCAGACCTAACGCCTCACCATAGCGCTGGCAGCCATGCAGTTGTGCCTCACCAGCCCCCGCTAACCGCGCCCCAGCCTCACATGCGAACCGCAACAAAGCCCCGGTTTTATGCAGATGAATCCGTTCCACTTGCAACAGGTCATCCACTTTTTTGCCTTCCGCCTCCATATCCAGCATCTGGCCACCGACCATGCCACGGCATCCAGCCGCCAGCTCCAAGCCTTGGCACAACGCCACCTTGGTCGCATCGCTAACCGAACCCTCCATCAATAGACCAAAAGCCAACGAATGCAGCGCATCGGCTGCCAACACCGCAGTGGCCTCATCAAACTGGCAGTGACAGGTTGGCTGACCACGGCGCATCGCATCATCATCCATACAAGGCAGGTCATCGTGGATTAGCGAATAGGTGTGCAGGCAATCCAACGCCAGCGCGGCGGGCATCGCCACCGTTTCGTCCTTGCCACCACAGGCGGCAAAACAGGACAAAAGCAGCGTCGGTCGAATCCGCTTGCCCCCCGCCAGCAACGAATACCGCATCGCCTGCCACAACCGATTCGGCACACTGCTTTGGTGAGCGTCCAGCATAGACGCAAGTTCGTGATCGATTCGCGCAGCAGTCGCAAGTAGCAATGCTGGTGGCGCAACCGGCGTCAATATGGTCATTCCGAGCCGCCGTCACTCCGATCGGTCAGGATATTCAGCCGCTGCTCCGCCCCTTCAAGCAGTGCTTCGCAGCGTCTGGAGAGCAGTACTCCATCCTCAAATGCAGCAACACTCGCCTCCAGCTCCAGTGAGCCAGACTCCAATTGCGTCACTAGCAGCTGCAACTGCTCCAACGCCTGCTCAAAACTTAACTGTTTCACTTGTTCGGGGGTCATCGGTATGCTCCTAACGAATAGCGGCCAAATATAGCCATTTCGCACCATGGTGGAAAATTACGCGCCAACCCCCAGCATGGCGCCCACTGATCCACCCAAATAGTTCTACCTGAGGTTCCCCCATGCTATATGTAGCAATTCGCGCCGCACGCAAAGCTGGCGATATGATTGCCCGCGCCTTTGACAAGCGTGACCGGCTCAAAATCACCCGCAAAGAGGAGCACGACTATGTAACCAATGTTGATCAGCATGCCGAAAGCATCATCCTAAGCGAGCTGCAACAGCACTATCCCGACCACGGCTATGTCGCCGAAGAGTCGGATCGCGTCAATCAAAATGCCTCCATCGTGTGGTACATCGATCCGCTTGATGGCACCACCAACTTTATCCACGGCTACCCCCATTTTGCGGTCTCCATCGGCGCATGGCGCTATGGCAAGCCCTACCTAGCGGTAGTACACGACCCAATTCTCAACGAGACCTTCGAGGCACAAGCTGGCAAGGGGGCATTCCTCAATCGCCAACGGCTGCGCGTTGCAGAGGAGCGCAATATTTCCAACTCCATTTTCGCTTCCGGCCTGCCACCCTACCGTCTCGATCAAGTAGATCAGTTTCAAAAGCGGATGGATCACTGTATGCGCTCCGTTGAGGGGTATCGTCGCGGCGGATCTGCCGCACTGGACATGGCCTACATCGCCAGTGGCCGGCTCGACGCCTACTGGGAGGGAGGTCTCAAGCCATGGGATCTGGCTGCCGGCGTGCTACTGGTACAGGAGGCTGGAGGCATGGTCACTAACCTTGAAGGTGCGAAATTCGATATTGAGGCGGGCGATGTCCTCGCCGCCAACCGTGATCTGCATGGTCAATTCCTCCACCTGCTCACCGCCGCCGATCGCCTTTCCAACCCATAAACGCAGCGCAAACATGCATCAGCCAGCTCAATATCTCATCTATGCATTAATAGAGATCGCTCGGGCGCGCGGCACTGAATGCGCATAGTAACTACTCATCTCTCTTCCAGCCTTCCTGATAGCGGCGTTGAAAAACGCTCATTGACAGTGAGCCTCTTGCAAAACTCATGAGCGGCGTTTGGCAAGAGGCTCAGTAGTAAACTTAAGGCTTTTCGCCTTGCCATCAGAAAAACCGGAAGCGATTTGAGCAGTTACCATGCATATTCAAAGGCAGCCACGAACCCGAAAGCGGGTGTTAATAGAGGGTCGCCGCGACGGGAATAGCCCCGCGATAATAGTAGAGGTAGTCTTCGCTGTAATGAAAATGCTGGGTACTAGAATGCCTCATAGAGGAGTCACCTTACCTCACGGTTTGTATCAGCACTTTGTGCAAGTACCGGCAGGTGGCCCGTCTAGTATAACCAAACGCCTGAAAAGGCGCGGAGTTTTGCGAAATGGTGGAGCCAGGCGGGATCGAACCGCCGACCTCTTGCATGCCATGCAAGCGCTCTCCCAGCTGAGCTATGGCCCCGTTCACGAGGCGGCGAATTACGCCGTACAAGGTGTGGGCTGTCAATCACTGTGTAGTAGGAGTCGGTGATGAAACTGATACGGCGCACCTTGTCTGCGGATTGTGAAACCGCATTGACCATCTTTGCTCGATTAGGGAACTGCGGAGATAGCTTCCTGTTTGAGTCCGCCGAGGGTGGTGAACGCTGGGGACGCTATAGCATTATCGGCTTTGACCCGGCACAGGTGGCGGTGGAGCGCGATGACACCCTCCAGATAACCCATCGGAACGGACACCATGAGCAGCTAGCACAAGTGCCGATTGAGACATGGTTGCGCCAACAGGTGATTGCCCGCCCGGCCTTAGATGGTGAAGGCCTCCCCTTTACCGGCGGCGCGGTAGGCTACTTCTCCTATGATATCATCCCCCGTTTCGAGCCGGGAGTGCCGCAGCTGGCATCTGATGGCACATTGGCGGCCTGCATGGTGATTGATCGCTTTGTGGTGGTCGACAACTTGCGCGGCGTACTGCATTTGTGCGCACTTGATGAGGCCGATGCTGCCAATGCAGCGCTCGATGCAATGGAAATGCGCCTAGCCCAGCCGCACAACCTCGCGCCATTGCCGCTGCAACAGACCACAGATACCGCAATGCAGCCACAAGCGCACATCGCACAGCCCGATTTTGAGGCGATGGTTACTCAGGCCAAGGAGTATATCCTGGCTGGAGATGTATTTCAGGTGGTGCTATCGCAACGATTCTCAGCACCACTCGATTGCGATCCCTTGGCGATCTATCGCGCCGTACGCCACATCAACCCCTCGCCCTATCTGTTCCATCTTAAGATTGATGACACCGTGCTGGTTGGCTCTTCACCGGAGATCCTAGTGCGCAAGGAGGGGTCGCGTGCGATTGTGCGGCCAATCGCAGGTACCCGCCCGCGTGGCACCAATGCAGAAGCCGATGCGGCGCTGGAGCGTGAATTGCTCTCCGACGTCAAAGAGTTGGCCGAACATGTGATGCTGGTCGATCTTGGCCGCAATGACCTTGGGCGGGTGTGCCGCTTTGGTTCCGTGGAGCTTACCGAATCGATGACGATTGAGCGCTATTCGCATGTCATGCACATTGGATCGCAAGTGGAAGGGGAACTGCGGCCGGGAGTCGATGCAATTGATCTGTTGGCAGCCACCTTCCCTGCGGGCACGGTTTCCGGTGCACCCAAGGTGCGGGCAATGCAGATCATTGATGAACTCGAAAGTGAGCCGCGTGGCCCCTACGCCGGTTGTATCGGCTACATCTCCTTTGGTGGCGAACGCATGGATACCGCCATTGCCATTCGCACCGCAGTGATTCGTGATGGCCGGGTGCTGGTGCAGGCGGGTGCGGGAATCGTTGCCGATTCTGACCCCGCCAACGAACATCGCGAATGCGTCAACAAGGCCACCGCGATGTTTCGCGCCGTGGCATTGGCGAGGGGCAACCGATGACCATATTGGTTATCGATAACTACGACTCCTTCACCTACAATCTGGTGCAGTATCTTGGGGAGTTAGGCCAAGAGCCGTTGGTGTATCGCAACGATAAGATTGATCTTGCGGGGATTGAAGCGTTGACACCTGCACGCATCCTCATCTCCCCAGGGCCATGCACACCGGATGAAGCGGGGATTTCGATGGCGGTTATTCACCACTTTTCTGGCAAGTTGCCCATTCTTGGCGTCTGCTTGGGACACCAGTCCATCGCCCAGGTGTTCGGTGGTCAGGTAGTGCGCGCGCCACGCCTAATGCATGGCAAAACCAGCCCTATTGTGCATGACGGCAGCGGGGTCTTTGCCTCGCTCCCCTCGCCCTTTACCGCTACCCGCTACCATTCCCTCATCGTAGCTGAGCCGCTACCCGAGATACTGCTTCGTACCGCATGGACGGCAGAGGGCGAACTCATGGGGCTGCGCCACCGCCATCATCCCACCTTTGGTCTGCAGTTTCATCCTGAGTCCATCCTTACCGAACATGGCCATCAGATGCTAAAGAACTTCCTGGAGATTTGATTTGGACATGAAAAGCAATCCGTTGCAAGCCATCATCACCGCAGTGCATCGGGGCGATCCCGTTGATGGCACCATGGCTGAGGCAGCATTTGGCACCATCATGGCGGGTGACGCAACCCCGGCACAGATTGGCGCGCTACTGATGGGGCTCGCTATTCGTGGTGAGTCGTCTGAGGTGGTCGCGGGTGCTGCCAAGGCGATGCGAGCGGTCTCAGTAAAAATCACCCCCCAAACCGCACCACTCATCGATACCTGTGGCACCGGTGGTGATGGCTGCAACACCTTCAACATCTCCACCACTGTAGCACTGGTGGTGGCTGGCTGCGGATTGGGGGTGGCCAAGCATGGCAATCGTGCCATCTCATCAAAATCCGGCAGTGCTGATGTGCTTGAGGCACTGGGGGTTCAGCTTGTGCTCACCCCCAACCAGGTATCCGATTGCATTGATGCGGTGGGTATCGGCTTTCTCTTTGCCCCCGGTCACCATCCCGCAATGCAATATGCCGCAGGGCCGCGTCGTGAGCTCGGCGTACGCACCATCTTCAATCTGCTCGGGCCGCTAACCAATCCGGCCCATGCGCCGTTTCAAATCATTGGCGTCTATAGCCATGATAAGCTAGAGCTAATAGCCGGTGCATTGGCAACGCTCGGTTGCCAGCGCGCACTGATAGTACATGGTCGCGACGGGCTTGATGAGATCACCACCACCGACATCACCGATGCTATTTTGGTAGAAAATGGACAATTGCAGCCGTTTGAGATCGATCCCGAGGCCTTTGGCGTGCCGCGTGCATCACCGCAGGCCTTGGCAGGTGGAGATGCCGCGTATAACGCGGCCATCATACGCCACATTCTGGCTGGTCAGAAAGGTGCTGGGCGCGATATCGTGCTGCTCAACGCAGGTGCTGCACTGTGGGTGGCGAATAAAGCGCCAGATATTGGCGCAGGCATTGCACAAGCAGCAAGGGCCATTGATGATGGACAGGCAAGCAAAGTCCTGACCCATTTAACGCAATTCACCCAACAGGCCGCTGCGTGAGCACAATCCTCGATGAGATCGCGGCCTACAAACGCGACTGGGTGCGGCAGTGTAAACAGCGCATGACGGAATCCGCCTTATTGCGCCAAGCGGAAGAGTACGCGCCCAAAGGTTTTGCAACCACCCTGATGGCACAAGTGGCACAACAAAAATCGGCGGTGATTGCCGAAATTAAAAAGGCCAGCCCGTCCAAAGGGGTGATTCGTGCCAATTTTGACCCTGCTTGGATTGCATCGCGCTACCAAGAGGGCGGTGCTGCCTGCCTCTCCGTGCTAACCGATGTGCGTTATTTTCAAGGCTCCGATGCCATTTTCCGCACGGTGCGCGCTACGGTCGATCTGCCGCTATTGCGCAAAGATTTCATCGTCGATCCCTACCAGGTAATCGAGGCGCGCGCATTGGGTGCCGATGCAGTTCTCGTGATTATGGCAATGATCAATGATGGCTTGATCGCTGAGATTGTGGCTGCGGCGCGCGAGCTTGGGCTGTCGATCCTACCGGAGGTACACAACGAAGCGGAGTTGGAGCGGGCGCTGGAGTTGGAGACACAACTCATCGGCATCAATAATCGCAACCTGCACACCTTCGCCACCAATCTAGCCACCACTGAGCAGCTATTGCCGCGCATTGGCACGGATACAACGGTGATCACCGAGTCTGGAATCAACAGCAAAGCCGATATGGCGCGCATGCAAAAAATAGGGGTTTATGGTTTCTTGATTGGCGAATCGCTAATGCGTCAGCCCGATCCAGGTGCCGCATTAAAAAATCTGCGCTCCTAATCGCTCCTCCAACAGCATTGCGATCTGCGCCTCGCCATCGGACAACACCTCCCCACTCACCAAAGCCGCAGAGACCTTCTCCGTTGTATCAAGTCGCTCGCCACGGAGGTGTGCCAACCGATTCGCCCACTGAACAACCGCTGCCGCCAAACAGCTCTCGCCAATCGGCATATGGTGCTGTGCTACCATGGTGACCATCTCCTGCGGAAACGCCCAGCGCTCCATCACCACCGCACCCGCTTCAGCGTGATCGACGCCATAACTGCGCCGCTCTTCAGCCAGCAGGCTCACGCCATCCATTTCCGCCTTGAAGTGGCTAAAATACTTCTGATCGATACGCAGCCCCAATAGCGCGCGACCGATATCATGCAGCAACCCACCGGTAAAAATGGTGTGTGGATTAAAGTCACATTCCTCATCTGGTAATGCCTTGGTCAACTGCGAGGAGAGAGATGCAACCAAAAAGGCGTGCGACCAAAACAGATGCACATTGTGCTCGGTGGTCGGTAATCGAAAGCCCTGCACCAGTGAGATCACCATCGCAATCTGCGCCACCTCATCCATACCCAATCGCGCTACCGCTTCATCAATATCACCGATCTTCCGTTTACTACGGAGATAGCGCGAGGAGTTGGCCTCTTTGAGCACCATGGCGGTGGTAGCGATGTCGGTGCGCACCACCTCCGCCAAGTCCGAGGCATCACTGTTAGGGTGGCTGAGCACCTGTTGAATCTTGAGGAAGCAGTCAGGCAGGGTCGGAATGTCCCGAATTGCTGTCAGCTTGGCCAGTGTTTGTGCGCGTTCGATGTGGATTGCCCCCCCCGGATCAACCTGACCAGCAGCACTCTAATCAATGCCCTGCTTAGCCTATACTTGGTGCAAAAGCTAAGCATGGCGGGGTAACAAGCAAGGGATCTCGAACCTCTGCTGGGAGGGGGGTTGAATATCCATCATGCCGCCCATATAAACCCTCCACTCGGGGATACACCCCGAACTAATTTACAAACTGCTAGGAGTGAGACAACGATGACAACGAAAGTTCGTCCTTTACATGACCGCGTAATCGTCCGTCGGCTGGATGAAGAAGAGAAATCCACCGGTGGAATTATTATCCCTGATTCGGCCAAAGAAAAGCCAATCCAGGGCGAGGTAATCGCAGCCGGAAACGGTAAAATTATGGAGAATGGCGATGTGCGCCCGCTGGAGGTTAAGGCTGGTGATCGCGTGATCTTCTCCAAATACGCCGGCACCGAAATCAAACTTGATGGTGACGAGTTCCTGATGATGCGTGAGGATGATCTCCTCGGCATCGTTGAAAGCTAAGCCGCCCCTCAATCAATCAACAAATAAAATTAGTTATTAAGGAGTAAATGAACAATGGCTGCGAAAGACATCCGTTTTTCTGAAGATGCTCGTGCGAAAATGCTTCGCGGAGTGAATATTCTGGCTGACACCGTCAAGGTGACACTGGGCCCTAAAGGGCGCAATGTAGTGCTGGAAAAATCTTGGGGCGCACCGAGTGTGACCAAGGATGGCGTTACTGTCGCCAAAGAGATCGAGCTTGAAGACAGGTTCGAGAACATGGGCGCGCAGATGGTGAAGGAAGTTGCTTCCAAAACCGCTGATATCGCTGGCGATGGCACCACTACCGCTACCGTACTGGCACAGGCGATTGCTCGTGAGGGCGTTAAGGCTGTAGCTGCTGGCATGAACCCGATGGATCTCAAGCGCGGTGCTGAAAAGGCTGTCGCCAACATCATCATTGAGCTGGGCAAGCTGTCCAAAGAGGTGAAAGATCAGGCAGAGATCGCTCAGGTGGGCACTATCTCCGCCAATGGTGATGCTGAGATCGGCAAAATCATCGCTGACGCCATGGACAAGGTTGGTAAAGAGGGTGTGATCACCGTCGAAGAGGCCAAGGGTCTGGAGACTGAGCTTGATGTGGTTGAAGGGATGCAGTTTGATCGCGGCTACCTCTCACCCTACTTCGTGACCGATACCGAGCGCATGGAAGCGTTGGTTGAGAGCCCATATATCCTGCTGTTTGAGAAGAAGATCTCCAACATGCGTGATATGTTGCCACTGCTGGAGGCCGTAGCGCGTTCAGGTAAGCCACTGTTGATCATCGCTGAAGATATCGAAGGCGAGGCGTTGGCCACCTTAGTAGTCAACAAGATGCGTGGTGTGGTCAATGTGGCGGCAGTGAAGGCACCTGGATTCGGCGATCGTCGCAAAGCGATGCTGGAAGACATGGCGGTACTCATCGGCGCCAAGGTGATCTCTGAGGATTTAGGCCTGAAGCTAGAAAATGTAACCCTAGAGGATCTAGGAACTGCGGGTTCGGTCAAAATCACCAAAGATACCACCACTATCGTGAATGGCTCTGGTGACAAGGCTGGAATCGAAGGCCGTATTGCCCAGATTCGTAAGCAGATTGATGACAGCACCTCCGATTATGACAAAGAGAAGCTGCAGGAGCGTCTAGCCAAACTGGCTGGCGGCGTGGCCGTAATCAAAGTCGGTGCCGCAACTGAAATGGCGATGAAAGAGAAAAAAGATCGCGTTGATGATGCGCTTCATGCTACCCGTGCGGCAGTGGAAGAGGGGATCCTACCTGGTGGTGGCGTAGCGCTAATTCGCGCCCGCGCCAATGCCGCCAAGGTGGATGCAACCAACCACGATCAAGAGGTTGGTGCCAACATCATCTACCGTGCAGTCGAGGAGCCATTGCGTCAAATCGTGGCCAACTGTGGTGTTGAGGCCTCTGTGGTCATCAATACTGTAGCCAACAGCAGCGATGCTGCGTTTGGTTTTAATGCTTCGACCGAGGAGTACGGAGATCTGGTCAAGATGGGCGTTATCGACCCAACCAAGGTGGTGCGTACCGCATTGCAAAATGCTGCTTCTGTAGCTTCATTGCTGATTACAACCGAAGCGATGATTGCTGAGAAGCCCAAGAAAGATGAGCCAATGCCAGCGGGCGGCGGTGACATGGGCGGCATGGGTGGACTGGGCGGCATGATGTAGCCTTTTTTCTGCTGTATTCATCTAGCACCATACAGCACCAAACAACCCCGTAAGTCCAGTACTTGCGGGGTTTTTTGTTGTCTGGGTGGTAGCAATGAGTACCATCCAGCACCATGCGAACGCGGGGTTGTGTGGGGGTTCTGGCGGGGTTCTTGGTCACACAAACCGCCAAAATGGTGGTTTCATGAACAAGAACCCCCAATCTTTCGACAGATAATAATCTATAAGTAATTGGTTTGTATTAATTAATAGTTAAAATAAAAACCCCGCGCAATGTCTGGAATGGAGGTTGATTTATGGCGCTGACAGCATTTGAGGTGAAAAGGGCAAGGCACAGTGGCGGCAATAAGCCGGACAAGATACAGGATGGCGCAGGCTTGATCTTGTTGATCTACCCCAGCGGAGCAAAATCATGGCGGCTGCGCTACACCTTTAGGAATGTGCGACCCGAGATCACGCTTGGGCAATACCCCGCAATGAGTCTTTCCTTGGCTCGCAAAAAAGCGGCGGAAATTCGCACCAAAATTGCGGAGGGCATTGATCCAAGGGCAGATAAGGAAAAATTGAAATGCAAGTTTGCAACTATTGCCAAAGCGTGGTGGGCCAAACAATCACCTGCATGGTCGGCAGACTATGCCAAAAAAGTACAGCGAGGGATCGAACAAGACTTGGCACC
>JAUZRF010000053.1 GCA_030950645.1 Mariprofundales bacterium
TGTTTGGTTTCAAGGCGAAAAAGCGGCATATAGCACTGCTATATAAGGCTTTTTACAACGAAGAAAGCAAGCAAAAAGACAAGTGAAAACCGATGAGTTATTTATTTACGGTGCCTTAGCGCGTACATGAAAATTACCAAAGCCGGATAGCCTGACATCCTCACCCTGCTCCAGCGTCTGCCGAACCGATTCAAGCACCGCCTCTACCATCTTGGCGGAGTCGATTTTTGCAAGCCCAACCCTCTGCTGCACGCGCGTCACCAAATCTGCTTTTGTGGCCATATATTTCTCCAATCCCCCTTATTTTACAAAGCCGCAGCCGACCCTTACAGCGCCAAGGTAGCGGCACAGTTCCAGCTTCGCCACTAGCCCCGCCGAACAGGTTACACCCTACCCGAAAATGGCTGTAAATGCGCATTTTTCAACGCCGCTATCGGGAAAACAAGGAGTGAACTGAGTAGTACTATAAAAACTCAATTTCAGCTTCCCTTTGCTCCCAGTCGTAGGTTGGGTAGGAACCATGGCATCGAAGCTCATTTTGCACAAATTTCTCTGCCAGATATCCTTTGTAACTGAAGTTTCACCGTTTTTGCAGAGCCAAGGGATCAACCACCTGCTGCAATTGCATGGTATGATCGCACTGCGTAGCCCAATCGCCGGTGGTGGTTAAATAGACCAGATTGGCGGTGGCAAGCCCAATTGGTTCGCCGCCCAACCGTGAGGCCAGCCCCGATAGATCGGGGTTGTGGCCCACCACCATCGCCGTGCGCACCTCGGGTGAAATCTGGTTGATCTCCGCTAACCAGCGCGCACGATCCGCCAGATAGAGCGCCTGTTCACAACGCATGCGCGATTCATCAACGCCCAAAACAGCGCAGCACAAAGCTGCGGTGGCACGCGTACGCATCGCGGCTGAGGCAATAATGACTTCTGGCTCCATACCCTGCTGTCGAATCCACTCAGCAATGCGCCGCACATCCCGCTTGCCGCGTTCGGTCAGCGCGCGCGCCACATCTTGGGCCGCCGCCCCAGCCTGACCGTGGCGCAAAATCAGCAATGTCCGAGACACCGTTTCCGCTTCCATACTCCTCACCTCCGTGGATTAAACAGCTAGATATTCAATACGAGCTGTCGGCTGTGATCAAGTGGTTCACTGTTTGCAACAGTCGGTTGCTGGTCATGCGCCTCTAGTGCATTAAATAACCGCACCAATGAACGCCCCACCGCATACCCCAAGTTTACCGGTACGGCATTCCCTATTTGCCGATATTGCGAGGTAACTGAACCCGAAAATTGCCAGCCATCGGGAAAGGTTTGGATGCGCGCATACTCGCGAACAGTGAGCGGACGGGTCTCGTCCGGATGACAACGCTCCGTCTGTTTTTGTGCCGGCGCACAGGTGAGCGTCAAACTGGGCTCATCCCACGATAGCCTTCGCGCCATCCCGGTCTTGCCGCCACCAAGAAAAAAGCTTTTCTTCATGTATTCACGCTGCACATCCTCTGGCAATGCTTTCCAATACTCTCCCGGCGGCACCATCGCTAAAACAGCACGCTTCGCTGGCGGATAACTCTGCCCCGATGACAACGGCACATCATCGGCATACAGATCCCCCGCTTTGAGCGCATCACGCATCGTCATGATACGATGGTACGGGGATGGCCACTCAAAATGCGCACCATCCACCAAATCTTTCCGCACAGCCACCAAAAATAGCCGTTCCCGTTTCTGCGGCACCTGATAAAACATCGCCTTCAGCACCCGAGACCCAATTAGCGCATATCCCAGCTCATCAATTACCGCCGTAATCGCATCCAGCGTACGCCCCTGATCATGATTGAGTAGACCTCGCACATTCTCCGCCAAAAGCACCTTGGGACGGGTCTCCTGCACTGCACGAGCGTATTCAAAAAACAGTGTGCCGCGCGTATCCTCAAACCCGAGTTTTTTACCGGCATAAGAGAATGCCTGGCAAGGAAACCCTCCGGATAACAGGTCAACATCCCCCCGTAAATGCGAAAAATCGACCCCTGAAATATCGCCCTCCACCACATTCCATTGCGACCGGTTACGACGCAAGGTTGCACAAGCGTCGGGCTGAAGCTCGTTGAGCATCAGCGCTCGGAACCCTGCCTGTTCCAACCCAAGCGCCAAGCCACCACAACCGGCAAACAGCTCCAGCACTTGAAATGGCCGCTGAGGATCTACCTCCAGCTCTTGATCCCATTTGCTGCTACACAACCGCTGCACCTGCTCAAAGCCCATCAACTGTGAACGGTGATAAACGCGATAATTATTGCCGGAATGGCGCTGTGGCACCAATTGTCCCGACCGATCCCATCGCCGTAATGTCTCTTTAGAAACACCTAATATATCAGCAACCTGAGCCATAGAATAATAGTTCACAGTGGAAGAGGGTGGAGTATCAACCTTGGTCATGGTTACCGACCATCGCGCGCCATCAGTGGCGGGACAACTGCTGAATTGATTCGCTCTCTGCTAGGGTATCAATAATCCGATCAAGCTCTTGACGAAAATCTGCCTCGCGCGCCACCTCACCAATAGCAACAAGCAGATCAGCAAAAAAGTCGGAATCCCCAGTCAAACGATGCCAAAAATCCGCGCCTGCCAATACCGGAAAATGATACTGGCTACCAATCCGGCGATAATGGCTGCTCAACTGAGACGGCTCACCATACAGCACACCAACCACCATATCCTCCAGAGCAATGCGAAGATTATTGGTTTTTGCCAGACGAATCACCCGATTAAAATGACCGGAAATCGTCTCCACATCATCCTTGTTAATCGTATTCGGCCCCAGTTTAAGCTGGCAATACTTGCGTAGGCCATCCACCTGATCGACAAACTCAATATCAATGCCAGCAATGGCGCTGCCATAGCCTGCCAACACCTCGCTAATAAATCCCTGCATCTGGGTTCCAAACGATCCCGTAATCGAGGTTCCCAACACCCTAGGATAGACCAGCGCCTTGGCGATTCCCTTGGCATCGGATGATCCAGTGAGAAAATTAGCCAAGTAAACTGCCAAAAAAGGGTTGATATTGAACTGTGCTGCATCGGTCAGCTTGCGGCTATTTTTGATGTGATTCTCCATCATCACATCGCGAAACCACTGTTTGGTTTTCAATAATATGTCGGATTTATCGTAACTACTCAGCTCACTCCCGGTTTTCCTGATAGCAGCGTTGAAAAATGCGCATTTACAGTAGTAAACTCCGCTTTTTCGCCTTGCTATCAGGAAAACCGGAAGCAATCTGAGCAGTTACAGCCATTTTTGGGTAGGGTACTGAGTAGTCACGATTTATCCATAGTTGGCATTGATCTTTTCTTCCTCATAACGATCACCTCAATAGTGCGGTGGTAGGGGCTCTTCTTCGGGGCGGGCGAGTTGGGATTCGCCCTGCTTAAGCTGACTGCGCAAGCGCGCAATGCGTTGCTGCTGTGCATCAAGTTGGCGTTGTTGGCTGGTGACTACGCCGTTGAGCTGTTCGACCAGATCTTCGACATAGGCCAGCTTGCACTCGATCTGCTCCAATCGCGCCTGTTGCGCATCAGCACACACAAGCTCTGCGTTCAGAGATCGAGCAACTGCGCTGCTGGCATCTCTATTGCCTCTTTAATCGCCACCAAAAACTGCACCGCCTCCTTGCCGTCGATCAATCGATGATCGTAGGTCAGCGCCAGATACATCATCGGTCGGATCACAATCTGATCGTTCTCCACCACCGGACGCTTCTGAATGGTGTGCATCCCCAGAATCGCGCTCTGCGGCGGATTGACAATTGGGGTAGAGAGCAGCGAGCCAAACACCCCGCCATTGGTGATCGAGAAGGTGCCGCCCTTGAGATCCCCCGGCAGCAAGCCGCCATCCCGAGCCTTGTGCGCCAGATCCGCCACCCCACGCTCCAGTTCGGCAAAGCCCTTCACGCCAGCATCGCGCAGCACCGGCACCACTAGGCCGTTATCGGTCGAAACCGCCACCCCGATATCGGCATAGTTATGGTAGAGCACATCCTCGCCATCGATGTAGGCGTTCACCGCCGGAAACTTGGCCAGCGCCAACACCGAGGCACGCAGGAAAAACGACATGAAGCCCAAGCCAACACCATGGCTGGCCTTGAATTGATCGCGGTAGCGGGCGCGCAGATCCATTACCGGCTTCATATTAACCTCGTTGAAGGTGGTGAGCATGACCGCGCTATTTTGCGCCTGCTTGAGCCGGGTCGCAATGCGTTTGCGGAGTCGGCTCATCGGCTGGCGCTCCTGCTGGCGCGGATTGCCCTGCTGCTCCTCGGCAACGGCGACCACGGCGGGCGGCTCGCTGGCTGCGGCCTCATGCGGGATGGCGGAGGTGGCTGGCGCAGCGGGCGATTTCGCTGCCGTTTTCGCTGGCCGATCCGCTGGAAGTTCCGTTGAATCAGCCACCACCTCACCCGGCTCAACCAAGCCAATCACCTCATCGGGTGTCACCACGGCTCCCACTGCTTTGTGTTGTTCGCGCAAGATTCCACTATCGAGCGCGGTGATCTCTAAGGTGATTTTATCACTCTCCACCTCGGCCAACACATCGTCCACCGCCACCGCATCTCCCGGCTGCTTAAGCCAAGAGATCAGCGTCGCCTCCGACTCCGATTCGCCCAATGAAGGCACCTTGATTTCAATCATTTTTCACCTCGCAAACAAGAATTCCAAACCGCACCCACATGCGCATAGCCTAGAACCCTACGATGTTGCGATCAATACTGTAAAAAGGGGACAGCATACTTATTCACCCTTCTTTTACTTCCCATCCTCGTAACTACTCAGCTCACTTCTAATTTTCCCGATAGCGGCGTGTCGAGTAGGCTGGGGGCTCTGATTGATTGGCTCGTGTTTGCCCTTGCCGATATCATCATTGTCCCCAAGCCCCTCACAGAACCGTGCTTGCGCTATTTACGCACACGGCCTGTTTAGTTTGGGTCTTACCCTCTATTGCACCGCGTTGAGTGGTATGTTCCAAAATGGAACCAACCACTTTTTCGCCTAATTCTCCACTGTCAAAGATGTTTTATAATGGCTGGGAGAATGCTTTGAGGTCAGGTATTGTTTCGCGGATTTAGGCTGTTAATCTGGTGATTTATTTACCCTTTATTAAATTTCAACGGACTTAAAAACCAGAAGGTAATCCGCGAAACAAGCCCTGACCCCTGATGTTCTTCCTCGCGAAAAGCACGGAGGATCAACCTTTTCGCCCCAGCCTGCACTTGTTTACCCCTCTTTGGTTGCGCTCCTCACTGTAACGAGACAATGCGCATCCATTGGAAATGCTATTCCTTTTTTTCCAGAATTGTTTCACCCGCCGAGCAGATGAAATCAGGCGGAAAAACTCCTAGCTACTTTACAAAGCTGTTCAAACTGATCGACCTTTGTCGACAGCTCTCTGCGCTCACTACCCATTCTGAGAATCAAAATACCCAACCAGATCCCGACTGCCACCAGAACAACTCCCATCAAGGCGATCACACCCTTTAGCCAATTGAGCTGAGGACAGATCAGTGCTGCGGTTTCGATCAGGGCAAAGCACAACAGTAGCACAAAAAGTACTGAAAGCGGATATGAGAGGCGAATACGCTTCAGGGTCATGATTTCGTCATAAACGGATCGAATATCCTCATCTTTTAAGAGATCGTCATCATCAATTTTACGGCTAATTAACGCTTTGCGATCACCAATGACCGCGCGGTGTTTCACATCCGAATACTGGGCAAAGGCAAACATGGCTGAGGTGAGAATCACCAGGCCGTTAGCATTACCAAGCAGCAGGGTATGGGCAACCATATAATACTATTTGGCGTTAGCGTGGGAAGGTGAACGCCCCCAAACATCGTTAAAGCCTGATACCAGCCGCTGACCAACCATCTCATCACGGAAATTCGCGACCGCTCTTGAGGCATCGTCATCCAATTCGAGCCGGTATTTATGGTCACCAACGACAATAAAGTGGGGAATATTGCTGGAAAGGTCTGTATTCGTCCGCACTGTGCCATTTTCAAATTGACAAACGGCGTCAATAAACCTTTGCGAAGGGGGAGCCTTGCTGTCATTTTCGGCAATCAATACCCTGACTTTCACCCCCGCCTGCAAAGCTTTCGTCACATCGGGCAACAGATCATCGTAAAATTTGGCATCGAGCTTGCCGCTCAAGAGACATACATCTTCGTGCTTCTCGGCGGATTCAATCAGGAGGTTTTGAAACAAGATGCGAGCATGTGCCCTGCTGGCGTTATGAATGACGAAATATTTTTCATCTTTCCGACATTTTTCAACAAGCTTTTCAAAATTATACATAGTTGATTATACTCCCTAGATGCAATACGACAGCGTTCAATATCAAGCTATCCCTGATGTATGAACCCTCACTTTTTATCGCGTAAAAGCAAGCATTAATGAGCCAATATACCGCCGACTAAGTATGAATCTATTCAATGGCTACAACGCGCAGGAGGCAAACTAACGCCTTCAAATGTTTCTTGCAGGCATCAACGCAGTTACCACATGCGTCAGAATGCTTTGGGGTCAGGTCTTGGTGTGCCATGAACGAAAGGCGGAAGCCTTTCAGTGCTATATGAAAAATGAGGGTAGGCCCCTCGGAATCGCTTTGAAGGAGGAGATTCCAAACCACCCACTGCTGCTGGGGTATAAAGCCTTGGTGGTGAGCGAGCTGGGAAAAGGCGAGGCAAAAGGCAACCGGGTCAGATACCGTCTTGATAGTCAACTCTTTTTAAGCTGAAAATCAGGATTAAATGGTTGATCGTTTTTCAGTACGCCATAAATAATATGAATCAACTTTCGCATGACAGCTCCCACAATAAGCATCTTTGGTTT
>JAUZRF010000054.1 GCA_030950645.1 Mariprofundales bacterium
CTATCAGGAAAACCGGGAGTGAGCTGAGTTGTAACTGCTCAGATTGCTTCTGATTTTTCTGATAGCAAGGCGAAAAAGCGGAGTTTACTACTGTAAATGAGCATTTTTCAACGCCGCTATCAGGAAAACCGGGAGTGAGCTGAGTAGTTACGAGGCAAGAGAGGCACTCAGCCATACCCGCAGTTCGCGGGAGATCTCCTGACGGGTCGAATGGTCGCCAAACAGCGCACGCACCTTCCCGTGCGTATCCACCAGGTAGATAAATGTGGAGTGGGAGAGCGCATAATTACTACCCGGAGCATGGCTGGGAATCGCGTAATTGACGCGCCAGCTTCGGGCGATCTTCGCCAGTTGCGTAGGCGTGCCAGTGACGCCATGAATCGCCGGATGAAAGAAGTGGGCATAGGCATCGCAAATCGCCGGGGTGTCGCGCTCCGGATCAAGACTGACAAACAACCCCGCCACCCGTGAACGCATGGTCAGCGGAAGCTCTCTGATCGCTCCAGAGATGGTGCCCAGCGCTGTTGGGCAAGCATCGGGACAGTGGGTATAGCCAAAATAGAGCAGCACCACCTGACCACGAAAATCATGCAGCGCCAACGGGCCATTCGTCGAACGCAAGGTGAAATCCGCACCAATTTTCTGCACATAAGCTGGGGTCTGCGGTTGGATTTGACACCAAAATGTATTGGCAGCCACAACCACCAATCCCAGGATCAGAGAAACAGCCAGCACCTGGCACCAACGCAATGCAATCAAATTCTTCATATCACTTCTCCAGTATCTCACGCATTCTAGCTTGCAGTGTATCAGGAAAATAGGGCTTCTGGAGAAATCCCGCCAACCCCTGACCGGCAAACTGGCTGGTCGCCTCCTGCGCATTGTAGCCACTGGAGAGCACCACCCGCACATCCTGGTTGATGCGCCGCAGCTCAGTGAAACAGCGCTTGCCATCCATCCTCGGCATCGTCATGTCCATCAATACCACCACAATCTTCGCCTGATGCTGACGATAGACCCGCACGCCATCCTCACCGTCCACCGCAGTGAGGATGGCAAAGCCCATCGCCTCCAGCATCATGGCGGCGGCCTCGCGGACGGTCTCCTCGTCATCAACAATCAGCACCGTGCCGCAACCTGACCATTGCTGCTCCGGCCTCACTTGCGCTGTCAGCATTTGCGACGCCTGATCGGATGCCGGCAGCAGCATTTTAAAGGTGGTGCCACGCCCCAGCTCGGAGTAGAGCTTGAGCGCGCCGCGATGGCCGCGCACGATACCAAGTACCGCAGCCATGCCCAGGCCGTGGCCAGTGAATTTGGTGGTAAAAAAGGGCTCAAACACCTTGTCCTGGGTGGCCTTATCCATGCCGCAACCGGTGTCAGACACCTCAAGGTAGACATAACGACCCTCCGGCAGATCATCATCGAGGCAGGTGCCCGCCAGGTAGGCACTATCCACCCGCATCATGCCGGTGGAGATCGTAATCACACCGCTACGATTCCCAATCGCGTCACTTGCATTGATCACCAAGTTCATGATCACCTGCTGCATCTGCGCCGCATCGGCCTCCACTGCGGGGAGCTTCTCCGTCAGGTGGTATTTTAGCACTACGCTCTTGACGATAGAGACCTCCAGCAGGCGGATAATATCCGCCACCATGGCGGAGAGATCAATCGCCTTGACCACGAACTTCCCCTTGCCGGAGTAGGCCAGCATCTGCTTGCAGAGCTCGGCCGCCCGTTCACTCGATTCGACGATATTACTCAGATAGCGCTGGGTATCCTGCGGATTTTTCAAGACCTTGCGCTCGGCCATGGCTGCATTACCCAGGATGGCGGTGAGAATGTTATTGAAATCATGGGCAATACCACCGGCCAACACACCCAACGACTCCAGCCGTTGGGTGTGCTCAATCTTGGCCCGCATCTCAGCTTGTCTCTGCTCAGCCTGTTTGCGCGCGGTCAGATCCTGCA
Organism: Mariprofundales bacterium; assembly: GCA_030950645.1. Lineage (GTDB taxonomy): Bacteria > Pseudomonadota > Zetaproteobacteria > Mariprofundales > J009 > JAUZRF01. The sequence goes on from JAUZRF010000054.1 coordinate 1,975, forward strand.
CCAGCGCACTGATCATCCGCCTGCCCGAGACCATGAACGAGGAGACGGTAACATCGCACGGAAATTCACTTCCATTCTGGCGCAGTCCACGCAGTTCACGGGTCTGATCCATCATTTGATGCGATTTTCCTGCCACCTCGTCCGCAAACAGACCGACATGCCGCTGGCGTACCTGCTCAGGCACCAGATCGTGGATCGTCATGCGCCGCAACTCTGTCTCGCCATGACCAAACATAGCACATAGCGCCGGATTGGCGCTACGAATAGCACCATCCTCGGTCAGCAGTAGAATCCCGTTGGGGGATTTCTCGATCACCGCCGCCATCTCCTGCGCCTGCTCGGCCAGTTTCCGGGTTTGTCGCCTTACCTGACGCCGCAACTGCATACTCCACAACACAAAACCAACCACTAGCAGAATCAGCAGGGCAATGCCGACCAGCACATCCTCTTTGTGCAGCTCCAGCCAGCCCGGTGGGGCAATAGACCACTCTTTGACGATGGCATCGTAGCGACCGGACTGTTTGAGTTGTGCCAGTTCGCGGTTGAGCAGGACAATGATGGCATGATTACCCTTTTTGGCAGTAAAACAGTAATCCTGCGGAAACAGTCCGGTAGCAGCCAGATCCACATTCTTGAACCCATATTTATGTAGCAAATAAAGCCCCGGCTGCTCGGCGCTGAAAAATGCCGCCACCTTGCCGCTACTCAGCTGCAAAAAACCCTCCCGCTTGCTGCTCACCATGACGCGCTCAAAACCGTGCCGATCCGCCAACTTCTCGACCGCAATATCAAACTGCTGCAGCGCCACCCGGTGCCCCGAAAGCGATGCTACGCCGCGAATTTCACGCTCCCGCGCATTGCGGAACAGCGCCTGATGGATACGACTATGCGGCTCAGAGAATTCATACTTTCCAATCCGATCCGGGGTGCGGATCATATTGACCAGATCGACCCGACCAGCGTTCAGCGCCGCCACCGCATCCGGCCACGCCATAGGCAGGAATTCGAAGGTGACATGGGCGGAGTTGCCAATAGCGCGCAGCAGGTCAGGCAGCATGCCCTTGACCTTGCCGTCGACATCGACGAACTCATACGGCGCGTATTCGGCATCGATCGCCACCTTATAAACCTTGCCTGCGCGACCCTCTGCCGCCCGCCCGCCGACGGACGCAACTGCCAGCATCATCAATAGCAAGGCGATATAACGCATCAATATATTCATCCTCCGTGAGGAGCTCTTCGCCTTTCCCATGTGCGCCATCACAAGATCCATTTCACCATCGCCTAGGGCACGCTGCTGCGCCGGAAGCAGTGACGATGCAGATACAACTCCACCCCGGATCGCGCGCGACTGATGCCAAACAGCTGCCCGACATCAAGCAACAACTGCGGCTGGCCGTTGATCTCAGTGCCGTTGTGGTCGCTACCGTTAAAATCAACATAACTACTCAACACCCATTGAAAACATCCCGTAATTGCTCAGATTGCTTCCGGTTTTTCTGATGACAAGGCGAAAAAGCGGAGTTTACTACTGTAAATGAGCATTTTTCAACGCCGCTATCAGGAAAACCGAGAGTGAGCTGAGTAGTTACAAATCGACATAGTCATCTAGGCTAAGCAGATCGCGATAGCGTGGCAAGATCCAGGCCGTAGTGTGTCAACAACGAATACGCAACAGACATCAACCCCATTCTGGATATTCGACATAAAATCAGCCGTAGTCTCCAGAAAGCGTAGGTGTTTTTTGGATAGAGCGTCTGCACGCATTTTCTATGATACATATCGCCTAATCGACGGCGGCGATATGGCTTCGCCAAATTGGAAGCAATCTAAGCAGTTACCCCTATTTTTTGGTATGGTACTGAATAGTTGCAAAACCGAAATTAAAATGAGGGCGATTTTCGAAATTGCACTGATGACTTGAATTCAGGGGTCACCGAAATCCACCAATTTTCATTGCGAGTTATCACGAAGATACATTACCGAACCATCATGCCGCATCTCTATCTGAAACAGGTTCGTTGCCTTGATCAAGTCGCCCAATCGTTTATAACCATAGTTCACCGATGAGAACGAGCTGTTATTGGAGATATAGGAACCGACTCTGGCCATATTTGACCAATCATCATCACCAGAAGATTGTTCGATGGCCTTGCGCAGCAGTCGAATCAATTCGATATCCGCCACCAGTTCCTTACTGCTTTTTCTGGTCGACGCACTCTTTTTCTCTTTTTTCTCACCATTGCCCGACAATAGTTTTTCGGTATAGATAAACAGCGAACACGCATCCACAAAAGCCTTCGGCGTTTTCTTTTCACCAAAGCCATAAACCGGTAAACCACTCTCCAGAATCCGCATTACCAGCGGAGTAAAATCACTATCGCTGGTCATCAGTGCAAAAGCATCAATATGCTTACTATACAGCAGATCCATTGCATCAATAATCATAGCCGAATCGGTGGCGTTTTTTCCCTGCGTATAAGCAAACTGCTGCATCGGTCGAATCGCATTGGGATGCAACTTCGCAATCCAGCCAGATAAATAGGAGTTGTTCCAATCGCCATGTGCATGGCGTACATTCACCGTGCCATGACATGCCAGCTCCTCCAACACACCCTCAATAGCATGCTGACTGACATTGTCACAATCAATCAGTAATGCAATACGGTTTTTTGATGCCATAAAACACCTCCTTTTATTTGCTTAAAGTTTGATGACTGCGCAAGAAGTCATCATCGCGCCCATGAATGGACTTTTTGC
>JAUZRF010000055.1 GCA_030950645.1 Mariprofundales bacterium
TAAGCCACCGAATAAACCAAGTGCTTTCAAAGATCGACATAGTTGTTCTTTATCGTTACCTGATGCACGTTGATTGAGCAGTAAAGTGACTTTAAAGGGTGTCGTCGAAGCCATGCTTTTTCGATGCGCTTGGAAATTATCCTTATCTTTTGATCCACTTTCCCACAGGCCAATGCCAAGATAACCGCTTCCTTTCAGAGGCTTGGCAGCGGGCCATTTATCATCAAACTGAACATGTTGTGCTTGTTCGATTTTAAGTAAAAAACTCCCTTGCCCGCCCACTTGCTTGCCATTTTTCATTTGGGCAGCGCTACCAAAAAGCTCAGCTTCTTTTTGATGCAATGTTTGAAGTGCTTGGGCTTCATCATTGCTCGCATCTTGTAAAAAGTTTCCCCAGTGCAATGCACGCCACCAGAAGCGCAGCGCGCCTTTGAATGATGGCGGTCTGATGCCATCCGACGGACTTTGATCTGCACCACCAATAAACATTGGTGTTACAATACGGTAAGTCGCTTCAATCGTGTTCATTGCATCTCCTTTATTAAGGCAACCATCATTCCCTCATATATAACATTATGGTAACTACTCAGCCCACTCCTAATTTTCCCGATAGCGGCGTTGAAAAATGCTCGTTTACAGTAGTAAACTCCGCTTTTTCGCCTTGCCATCAGCAAAACCGGAAGCGATCTGAGCAGTTACGGGATGTTTTCAATGGGTGCTGAGTAGTTACACATTATGTTGATATTCAATCGTCAAACTCATCAAACTTCAGCTCAATCTGGGCAGCGGTCAACCGATCAAGACAATAACCCATAGGCCGATTACCAACGCCTATAATTTTATAGGGAGAGTGATCAAAAGAAAGCCCTTGCTTAATCGCTGTGTTACAGCGTGATTTCGTTTGTTCGAAATAAGATTTTTCCATGCCCTTAGTGGCGTCAGCATCAAAATCTATGCTACCTGTAAACTTTTCCAAAGTTCTATCGCCGCGACTAACATCACCACAAATTATTTTATAAAGACGGACAAAATCTTTTGAAATATCAATATCGCCATTTTCATCATCTAATGGGCAATGAATTGGTTTCAAATTAAGCTTCTGTCGTTCAGCAAACATCGCGTAAAATGCCAAACATACAGGAGGTAATTTTATATCCACATCTGAACATTTCAGCTTCTTATTTGAAATATCTACAATCAAATGCGGCGCTGAAAAGGCTCGTTTTGCAGCGTGTACAGCATCACTATATTTGGCATCCCCATCACGCAAAGCTTTTGGAATGCCATGCCGCATTGGCACAAAGCCGATATTGGCTAGCCATACTTTTGCTTTTCTAGCGTCAAGCGGTTTACCATCACGATTATGGATGATTTTTTCATACGGGGTGGGGTAAAAAAAGTTAGTTAAAGATTCGTAGCCTTCAGACACAAGCACATGTGAAAGTTGATCTGATGATCGTCCATAAAGTGAGAGCGCATAGCCAAGGTAAAACCCCATGGTTTTTCGTCCTCCAGCGATGGATGCATGTAATATACAATTGTCATCATTGGTGAAACCTCGAACAATATCCACGATATGATCAGCAGCAGCCTCATTATCTTCCGGCGTGACAATATCATTCATGGGATGCCCGTGTGCGTCTTTCAATACATGGATATTATCTTCGGAAAAGTTGATTTCTGGAAGGTTATAATCCTTACAGAGCCGATAGAACCAGCCAGGATCTTCAGATAGCAGCATCAAGCGCACGCGTTCAGCACCTTCTGATGTCGTAAGTATATGCACCTCATCTGGGATGAACGGTAGCTCTTTACCCACTGCAAGTGCGTAAAGTAATTCGGTTACGATTTGTGGAGACATGCCGGTAACGGCTAAAAGTATTTTTTTCATATGCGAACCCTCCTAGAAGAAAAACATTTAGCAGCGATGACAAGCTTGTCAAAGAAGGATAAATTCATTGTAACTACTCAGCTCACTCCCGCTTTTTCGCCTTGCTATCAGGAAAACCGGAAGCAATCTAAGTAGTTATGAATATTGTTCTGTCCGAAATCAAATATATATATGTCACCGCATTCCATCCTGAACATACACTCGAAGTGGGATTGCCTCGCATCCACCCAGAGTTTTGCAAGAGGCTACTGTAAATAAGTATTTTTCAACGCCGCTATCGGGAAAACCGGGAGTGGCGCAAGAGTTCCATTAAATAGACACTTTTACTTGGATTTGTACCATTGCTACCATGAAATCATCATTTTTCTATGCCCATTCGGAATTTGAGGTTCGCCAACTTCCCGTGTTGCGTGATAATTATATCTATCTAATCATCAATCCTAGGCGAGGCGAGGCGCTGGTGATCGATCCTGCACTGTCGCAAGAGGTGATTGATCTCTGTGCGCAGTTGCGCGTGACGCCAGTGGCGATTCTTAATACGCATCACCATTGGGATCATACCGATGGCAATTTGGCACTAAAGGAAAAATTTGGGCTTGAGGTGGTGGCGAATGGGGAGCTAGGTGAAATGGCCAATGAGACACAATCCGTGCCTGGCCAGACGAAGCCTGCGCTGGCGGAGTTGGAACTGGCGGGATTAACCATTCGCACCTTGCGCGTGCCGGGACATACTCAGGATCATCTTGCCTACTTGATTGGTGATGCGCTGTTTTGTGGCGATCTGCTTTTTGGTGCGGGTTGCGGGCGTATTTTTGAGGGGACTGCGAAGCAGATGTGGCAGAGCCTGCAACGCGTGGCTGAGCTGCCGTTGGCAACCAAGGTCTATTGCGCCCATGAATATACCTTAGCCAACCTTCAGTTTGCGCGGCGAGTGGACGGGGAAAACCCCGCATTGGCTGCGCGCAGCATCACAGACAAAAAACAGAGAAGGCAGGGGCGGCCAACGATCCCCACCACCATTGGAATCGAGCGGGCAACCAACCCCTTTTTGCGCCCCTTGGATACGGCATTCTGCCAATGCTATGCGGCCAGCCATGGCATTGATGCCGAGGCATTGGCGGTGTTCACCGATCTGCGCGCGAGCAAGGATCATGGTTGACGCTGGCGAGCCGACTCCCTAAGGTGCGCCGCCTTCTGCTAGTGGTGGAGTTGATCAATTATCGGGGCGTAGCGCAGCTTGGTAGCGCATCTGGTTTGGGACCAGAGGGTCGGGTGTTCGAATCACCCCGCCCCGACCATTGATCTTTTTTCCGCTAGTTTGGAAGCCTATGGCTTTACCTCATGCGCCTGTAGCTCAACTGGATAGAGCAACGGCCTTCTAAGCCGTAGGCTACAGGTTCGATTCCTGTCAGGCGCACCAGGTGAAGTGCGTGTTTATTATCCAGTTTGCCGCCGAAATAGCGAGTCGGCAGCGTGAGTATGGTGGACGTAGTTCAATGGTAGAGCCCCGGCTTGTGATGCCGGTTGTTGGGGGTTCGAGTCCCCTCGTCCACCCCATTTCTACCCTAATCGTAACTACTCAGCACCCCTGTGCTGTAGATTATTTTTCTGGACTAGCAGAAATTTAACGCTATGAATTCGCATCATGAGCAATCCGATCATTTGTCAGGGTCGCGAAGTTCATGATGCGGATATTGACTGGTTGCAATCCATGTATTCGCGAGCATCCGGACTGGAGCCGTCACCGGATTACGAAACAGATCTGTGAAGATTGGGATTGGCGCACGCATGCCAGTCAGCTCAAAACCTTTGCTGCGCGTAGTTTTCATCGACAAGCTGGAAGCCAAGGGGCTTATTGAACTGCCGCCGGTACGCACAGAGATGCAGCGAGCCCATCGCAATCCGTATCCTGATGTGACGCTGCCGCCTGCTGTGCCTGTCACAGCTAAGATTTCACCCCCAATATTGAAGGGATATCCATGCGTCTATGCAAAATGCGGACTACAATCATAGCCGCTGGCGTTAGGCGGTAGAAAATAATATGTTTTTCAACAGGGTATGAAAATAGTCCTGCGCTAACCTCTTCTCGTGATTTTCCTAAAGCTGGGTTTTCGCGTAGAGAAGAAAAGCCTATTTTTATCTTGGAGAAATATTTTTGTGCCTGAGTCTTTCCCCACTCCTTTAAAGTATAATCTTTAATTAATTCAAGCTCTTTTTTGGCAAGTTCTGATACTCGTATCTGCCTATAGCGCTTCAAAAAAGATATCCAAATCTTCTATGGAATCCAATATTGTCGCGTCACCTCTTTGAATAGCGATATCTCCTTCCTCAATCGACATTCTTAGTCGTTGTAATTTCAATTGATGGCTGTCTTCTGTTCGTTTTAAAAGCCGTAGCGCATCACGAACGACTTCGCTAGCGTTATTATAGTCACCCGATTTCGCACGCTTTCTTACAAAAGACTCTAAATTCGGAGTCAAGTTTAAATTCATTCAAACACCTCGCAAAAGCTGGTATGGTATTCAAATGGCCTTATTATGTCAATCTTTGTTATAGGGTAACTACTCAGCACCCATTGAAAACATCCCGTAACTGCTCAGATTGTTTCCGGTTTTCCTGATAGCAAGGCGAAAAAGCGGAGTTTACTACTGTAAATGAGCATTTTTCAACGCCGCTATCAGAAAAACCGGGAGTGAGCTGAGTAGTTACAAAAACAGGTGGGCTGACTTTGGGTACAGTGAACAATGGGTCATCTCGCGATGATTTTCGGTGCGCATACTTTGTCCGTTGTCGGCCAAGGTTTGCACCACTATCCATTTTCCTACAGCCTGCCGAACCTATGCGCTTTATTTTATTGTTGATTCTCACCTGTTTGTTGCCAAATATAGGGGTGGCTAGGGAGCATGATTCCCATCTCACGAGGCAGCAATCCCAATTCTTGGCGGCGCGGATTGCGATTCGGCATGGTGATTTTGCACATGCCCGCCAGCTGCGCCGTACCTTGGCGGATTATCCACTGGCTCCGTACATCGATATTTGGTTGGCTCGAACCAAGTTGCAGCATGGTAACGATCGCTTGGTCAAATCTACCTTGGCACGCTACCCAGATATCCCTGAATCCTGGGATTTACATCTGGCTTGGATTAAGTATTTGGCCAAGCATGGCCAGTGGTCGATGGTGGATGCAGAGATGCGTCAATCGCCCCAAGCCGAGACGCGAATGCCGAAGCAAGCGATGTTGGCTGCATTTCATAGTGGTCGCCATAAGTTGGCACTGACGCGTTTTACGCGCTACTGGCAAACGAACCAAACCATTGCTTACTCGCTGAGTCCAATTTTATTCTCTTGGATGAAAAAGGGCCATCCAAGCCAAGCTGAGCGCTGGCAGAAAGCCCTGTATTTGGGAAAACATCGGCGCTGGCGGGCTGTTCGTCGACAAACGAAGTCCCTTGCCGTTCGCGACCGGAAGTTGTTGCGGCGTTGGCGTGCGGGGCGGAGAGATGTGATCAAGGTGGTGCGCAACTGGCCGCTTCAATCGACGATGTCACCGCATGAAAAAGATATATTCACGGATCTATTGCAGCGTTTATCGCGTCAAGACCCCTTGCTAGGTTGGCAACAATTGCAACGGTTTTCTGCTGTTTTTACCACCCAACAGCGAATGCATCTCGAGTATTCTTTAGCGTTACGCGCCGCACGCCATCAATTGCCACAAGCTGCTATTTGGCTAGCGGCACTTCCCGCTGAAACCCAGAATGATGCTACCCGTTCTTGGCGAGCACGGCTGCTTTTGCAGCAGCATGATTGGGCAGCCACACAAACAACAATTGCGGCGATGCCGCTGGCTCAACGGCAACAATCCGAATGGGTATATTGGCGCGCACGGGCACTTGAACAACTGGGGCAACCGCAGCTTGCTCAGGCAGCGTTTACCGTGCTGGCCAAAGATCGCGGATATTTTAGCTTTCTTAGTGCCGAGCGGTTGGGGTTGCCTTATCGGTTGCGGGAAGCGCCCTCGGTGGTGGCCAAAAAAGAGGTTGATGCGTTGGCGAATATCGCAGGTATTCAACGGGCGCATGAATGGCTGCGGTTGGGTAAAAAAAGCAAGGCGCGTCGCGAGTGGTATCGCGCATTGCAACATATGGATAGATCCAAGTGGGAGGCCGCAGGGGTATTGGCTGCGCAGTGGCATTGGCTGGATCGGGCGATTTTTGCGTTGACCCAAGGCAAGGCGTTTGATGACTTGGCATTGCGATTTCCGATGGGATATTCGGATCAAGTACAGCATGCCAGCCGGGCTAGCGGGCTGTCGCCATCGATTATTTGGGGGATCATACGCCAGGAATCGGCATTTGGTGTGCAAGCAAGATCCCCCCGTGGTGCCATGGGGCTGATGCAACTGATGCCGCGTACGGCTCGAATGGTAGCCAAACATCATCGCTTGGCAAAATCAAGTAGCAGACATCTATTTGATCCTGCAATAAATATTCGGATAGGAAGCTATTATCTTGCATCAATGCAACGCCGCTTTGATGGCAACATCGCCTTGGCTACGGCTGCGTACAATGCGGGGCCTCACCGCGTTCGCCAGTGGCTGCGGCGCCAGCCTTATCAGGATGGCGCGATATGGGTGGCATCGATTCCGTTTACCGAGACGCGTCATTATGTGCAACATGTGCTGGCGTACGCGGTAGTGTATGATTGGCGGCGTGGGGTGGTGCCGGTACAAATATCACAACGCCTAGGTGAGCCAATACGCGTTGCTTTCGTGCCTTAACGCGAGCCTGGATGAACTTGTTGCGAGAAAATCATCTTTGCTTCATGGTAGCAACTACTCAGCACCCTACCAGAAAATGGCGGTAACTGCTGAGATTGCTTCCGGTTTTTCTGATAGCAAGGCGAAAAAGCGGAGTTTACTACTGTAAATGCGCATTTTTCAACGCCGCTATCGGGAAAACCGGAAGTGAGCTGAGTAGCTACTCGTGGTAAATCGTAACTATTCAGCACCCCACCAAAAAATGGCTGTAACTGCTCAGATTGCTTCCGGTTTTCCTGATAGCAAGGCGAAAAAGCGGAGTTTACTACTGTAAATGAGCATTTTTCAACGCCGCTATCCGGAAAACCGGGAGTGAGCTGAGTAGTTACGGTAAATCTAATAAGGAAGTAGGAAGTATGGAAGAGTATTTAGATCTATCTGGCCTGATGCTGGGTTCGATGAGCGGAGTGCTTGATGCCAAGAACTTCCCATTGCTGGAGGGCGTATCTCCGGTGCATTTGCGTATCCTCGAAGCAAGCTGCCGAGTGTTTAATTTGGCCAAAGGGGTGGAGTTGATTCGTGAGGGGGATGAGCCCGACGGGCTCTATTTTGTTGTCAGCGGTAACTTTGCGATCATCAAAAAACGCAAAGAGAAACAGATGGTGATTACCACCATCTGCCAGGGTGATGTGTTTGGTGAGTACGGACTGATTCGTGACAAGACCCGTTATGCTGGCGTTGTGGCTATCGATGATGCCAAGGTGGCACATGTTGCGTACAGTGCCGTGCGGCAGGTGGTTGAAGTCAATCAATCCTTGCGTGAACGCTTAACCGAATTGATGAATAGTCGCATTGTCACCACCTTTTTTCGTGCCCATCCGACCTTTGGTAGTCTTGATGAAAAACAGATGGCACAGTTTCGGCCGTTAATTCAATTGAAGGCACTGAAAACTGGGGCTAAATTAATCACTCACGGCGAGAAGCTGGATCGCATTTATCTGATTATCTCTGGAGAGGTCGCACTGGAGGCTGAGGGTGCGGATGGCTCGGTGATGCTCGTTGATATTCGCCGTGATGGCGGCTTTCTTGGTGAAATCTCCTTTTGTAACAAAAAAGCCAATTTTGGTACTGCCACCGCTATCTGCAAAACGGATGTGCTGGAGTTGAATGATGCAGCACTGGAGATGCTCAAGGAGTTGAACCCCAATGGCCATGTAGCACTCATGACAACCATTCAAACCTTGGCACAGCAAACCGCATCACGCATCAAAACCTTTATTTCTGGATAATCTATGACCTCTCAAACTCACCCGTTGCGGGTGCTTTCCGGCATGCGCCCTACTGGACGGCTTCATCTAGGGCACCTCAAAGGGGTGTTGCATAACTGGTTGCAGCTGCAAGATCAGCATCGTTGCTTCTTTTTTGCTGCCGATTGGCATGCGCTGACCACCGATTATGCCAACCCCGGCATTGTGCAATCGACCATTTGGGATATGTTGATTGACTGGTTGGCGGTGGGGATTGATCCCGATAAGGCGGTGCTGTTTATTCAGTCTGAGGTGCCCGCTCATGCCGAGTTACACCTGCTGTTTTCATTTATTACCCCGCTACCATGGCTGGAGCGAGTGCCTACCTACAAGGATCAAATTTCCCAATTGCGCGAGAAGGATCTTGGCACCTACGGCTTTCTTGGCTATCCGTTATTGCAGGCGGCAGATATCCTGATCTACCGTGCGGATGCGGTGCCGGTGGGAGAGGATCAGGTTCCGCATGTCGAGCTCACCCGTGAGGTGGCGCGGCGTTTCAATCACCTCTACCGCAAGCCGGATCAGCCGCTATTTGCAGAGCCCAAAGCACTGCTGATGCCAGCCTCAAAATTGCCTGGTTTGGATGGGCGCAAAATGAGCAAATCCTACGGCAATACCATCGAATTGGCCGAGGAGTGGAAGGTGACGGAGAAGAAGGTGAAAACCATGCCGACGGATCCTGCACGGGTGCGACGCACGGATTCCGGCACGCCGGAGAGATGTCCGGTATGGGATTTTCATAAGCTCTACTCCACGGCAGAGGAGCGCGGTGCGATTCAGGAGGGTTGCACCAGTGCAGGGATTGGCTGTCTGGATTGCAAACAGGTATTGCTTGGTCATCTGGAAGCGGAGTTGCAGCCCATTCGTGACCGCCGTATCGCGATCGCATCCCGTCCGGATACGGTTAAAGATGTGGTGCGGGCCGGGAATGCGCGAGCCAATACCGAGGCCGAGCGGACGATGGAAAAGGTGCGCAAAACACTGAAGATGGGGTATCGGGTGTGAAGCCCTCTGCCACATCGCCACATCGCCGCCCAACCCGACAACGGAAGGGGAAACCTGCGACCGATTCCACCCAAACCGAGCGTATCAACCGCTACCTTGCTCGCTGTGGCTTATGCTCGCGGCGCGAGGCTGATCGCTGGATTGTGGCGGGTAGGGTTACGCTGAATGGTGTGCCCATTACCACCCTCGGAGTGCAAGTGGGTAGCCGCGATGTGGTGACGGTGGATGGCAAAAAAGTCACGCCAAATACCAGCTATACCTATCTTCTCTATCACAAGCCGGATGGTCTTCTGTGCGCGCGCAGTGATCCGCGCGGGCGTCCTTTGATTTACGATATGCTTGAAATTGCTCCGAATGTGCAGTCGGTTGGGCGCTTGGATATGGACAGTGAGGGGTTGTTGCTCTTAACCGATGACGGCGGCTTGGCGCAAACGCTGATGCGGCCGGAATTTGCGGTGGAGCGCGAGTATCGGGTGCGCATTACCGGTCACTTGGCGTTGGCCAGCATGCAGCGCCTGCGTGCTGGAGATATTGACCTTGGCGATGGTGAACAGAGCGCGCCGTGGCGGTTGGTGGTGGATGCCGAAACTGGTGGTCACAGCTGGATTACAGTTACGCTAACGCGCGGCCATTGGCGTGAGGTGCGGCGCACCTTGGAGGCTGTTGGACATACCGTTCGGCGCCTGATTCGCACCCGTTTTGGTCCACTAAAACTCGATGAAACCCTGCCTCGTGGAGCTTTGCGCCCCTTGAATACCAATGAAAAACGCCATCTGCGCGGAGTTGGAAAGAGGCCAGAACCAGCCTGAGATCGCATGCGCGCGTGTAACTACTCAGCACCCATTGAAAACATCCCGTAACTGCTCAAATTGCTTCCGGTTTCCCTGATAGCAAGGCGAAAAGGAGGAGTTTACTACTGTAAATGCGCATTTTTCAACGCCGCTATCAGGAAAACCGAGCGTGAGCTGAGAGGCCAGAACCAGCCTGAGATTGCGTGCGCGCGTGTAACTACTCAGCATCCTACTAAAAAATGGCTGTAACTGCTCAGATTGCTTCCGGTTTTTCTGATAGCAAGGCGAAAAAGCGGAGTTTACTACTGTAAATGAGCATTTTTCAACGCC
>JAUZRF010000056.1 GCA_030950645.1 Mariprofundales bacterium
TGATCTACACCATCAATGCCAAGCAGCCTGGGCTAGCACCAGATCTGCGCAAGCTGCATCTCGACGCGCCGTATAGTGTGCCGGGAATGGGAACCCCTGAGGCGTATGAGACCCTGCTGCATGATGTCTTGCTGGGTGAGGCCACGCTCTTCTCCAGTGGTCTGGAAGTGGAGGAGTCATGGCGTATTGTGCAACCGATTCTCGATGCCTGGCAGGCGAAGAAAGATGTGCAGTTCTATGCTGCTGGCAGTTGGGATGTGCCGGGAATCGAGCGCCTGATTGAAGGGTGTGAGGGTGAATGGCGCAATCTGTCTGTTGGCTCAAGCCATGAATTTCACTCGATTCTGTAATGGCGAAGCGGTGGCAACTGCGGCGGCCGAGGCGGTCGCAGTGGAGTGCCGTCGCGCGGTAGCTGCGCGGGGCTGCTTCCACTGGGTGCTGGCCGGAGGAAGTTCACCGCAGCGCTGCTACCAATTGCTGCGTTCGGTTGATCTGCCTTGGGATCGGGTACACTGTTGGTTTGGAGACGAGCGTCTGTTGCCCACGGGTGATTCTGAGCGCAATGAGACGGCTGCCCGTGCGGCATTGCTTGATCATGTGCCGATTCCTGCGGCGCAGATTCATGCGATTACTGGGGATGATCCGGTGGTGGCTGCCAACGCCTATAGTGCGGCCATGGCGATGGTCGATTGTTTTGATCTGGTGCTGTTGGGGATGGGCGAGGATGGCCATACCGCTAGCCTTTTCCCCGACAATCCGGCGTTGACTCTGGGGGAGTTGGCGGTGCCGGTGTTTCATTCCCCCAAGCCGCCACCGCTACGGGTTAGTATGAGTTTTACTGCCTTGAACAACCATCGCCGTTGCCTGTTGTTGGTGACAGGTGCTGGCAAACGCACCCCGTTTGCACGAATCCAACATGGTGAGTCTCTGCCCGCAGGGATGGTGCAACATGTGGAATGGCTGGTGGATAGCTCCGCATCTCCTGAGGCATAGTTTTGCGTGTTTCTACCGAGCCCGCTCCGGGCTCACTCTACATTGTCGCCACCCCGATCGGTAATCTGGCAGATATTACCTTGCGGGCGCTTGAGGTGTTGCGCGGGGTGGACTGGATTGCTGCCGAGGATACCCGCACCAGCCGAAAATTGATGGACCATTATCAAATTTCTACCCCATTGATTGCCTGCCATGAGCACAATGAACAGTTCATGGCTGCGGGTATGGTTGCGCGTCTCAAACAGGGCGAGTGCGGTGCCTTGATTAGTGATGCTGGCACGCCGTTGATTAGCGATCCTGGCTACCGTTTGGCGCGGGTTTGTGTTGCCGCTGAGGTGCCGTTGGTGCCGATCCCGGGGGCATCGAGTGTGATGACTGCGCTGTGCGCCTGTGGTTTGCCGCCGCATCCGTTCTTATTTGTGGGGTTCCTGCCGCGCAGCGGTGGAGGGCGTGAACGACGACTTCAAGCTATCGTGGATGCACCCCACACCGTGGTGGTGTTGGAGTCGCCTCGTCGGGTGGCGGCGACGCTGGAGGATCTGGTTCGGTTGGGGGGGGAGAACCATTTCGCGGTGATGGCGCGGGAGTTGACCAAGCTGCACGAAACCTTTGTTCGCGGCAGCGTAGAAACGCTGTTGACCCAAGTGCGCGCGACGCCACCCAAGGGTGAGGTGGTGCTGCTGTTTGCGCCACCGGATCAAGACGCTGTGCGCGAGGTGGGTGATGCGGATATTCTATCTCGCTTATCAGCACTGGATGCGGGTCAACACTCCGCATCCCAGCGTGCCAAGGCGGTTGCACAGCAGCTAGGGATCTCTAAACAGCGGGTGTATGATCTGTTGCATGGTGAATGAGGCGCATAAAAAGCCGTCCTCCTCTTCAGGTGGCACATCCATTGGCCGAGCGGGTGAAGAAGAGGCAGCGAAATATCTGCAAAGGATTGGTTACACGGTGTTGGCACGCAATGCCAGAGCCGGGCGCGGAGAGCTTGATATTGTGGCTAGAATCGAAGATATTGTTGCTTTTGTTGAGGTGAAAACGCACCAGAACCTTGCCTCCTGCTTGAATGCGGTAACGCCAGACAAACAGCGCCGCCTGATTTCTGCCGCTACGGTCTGGTTGACGCGCCATCCACAATTGGCATCGTTGCAATGTCGCTTTGATCTCATTGCGGTGACGCCTGCGCGGTCGCGCTGGCAACGAAGCAATATTGAACACTTTGAGGATGCCTTTCGCCCATGAATACCAGCCAGCCTGAAATCGAATCGTTAATTGATGATATTTTGCATAGTGGGGTGGTGTTGCGTGAGGCGATGCGCAGCCATCTGCCACCACTGTTGCACGCTGGATCGCAACTGATGCTCGATTGTCTGCAAGGCGGAGGCAAGATTATTGCCTGTGGCAATGGTGGTTCGGCTGCCGATGCCCAACATTTTGCCGGTGAGCTGGTGAATCGCTTTGAACAGGATCGTCCCGCGCTGGCTGCGGTGGCGATTACCCATGATGCCTCGGTGATCACCAGTATTGGTAACGATATGGCCTTTGAGGCGATTTTCGCGCGCCAAATTGCAGCATTGGGTCGACCCGGTGATCTGTTGCTGGCGATCTCTACTAGTGGGGCGTCACCCAATGTATTGGCCGCCGTGGAGCAGGCGGCAGTCAGTGGAATGAAAGTGGTTGCCTTAACCGGTGGTGATGGTGGAGCATTGGGTCGCCATGCGGGGGTGGGGGTGCAGATTAATATTCCCCACCACTCGACACCAAGGGTGCAGGAGATGCACATTACCTGCCTGCATATTCTATGTTCGTTGATTGATCGGGAGATGGTTTTATGACTACAAATGGATTGGATTTTCATCAGTTGCCAGTTGTGCCGATGGATGGGCAACAGGTGTGTTGCGAGGCGTTTGATTTTGCTGGGGCTCAGCATCCTGGAGCCAGTTTTCGGGATTTTCTCTGCGGATTGCCCAATCTGGGTAGTGCTGCGGATCTGGTACGGGTGCGCGATGCGTTGGTGGCGGCGCGGCGCGGAGGCCATGGCAGATTGCTGGCTTGTGGAGGAGGGCTGATTGATCGTGGTTTAGGTCCGATGGTGGCGCAATCAATGGCGTATAAAATTTTCTCCTCTTTGGCCTTAACCGGTAGTGCGATGCTGAAGGATGTTGAGGTGGCGCTGAGCGGTAAGGTGTTCGCTGAGGATGGCCAGCATGGGGTGACTGAAGAGAGCTGCCGTCTGATTGTTGAGGCGATTGATTGGGCGGCTGAGGAGTCGATTGGCTTAGGCGCTAGTGTTGGGCAGAGGCTGCTCGATGTTGATGCGCCGCATCGCGAGCATTCGTTACTGGCGGTTGCGGCGGAGCGGGGGGTTCCGGTCACGGTGCATCCCGCGATTGGGGCGGATGCTTTTCATCGTCACCCTGCGTTGCGTGGGGAGTCGATGGGAGCTGCTGGGTTGCATGATTTCCGTCTGCTAGCGGCGTTGGTTGGCCAGTGTTCGCATGGCGTGGTATTGAATGTGGCTTCAAGCGTCGTGATGCCGCGTTTGTTGGCTGAGGCTTCGGCTGCTGTCCGTAGTACTGGCGCGACGCTTGCGGGAGTTCGGGTCTGTATGGTGGATGGTGCGCCAGTGGATGGGGTGGCACGGCAGAGTCTGGCTCGGGTTGCTGTGGACACGGATGCGGTTTGCACCATGACGGGGGCAGTGGAGTTGCTGTTGCCGCTGCTGTTGGCGGCTGTGGTTGATACTCTGGAGGAGTGATGAAACGAACACTCGATGACGGCGGCCAACCTGATCGCCGGAATCAAGATCTAGCGGATCGCCGAAAAGATGATGCTTATTGGAATCGTAAAAAGAGCAATAATTCCCGTGGCTTCTATATATTTTTAGGCGTGATCCTGCTGGGTTTCGGTCTGATGTTAGGGCTAATGATCAAGTGACAGCATTGTCGTGTGTTGATCGTCGCGGATTGAAGTGGTGAAGATGGTTGTAGGGGAGTTAATTGGAATGAAATACAGCGTGGTAATGTTGGCGATGATGCTTGCAGCAATGATGCAGCAGGGGTGTGTGGCAATGGCACTGTTAGGAGGAGGGGCAGCGGCAACGGTGAGCGCATCCCAAGACCGGCGCCCAGTTGGCGAACATTTTGATGATGTGAAATTGGCGACGGTGATCGATATTCGTCTGATTGCCGAGAAGGAGATGCCTTCGCGTTGGATTAGTATTGAAGTGGTGAAGGGTGTGGCCTATCTGACCGGCTATCTACCCAGCCAGAACCATATTGATCGTGCGATTGCGATCACCCGCTCGATCAAAGGGGTGAGCGGCGTGCATAGTGAGTTGCAGATCGGCGAGCCTGCGGTGGTAGATTTTTTCACCGATAGTTTCATCACCGCCAAGGTGAAAGCCAAGCTGTTGGACGATCCGATTGTCTCGGGACTGACCATGCATATCTCCACGGTGGGAGGTAGAGTCTACCTTCAAGGTGTGGTGAGTAATGAGATCCAGCGGGTGCGTGCTAGGCAGTTGGTGATTGGGATCAATGGCGTCACCGCAGTGGTGGATCTGTTGTCCATGGCAACTACGAACCCGTAATGGAGGGGGCGCTTGACTGGGCAGATGCGGAACAGCAATGCACGGTTTGGCGGGATGAGGGGTTGCGGGTGGTCTTCACCAACGGCTGCTTTGATCTGCTCCATCCCGGTCATATCACCTATCTGGAGCAGGCGCGGAGCCTTGGTGATCGGCTGATCATCGGGCTGAACGATGATGGTTCCGTGCGTGGCCTCAAAGGCGATGCCCGTCCAATTAATCCCCAAGGGGTGCGCGCTCGGATGATATCGGCGTTGCGCGCGGTGGATGCGGTGGTGCTGTTTTCACAATCCACCCCCAAAGCGTTGATTGTGGCGTTGCATCCGGCCGTACTGGTTAAGGGCGGGGATTATTGTGCGGAGGAGATTGTCGGTGCTGTCGAGGTGCGCGGCTGGGGTGGTGAGGTGCGGGTGGTGCCCTTTGTGGGTGATTTTTCGACGACGGCACTGATTCAGCGTATTCGTGCGCTAAGTTGATTCAAACCGTGCTCCCGCTGCGCATTGTGGTCGATGGCAATATTAGTCACGCCGTCAGCGCCTTTGGTGCGCTGCCGGGGTTGGCTGTGACGCTAGATATTGCAGAGCCGGTGGAGATTACGCCTCAGCGGGTTCGTAGTGCGGATGTGTTGCTGGTGCGCTCCTCAACCAAGGTCAATGGTAAACTGCTTGATGGCAGTCGGGTGCGATTTGTCGCCACCGCCACGGTGGGGGATGACCATATTGATCGATCCGACCTAGCACAGCGCGGCATTGTCTTTGCCTCGGCTGCGGGAAGCTCCACCGATTCGGTGGTCGAATATGTGACTGCGGCGCTGTTTGCGCTGCAACATGATCACGCCATGGCGTTGCCGCAATTGACGATCGGCGTGGTGGGGGTGGGACGCATCGGCAGCAAGGTGGCGCGGCTGTCGCAACGGATCGGCATGGGGCTGTTGTGTAATGATCCTCCACGCGCTGCGCAGGGGGATGCTGAGTTTGCGTGGCAGCCGCTAGATCGTCTATTGGCGGAATCCGATATTCTTACCCTGCATACACCACTGTTGCACGATGGTGCCCAGGCCACGCTCCATCTGCTCAATGCTGAGAATTTAGCGCATTTTCATGGCCGAGTGGTGATCAATGCTGGTCGTGGTGCGGTGGTGGATAATGCTGCGCTATTGCAGTGGCTGAATGGTGCGCCGGATCGGCTGGCGGTACTCGACTGCTGGGAGCATGAGCCCCAGATCGATCGCGCGCTGCTGGCGCATCCACAGGTGGTGGTTGCTACCCCACACATTGCAGGCCATTCGCTTGATGGCAAGGCCGCCAATACCCAAGCGGTGTATGATGCGCTATGCCGTTTCCTTGGGGTGGATGGGGCGTGGAATATGAACGATGAGCTGCCCGTAGTCCCCTCGCTGCGCTGGCCGTTGCTGGCTGCGGATGCGGTCATGGGGAAAAACCGATGGGCAGAGGTGACCGCCATGATCACGCAGCTTTACCCCTTAGCTAACGACACCGAAGCCTGCCGTGAACTTCTAAAGAATGCGCATTCGGAAGATTATGCGGCGGCATTCAAGAAAATGCGCCGCCATTACCCAGTGCGTCGAGGCTGGGATCGCACCCAGTTTCAGTTGCAGCCCTATGATGCCGAGGTGGCGGATTTGGCCCGTCGGGTAGGGTTGAAGATAGCAAATCCATGAGTGCCGCGCCGCTGCATGTGGTGCTGTTTGAACCGGAGATTCCACCGAATACGGGCAATATTGCCCGGCTTTGTGGCTGCACCGGTTGCCAATTACATCTGGTGCATCCACTGGGTTTTTCGATTGATGACCGCAGCTTACGGCGAGCAGGGTTGGATTATTGGCAATACCTTTCGGTGGTTGAGCATGCCGATTGGGCGCATGTTCGTGATTTCTTGGGCTGTGAACGGGCGTGGTATGGCTTGAGTACCAAGGCAGAACGATCGCTATGGCAGGCTGAATTTCATCGCGGTGATGTGTTGGTGATGGGGCCGGAGACGCGGGGTCTACCGGCGGAAGTTCTGGCGGATCTCCATGGCATCTGTATTCCGCAACGCAGCGATGCACCGGTGCGTTCGCTGAATCTCTCCTCGGCCTGTGCCGTGGCCAGCTATGAGGCGTTGCGCCAGATTGGTTGGGGTCAGAACAAGGAATAAAAGGGGATGATGCCAATGAATAACGCGCTGGGAAACGGGCAGGGTGAAGAGCGTAAAGCGGAGTTGGATATGGCGATTGGCGCCAAGCGCCTATTGGTGACGGCAGGTGTGGTGTTGCTCTTGTTAATCGTAGTGCTGTTTTGGCAGCATCAGACACTGATGCAAATCTACTCTGGTGCCTATAGTAGCGAGATCAGCTATGTGCTCAATGGGTTGATTGTGGCTCTGTTTGTGCTGGGAATCGTGCGTCTGCTCCAGCTGTTGCTGGCTGATTTATCCGAGGAAAACGCACTGTATCAGGCATTGGGGTTGCTACCCACCCATCCGGATTTATTGGCATCTTCACTACCACCGCACTCGCTGATTGCCCAACGGGTACGGGCAATGACGCAGATGTATGCGCAGCAGCAGCCGATGCACCACGATGCGTTGGCATCGGCTCTGGTTGCCCGTTACGGCAGCCGACTGACTACACCGCGCTTTGTCCATGGCAGTCTGATTCTGTGCGGGGTGTTTGGCACCATTGTCTCGCTGTCGTTGGCACTGGTGGGGGCATCTGATCTGCTCAGTACGGTCAATAGCAGTGGAATGGGTATGGTGATTCACGGCATGTCGACTGCGCTCTCCACCACCATGACTGCGATTGTCTGCTATCTCTTTTTTACCTGGCTGTTGCATAGCGTAGCGGATGTGGAGACACGGCTGTTGGCGGCAGTGGAGGAGTTTACCGTTCACCATCTGTTGCCACAGTTTCATGTCAGTCAGGAGAGCATTAACCACCAATTGGCGGAGCTACTGATGGCGATGGGACAACTGGTACAGCGTATGGATGGGTCAGCGGCGGTCGCTCCCGATCTAATTGTGGCGATGGCGCAGTTGGGCGAGCAGCAGCAGCGCCAACATGAAGCGATGATGGCCGCCTTGGCGCAGCATAGCGATGCACTGCGCCAGGGATTTCGGCTGGAGTAGCACTGGATGGCATTTCCTGATCTGCGCCTGCAGCGTGCTGGTGTGCAAGAGGAGGGCTTTTGGCCTTCGTTTACCGACATTATGACGGTGATTGTGATGATATTTCTCATCGCCATGCTGGGACTGTTGCTCCGGAATATGGATTTGGTGACCAAGTTGAAGCATGCATTGCTTGATGCGCAGCAGGCTTCTCAGAAGATCACCGTCACCAGCAGTGCCAACCGTGATCTGATGGCACAACTGGCACAACGCGAGCATGATCTGGAGATGCTGCGTTCCCAGTTGATGGATGTTAGCCGCCAGCGGCAGAAATTGGAGCAGGGGCAGGCGAAATTACTCCAGCAGCGGGATGCATTACAGGAGGCGTTGCAGCGTCAGAAACATGAGGAAGCGGCACTGCAACAACAGCTATTGGCCAAGCTGTCCGAGCAGCAGGCGACCGCAGCGCTTTCAAATAAAAATCAACAACAACAATTGGCTGCGCTGCAACATCAGTTGGCGCAGCAATCGGATCAGGTGATGGCGTTGCAGGCGAGTATTGCCCACCAGACGGAGTCGATGCGGCAGTTGAAAGATAGCTATGGTGAATTGGATGCCAAGTATCTTCGTCTCATTCGGCCAGCGCGTTCGAGCCTGGGGAAGGTGGTGGTGACAGTGCGCTATCTGCGCCGTAAGGGTGCGTTGACCATGGCCATTAAGCCGCCCAACAGCACGGTTTACCAGACCGTGTTCGGGGTGGAGTTGAATCAGAAGTTGGCGAAGCTCAAGGAAAAGTTTGGCAGTAAGCTCTATGTGCGCATTCTTTTTCCTGAAGATAGTGGACTCTCCTACAGTGAGGCGTGGCGTATAACGGAATCGCTGCTTCGCCTTTACGATTATTATTATCAGTAATAGGGAGCGCGGCATGGGTATAGTGATAGTGGGTGGCGGGATTATTGGTTGCCTCACCGCCTGTCGATTGCGTCAGCAGGGTGCGGATGTCACGGTGGTGGAGTCGGGAGATATTGGCCGCGAGGCATCGTGGGCGGGTGCTGGTATTTTGTGTCCGATTCATCCCTGGCTCTATCCCGATTGCTTTAGTGAGCTGGTGCAGCACAGCTTGGATCTCTATCCAGCGTTGCAGCACCAGCTGTTGGCGCAGACCGGAATTGATATCGAGTGGCAGCGTAGCGGACTGTTGATCCCCTTCTTTGGTGATGAGTCGCATTGGCAACCGGCGCAGGAGTGGTCGCAACGCTTTAACTGGGAAGTGGAGCCGATGGATGGGGCGGCAGCGCGTGTGATCGAGCCCTCCTTGGCGCCGAGCGTGCAACGCGCACTGTTGTGGCCGCAGGTGGCACAGCTGCGCAATCCGCGCCTACTCAAAGCGGTATGCAAGTGGATGGAGCAACTTGGGGTTGAAGTGCGCAGCCATACCAAGGTGCGCCGCTTGTTGGTGCGTGATGGGGAGATTACGGGTGTGGAGCTGGCCAGTGATAGCGAACCGGCGGGTGAGAATATTGGTGCACAACTTGGCACACAAATTGATGCAGATCAGGTGCTGT
The DNA here is from genome assembly GCA_030950645.1 of Mariprofundales bacterium. Taxonomy (GTDB): domain Bacteria; phylum Pseudomonadota; class Zetaproteobacteria; order Mariprofundales; family J009; genus JAUZRF01. The sequence continues at coordinate 9,253 of JAUZRF010000056.1, forward strand.
TGGCAGCAGGAAGCTGGAGCGATGCGCTGCTTGAACCCTTGGGTGTGGCATTGGCGATTCGCCCAGTGAAGGGGCAGATTATTCTACTGGCGACTGCGCCGGGCACGGTACGCCATATCGTGAAGCACGATGCCCTTTACCTGGTGCCGAGGGCAGATGGCCGGGTGCTGGTTGGGGCAACGATGGAGCATGTAGGCTTTCGTGATGGCAATACGGTGGCGGAGGTGCATGGCCTGCTTGATGGATTGATGTGCATGTTTCCTGGCCTGACCCAGTGCGAGATTGAGCGCCAATGGATGGGGTTTCGTCCCGGCAGTCCTGATGGTATGCCGTTCCTTGGTGAAATCGACGGTGCGCGTGGCCTATTTGTCGCCAGCGGTCACTACCGCAATGGCGTGGCGCTAGCTCCGGTGACGGCGGAGTGCATGGCCGCGCTGATGATGGGGGATCCCCCTGAGGTGGAGATGGCACCATTTTCTCCCAACCGAAAGATCAATCGTTCTGCGACGCTGGGGTATCCTTCGAAATCGAGCTGAATAGGGGATTTTGATGGTTGGCTGGAGTACAGCAATTCCCGCTAACGCTTCGGGCGTGCTAAATCTCATCATTGGTTGTTTTCTGGGGTAGGCTGCGCTTGCCGATTGAATCGAGTGTCATTGTCTATTTCTGTTCAACCCATTCATTACACATAAAACCAAGACTTTTTGCGAGGGCATCAAACTTGATTCTATCGCAAAAGCATGCCCATGTTTTTTGCGGCACATTGATTGGCTTTGCGAAGTCATCACAACTGTGGTGGTAAAGCATGGTGGAAAAGCGGTGTATTGCAAGATGGCTGGCATGCTTATGCACGGTTTCCCACAGTATGAATGCCACGCTTCATTTTGACAACGAGGAATGGTGCGTATTCGCGATCGGTGTTGAGGATGTGATGAAATAGCCAGTCGCGGAGGAAGTTGAGTAGCTCCTGGCCGATGTCCTCTCCCTGCAAGTGTTTGGCCAGCATGCGGTCGAACGCTTCTCGTTCTACCTGGTGCGACTGGGTGTGCTCTGTCACGCCTGGATAATCATATTGATGGAGCAGCCCCTCCTCAAGGGCGAAATGCTTAGCGGTGTACTCTTGTAAGTTATGGATGATTTCTTCGACCGCATCGCGTTCACGATTGTCACAGATGGATGCGTAGAGGCTGTTAATGATATTAATAAATTCATGGTGTTGCTCATCAATCTCGTCGATGCCTAGTAGCAGCACATCAGACCACGGCATGAAGATGTTCTGATCCGTCAGGTCCACGCCGAGCTCACTTAGTAGTTGGCGCACGGTAGTGCTCATCTCTGCTACCGACTGCTCCATGCCATGCCCCGTGATTAGCATCTGACTGGCGACATCTTCTGCTTTTATTGTTATTTGATGAATAGAATCAATATCTTGATCGATTATTTGCACGCTACTGTGTGCTTGTGACATTGCCTGTTGAATTTGATTGGCGGACTTTTTCTGAATCTGGGCATCCGCAGCAATACGCGCATTGACCTCGCCAACTTCATGGATGGTTTTGGCAATGGCGTTGATCGCAGCGACACTCTCATCGCTGTCACGACGAATATGGCTGACCATATCGCTGATTTTGTTGGTTGCTTGGGCAGTCTGGCCTGCTAGTTCCTTGACCTCATTGGCCACCACCGCAAACCCAGCACCGGCTTTTCCTGCTGCGGCTGCCTCAATGGTGGCATTGAGCGCGAGCAGGTTGGTGCTGCGAGCGATACCGGAGATGATTTGCGCTATCTGTTCGATTTCTGTCGAGGAGTGGGCTAATTTTTCCATTGTTTCTTGGGTGGATTTGGTCTGTGTCACCGCAGTGGTGCTGGCGGTGTGTGCTTGCTCTACTGCCGCAGCCATGTGGTTGATGCTGGCACTGAGGCTGTCGGTATTTTCCACCGCAATCGCCACTTGGCGAGCGGTGGTGTTGGCCGCATCCTTACATCGGCGTGCCTGCTGGCTGTTCTCCACCATCATGACGCTGAGGTTTTCAAAATTTCCAATGAATTGCTTGATCACCCCGCCAAAACGCCCGATACCCACCCCGACACCGCTTTGAAAATCGTAGGCGCGTTTCATGTCAGAGGTGGCATCCTCCCAAGTTACCATAATCTGTTCTAATTGGCCGGAAGAATCACGGATGGCTGCGGCGGTAAAACGGATTTGGAAACCGCTGATGACGAATTGCGAGGTCATCGGCAGATTGGATTCATCAGCTAACATTCCGCGAATCCTGCCTGGATCTTTATGGAATATATCGATATTCTCTCCGATCATGTTCTCTGGTGAGCAGGGGAGGTAGGCCTCGATTTTTTTGAAGAGCGCGACTGCGGCAGGATTGATGTAGGTGATGTTCAGACTTTTGGCATCCGCCATCATTAACCCGAGTCGAAATTGGGCGGCCATCTGCTGCACCATGTGCATCTCGCGTGCATCTTCGCGCGCTTTGTCGATGGCATGTGCCAGCTCGCCGATGGGCGCGCCCTGTTCTTGATGACCGAGCGTGAAGTTGAGATCCCCGTTGGCGATGCGGCGGGTGGCTTCGACCATGCTTTGCAGTGGGGTGACAATGGATTGGATGACCAGGCGCAACATTAGTGGTAATACCAGTAGTAGCATGAGCAGGATAATGCCCCAAAATAGGAGGCTGGCATGGCTGCGGCTGGCTGCGGCATCCTTACGCGCCTGATCAATGATCGTGGAAAGGTGCTCGTCAATCACCGTCTGCGCACTGAGTGTGACTTGCAGAGCCTCATCCAGATTGACAATGGCATCCATGAGCTCATCGGAGCCAGGGCCGAACTGTTCAAACTGGTTGCGCGCAAATTCTGCGATGGTGTGGTAGGTGGTAACCTGTTCTTTGAGGTCGCCGAGCTGTTGTTTCAGACTGGCTTTCGAGAGCTGTTCTATGAGATCATCCAGCGTGAGGGTGGTGGCCTCGGCGAAGGAGTTTGCGTTGTCGAATGCGGTGCTGTCTCCGGTATAGAGATACATTAGATGGCGGGCGTGTTCAGCAAAAATAGAGGCGCGGAGGCCAGCAACCTGCCCCATTGCCCCATTGAGCTGTTTGAGCTGGGTAGCATCATGGGCGATAAGGTAGTTGCCTGTCTCGTGGGTGGCGCCGGCGGCTAGCATACCAAGTAGAAAGAGGAACCAGAATGATGAAAGACGGTGTTTGAGCGACCAAGATGCTATTCTAGCGGTTACATTCATGCTTCTTAAACTCCAATGAAAAACTGACTTTTTTGTCATACGATCTTAAAAACAGTGGGGCTATGGGGCAACCAAGATTGCATGATCTAATAATAGTCGTGATTTGTTTATGCTGTTGTCAAGTTTAGATTGGCTGGTAACTACTCAGCTCACGCCTTATTTTCCTAATAGCGGCGTTGAAAAATGCGCATTTACAGTAGTAAACTTAAGATTTTTCGCCTTGCTATCAGAAAAACCAGAAGCGATCTGAGCAGTTACGGGATGTTTTCAATGGGTGCTGAGTAGTTACGACGATTGCGCTTATGATACGAATTCAGGTGGTGTTATTAGACAGCATGGAAAAACAAGGTTATCGTATGCCAATCATCGGATCGATGGAGAAATCGTCATGCAAGCAGTCACAGTGTCACCCAAGTTTCAAGTTGTCATTCCAAAAAAGGTGCGCGAACAACTGAATATTCAGCCGGGTCAAAAAATGATGGCGATGCCTTATGGTGAGCACATTCAGCTTGTGCCTGTGAAATCAGCCAAAGCATTGCGCGGCCTGCTCAAAGGTTGCGACATTGA
>JAUZRF010000057.1 GCA_030950645.1 Mariprofundales bacterium
GAATTAACGGTGCATTCTTCGCATGCAATAATCGCCATGAAACATGTTCCTTGTGCAGGCGACGGAAGCGCGCGTTTAATTCATGAAAGCTCATGAATCATAAACTTGGTTGATTTGAGAATGTTCAAACAAAATTCCACCTCTTCAGGGGATCAGGGTAAACACTATCACGAAAAAACAATAGGAATAATTTTTCAATCTGCTCGTCAATCAATAGCAGCAGCAATCAGTTATCGTGCCAGACAGGTGAATACGCGTTGCCTCACTTTGATGTAATTGTCACATGTTGAGTGGTGCAGTCCAGCATAATCTGCAATTGGTTCCATGATACAACTGAGGTACTTGTAACTACCCCATCAGCCCGGGCCTCACCGATCTTGCGACCAAACCGCCATAGCTCCATGTCATAGTCAGACCATTCGGGTTGGTTTTCACGCCAAAGCGGGCATCCCAGAGGTGAAGGTACTGCAGAAAGTGCGCGCTATTTTGTGTGCTGTGGCCGTGATTGCGCTACTGCGACATCGTTACTTGACTTGTTTGTTACGATCCCGCTAAGACAGACTCTTAGGCACCGTAAATAAATAACTCATCGGCTTACACTTGTCTTTTCGCTTGCTTTCTTCGTTGTAAAAATCCTTATATAGCAGTGCTATATGCCGCTTTTTCGCCTTGAAACCAAACAAAAATCCAGCGCGTAAACCAACGATTTATTAATTTACGATGCCTAACCCCAACTTCCCACCCCAAGAGGCACCCGCATCATGATCACCGATTGGACAAAATGGATGGACCACACCCTGCTTTCCATCCCGATCGCCCATTGGCTGGCTGCCGTCATCTCACTATTTATCACTGTGGTCGCACAACGCTACCTAGTATCAATCTTCCACCGTATGGCACAAACGGTAGCCAACCGCACCAAAACACAGATTGACAACCTGCTGCTTGAAGCAGCAGAAAAACCCGTCAACATGCTTATCTTGGTGGTTGGATTGATGGTGACCCTGCACTTGCTCGCACCCAGCGCCTCGGAATTCCCGCTAATTGAGCCACTATTCCAGCTTGGCCGGGCACTCACGGTCATCATTGGAGGCTGGTTTATCTGGCGCATGATCGGCGGCATGGCGAGCTATCTGCAACACTGGGCAGAGGAGCGTGACTCCCCGCTTGATGGGCAGCTCATCCCCTTTGTTGCCAAAACCCTACGCCTGCTGCTAATCGTCACCAGCGTCCTGATGGTAGCACAAAACATGGGCTATTCAGTCTCGGGTCTGATCACCTCATTGGGTATCGGAGGCATTGCGGTAGCGATGGCGGCCAAAGACACGGTAGCCAATGTGTTTGGTTCCATTATGATCCTCGTCGATCGACCCTTCACTGTCGGTGACTGGATAAAGACCAAAGAGTTTGAGGGTGTTGTCGAGGATGTAGGTTTTCGCTCCACCCAAATTCGCACCTTTGGCAAGACGCTGGTGAATGTTCCCAACTCCCTGCTCGCCAACATGGTGATTGACAACATCAATGCCCGACCCAAACGCCGCATCAAGATGCGCATTGGCCTCACCTACGACACTTCTACTACCCAGATAGAACAAGCCATCGCAGGCATCGAACAGATACTGCGCACCCATCCAGGCGTTGATCAAGGGTATTCACTGGTGAAATTCGACCAATTCGAAGCGTCATCACTCTCCATATTCCTCTACTATTTCAGTGCATCCACTGTATGGGAGGAGTACCTGCAGGTGCGACAAGAGGTCAATCTACAGATCATGCACCTACTGGAGTCGCTGACCATCAACTTTGCCTTCCCATCTCGCACCATCTATTTAAAGCAGGATGGCGTGACAACCTAGACCGCAAAGTTCACCCTATAAAAAAGGATCTCGCAAAAAACCGTTTCGATTATTCTCGAGGTATTGCTCTATCTGAGGCGCTACCTTGATCGCGGCGTGATTCAAGAGTAGGTGAAGTTTCACCGTTTTGAAAAGCCGGAAAGTGAGCATTGTTAACAAAAGAGGCATTTAACATGGCGTTTGCTCACTATGGAGCATACACCATTTTAATTCATTTCTCTTATACGCTGCTTACGCAAAAACGGTGAAACTTCGGTAACGGGTCAGGATTTTGTTATGGGTTATTACCCTGAATGGTTTTCACCATCCGTTCTTGACACACCAATACTTGACCCTAGTCACCCCTCTTAACAAAAGCCTAACCCCGTTTGCAACTGGTGCGGGGAATCCGCGAAACAAGACCTGACCCCTAAAGCTTCTCACATCAACACAACGGCCATGATCTCTAATTTCACATTGCGCACAATATCATAGGAGATTCAATAGACCATGCGACTCCGCCCCACCATCCTATTGCTGCTCATGCTGCTCTCCGGCCTAGCAGGCATCTCCTACGAGATCCTCTACGGCCGACTGTTTGGCAACATGATTGGCGACCAATTTATCGTCTCTGCGGCCATTCTAATCACCTTCCTGCTTGGCATCGGTATCGGCGCGCGGGTGGCGTGGCGACTAGTGCGCTGGTTGTGGCTCATTGAGGGATCTATCGGACTGATTGCACTATTACTGACCGCAGGCAGTGGCAGAATCGAGCACCTACTTTACCACGCCTGGCCGAGTGGCGGCATGGTGGGATCACTACTCTTTTGTAGCCTGTTTCTGCTACCGCCCTCACTTTTAGTCGGCTGCTCGCTGCCGATCTTTGCCCAACTGCTCCATCGCGAGGGTCTCGGCACGCGCGCATTCCCCACCGTTTACGCCACCTACAACCTCGGGGCTGCTGCCACCGCACTGCTCATCGAATTTTTCCTGCTGCGCCAATTTGGTGTCGCCCATACCATCTACGCCTTTGCCGCCATCAATTTGATCGTAGCCGTCGCGCTATTTGTCGGCTTTCGCCAACCTGTGGCAGCCTCACCACCGCATGCGCAACCATGGCTGGCACTACCATGGTACCACTGGCTGGCGCTGGTGCTAGCCTCCATTGCCTCGGCCGCATTCCAACTGTGGGCGATCAAAATCGCCGAAATGGTACTCGGGCCGTTCCGCGAATCCTTCGCCATCGTACTCGCCTTGATATTGACCGGACTGGTACTCGGCGCGCTGCTGGTGCGTCGTTGGCACTGTGCGCTGGCCACCGTATTGGTCTTGGCCAGCGTAGGGCTGGTGCTCACTTTGGTAACACTAGAGCCATTAATGACGGCCTATGCCTACCTTCAGCACCTAACGATTGATCACCCACTCGCCAACGCCATGCTCAAAACATTCACTTTAACTGGGTTGTTGCTCATTCCCGCCACCGCCTTCGGCGCCACCATTCCCGCACTACTGCAACGCGACGATGCCTTGGCGCGCGACTCTGGGCAATTGCTGTTTGTCAGCGCACTCGCCAATGCGGGCGGTTTTTTACTCATGGCGCTGGTGCTACACCGCGAACTATCCTACGGCAGCCAACTGCTAGTGATCACGGCGATTACGGCACTGGCACTGATGCTGGCTTGGCGGCAGTGGTGGCGTGGCGCAGTGGTCGCAGCCATGGTGATGACCTGCTCGCTCTACCTGCTCACCACGCAATGGAACGAAAACCTGCTATTTATTGGCTACACCAGCTTTGAGAATCGAGACGATCTCAAAGAGAATCTTTCCACTTTCGATTTCGCCGATGCCTATCGTGGCTTTCAGGATGTCTTCTCCATCAGCTGGATGGATGACGACCCCTTCTTTTTCATCAATGGCTACATCTCCATCCCGCTCAACAATCCATCGGAAAAAGTGGTGGGAGCAGCCTCCTCGCTGTTTGCGCCCAAGCTGAATCGCGCATTGGTGCTGGGACTGGGTAGCGGCGCCACCGCTTCTGCAGTTGGTCAACTTTTCAAACAAACCGAGGTAGTGGAGATCAACCCAGTGGTGCGCGACAACCTGTTTCGCATGCGACGCTGGAACTACGATATCGAGCATAATTCTCGGGTCACCATCCATGTCGATGATGCCATTCACTTTCTACGAAACCAACCCGCACCGCGCTACGATATGATTCTCAATACCGTTACCACACCACTCTATTTCAGTTCATCCAAGCTCTACACCAGTAATTTTTTTCGGGATATCAAAAAGAACCTGAACCAGAATGGCCTCTATGTAACCTGGGTCGACTCTCGCATTGGCGATCAAGGAACAGACATCATATTGAAAACCCTGCAATCATCATTCAAGTATTGCGCGCTACTCTATGTAAAATCGGCCTATTTTTTGCTGCTCGCCTCCGACCAACCGATTCAAGCCTTCCATCCAATGCTAGCAGCAGACAACCCTTTGATTCGCGACGACCTATGGCGCAAACATGGCATCAACGCCGCTTGGTTGCGCTACCAATTGCTGACCACAAATGCGTATTCGCTGATTGGAGACAAGTCCGTGCGCCGCAACACCCTCGATTATCCTGCGTTAGAGTTTTCCATGAGCAGTGGCCGGCACAGTGGCTTGCCCAAGTTCCGCAGCCACCTATTCGCAGCCATCACCAACCATGCCATGCGCCAAGCCGCGCTAAACCCGAAGGATTGGCAACCTGGGCCGGCAATTCTCCATGCGAGGAAAATGCTACATAATTCTAGCATCTATCGCCGCATCCGCGATGTAATATTAAAGGAAGAGCAGGGTGCAAAGGCATCGTGGCGTGCGGGCAAGCTGACCAAAGTGCAGATGCACGCCGAACTAGAGCCATCGGCCAACCATTGGCATCGCTATGGCCGAAAGTTGCTACAAGCGAAGCAGTATGCACCGGCCGCCGAGGCATTTCGCCAAGCATTGGCGCTTGATAGCCACTATCCCAATAGCCAATTCAACCTTGCCGCCAGCCTGGAGGCGATGGGAAAACTGCCGCAGGCACTCGACCACTACCAGCAGGAGCTAAAACAGTCCCCACAAAGTGGAGCTAACGCCTATCGCGTGGCGCGGGTACTGGTCAAAATGAAACGCTTTCATCAGGCTGCCCCATGGTTTACACGCGCAAGAAAGCTTTGGAGTAAGCCATCAAACGCCTTTCTCTACTACCGGGCACTCATGGAGATTGGGTTGCATCAGCATGCGCGAGCAATAGTCGATCTCAAGCAAGCCTTAACGATATTGCCTCAGGATCGAGATATCCTCGACCTGCTCATTAAGCTATCCTCAGGGGTAACTACTCAGCACCCTACCCAAAAATGATTGTAACTGCTCAGATTGCTTCCGGTTTTCCTGATAGCAAGGCGAAAAAGCGGAGTTTACTACTGTAAATGCGCATTTTTCAACGCCGCTATCAGGAAAGCCGGGAGTGAGCTGAGAGCTGAGTAGTTACCCTCAGGGAGTGGTAGCAAGCTCACGCAATAGCGCAATCTCCAACGGCCAAATATCGGAGTTGATGGTCTCCAGCACCATAGGAATATTATCAAAGCGATCATCGTTCATGATAAAGCGAAACAGATCCATTCCCAACAGCCCATCCTCCAACGAATGGTGACGATCTACCCGACTAGCAAAAGCAGCCTTGCTACCATTGAGATGCATGCCTCGTAGGTAAGAAAATCCCACAATACCATCAAACGCAGCAAAGGTGGCTTCGCAGTCCGCTATCGTTCGCAGATCATAACCCGAGGCAAAGGTATGGCAGGTATCAATGCAAACTCCGATGCGTGATTTATCCTCAACTTGATCGATTATCGCGGCCAAGTGCTCAAAACGGTACCCCATATTACTGCCCTGACCCGCAGTATTTTCAATGACCGCCGTCACCCCTTGTGTGCGCTCTAGCGCCCAGTTAATGGACTCGGCGATCAGGCTTAGGCACACATCCTCATCAATTTTACGCAGGTGGCTTCCGGGATGAAAGTTGAGCAGCGTTAGTCCCAATTGCTGACAACGCTGCAACTCATCAAGAAATGCATCGCGCGACTTCTGCCTTGCTTCAGAGTCAGGATGACCAAGATTGATCAGATAGCTATCGTGCGGCAGCACATGTTGCGGCTGGATATTCACGGCTGCTAGATTGGCACGAAAGGCATCAATCGAAGCTGAAGAGAGCGGATTCGATGCCCACCGACGCTGATTTTTCGTGAATAGTGCAAAGGCATCTGCACCAATTTGATCCGCATTGAGCGGCGCGTTCTCCACCCCGCCGCTGGCACTGACATGCGCGCCAATATATTTCATGCCCGTCCCTCCCTATCAAACACAACACGCTCATGCATCACCGGACAATCAATGGTCTCCATTGGCAACCGCGCCTCATACGCCCGCACCCGATCCGGTTTTGCGCGAGTCTCAGGGTGCTTGGCAATTAGGTAGGAGCAGATATCACAGTACTCCTCAATCGAAATCTCGTAAGTGCCGATACGGCGTGCAAGCGCAATGATCTCCTCCTTATCGTACGCGATTAACGGAGAGAGCAGCGGCACCTCAGCCGCAGAGTAGATCGCCTGAATATTCTCCAGCGTCTGACTCGCCACCTGCCCTAGGGAATCCCCCGTCACCAACGCCTGTGCACGATGCTCCGACGCAACCTGATTGGCCGCACGAATCATCTGGCGTTTATAGAGAATCATACGGTACTCCGCAGGCACATGGGCGATAGCGTGGCGTTGGTACTCCTCCATATCAACCAAAAACAGATCCAATGTACCGGCATACCTAGCTAATTGGCGAGCTAATCGACGAATCTTATCCAAATCACGGTTGATAGTGCTGTTGTAGCAGTGCACCAGCAATACCCGCATGCCGCGCTTCATCATCTGATATGCGGCCACCGGCGAATCAATACCACCGGAGAACAATACGGCTCCAATACCAGAGCTTCCCATTGGGAGTCCGCCAATACCATTGCGCTTATCCACCATGATATATGCCCGTTGATGATCAATCTCGATATGCACTACAATTTCAGGATGATCAAGATTCACAACAAGGTTAAGTTCATGCTTGAGATAACCGCCAACTTCCAAGTTTACCTGCGGTGAAGTCATCGGAAACCGTTTATCCGAACGCCGACAGGAGACTCTAAAAGCGGTGCCAGCGATACCGCTACCAAACCGTTCCAGCACGGCGTCTGCAGCACACTGCTGCATTGCGGACAACTCCGCCGCGCTTGACTCCATCCGCGCAAAGTTGCGAACCCCAGGAATCAGTGCCAAATGCTCAAGCAGCGCCTCGTCCGCCCGCTCGACCTGCAACAGCATGCGGCCATACTGTTGTTCCACCATCTTCGCGCCACATAAGCGTTTAAGGCTGGCCGCCAATTTATTTTCAAACCAGCGTCGGTTTTTACCTTTGAGCGAAATCTCACCGTAATGAATTAAAATTCTCGTCATCACCCATCTCCAAAACGTAACTACTCAGCACCCATTGAAAACATCACATAACTGCTCAGATCGCTTCCGGTTTTTCTGATAGCAAGGTGAAAAAGCGGCGTTTACTACTGTAAATAAGCATTTTTCAACGCCGCTATCGGGAAAACCGGGAGTGAGCTCAGTAGTTACCATGTGCGAATGATGCGTCAAATCATATCAGGAAACAATTGATAGTCAGCGCGTAACAACTCAGCGCTTGGGCGCTCACCAGAATTGACCCGCCTTTGCTCAAAAAACTGATCCACCCCTTTTTTAATATTTAGGAAAAAAGGGGACAGTATACTTATTTCCTCTTCTTTTGCCTCCCTCTTCGCTTTAACGAGGCAATGCTTATCTATTGAAAATGCGTGGAATCGCTCCTACCACAGATGCCCCGAGAAAATAAAAAAAGAAATTAGTATACTGTCCCCTTCTGTCCCCTTCTGTCCCCTTCATTCTCACAAAGCCTTATTGCGACATTTACCCCTTTCGGATATTAGCTGCGGGGAAAGAACCCGAAGCGACTGGATGCGAGAAGCCTATCAAGAACATGGATACACCATGCAGGAGATTGCCACTTTTGCCGGATTACACCACTCTACAGTGAGTCGATTGATAAAAACGGAAGATGAAAATCCGCGAAACAAGCCCTGACCCCTACCTCACCACCACGGTCACCCGCCGAAAACCGTGTAGCGTTTTTTGGTCGGGTGGAACTATTTGTTAGCTGTTTTATCAACCAACTGACCATCAACAAATTTATGCAAAACACTAGCCACCAATGTTTGATATGGCATTCCTTCCCTTAAAGCTCGCGTCTGCAATGAGCGAAGATCCCGAGAGGACAGGCGGATGTTGATCCGGGCATCTTTCTTGAAAGTCGCCTCCGCGACAGCTTGGTGCTGCTTTATTTCCTGTGCAGCATTTTTTGAC
>JAUZRF010000058.1 GCA_030950645.1 Mariprofundales bacterium
TACAGAAGCGTTAAAAGCAAGATACAACCAAGGGGAGGCACATCATTTATATTATTATCGTACCAGTAAAGGCAATGAGCTGGATTTAATCTATAAAAAAGGCCGAGAATTGATCCCGATTGAAATTAAATCATCCATGACATTTCATCGAGATTTCATTAAGGGCATAACATTTTTTAAAGAGCTCAGCAAAAACACCGCCAAGGGGGTTGTTATTTATTCAGGTGAATTGGTTTATGAATCAGAAAATTACAGTTTAATAAACTACATGGATACTGCTTCAGTAGTGGCATGAATTGGTAATGCAGCATTCGCTTGCTGCACTCTCCGCATTTCACGCGTGGTTTATGGCACACGCCCGGCTTCCACTCGTTGCCACAGCACAGGCAGGGGTCCTTTCCCCTGGCGACTCCCAGCGTTGTTGCAGGTAAACATCATCACGCCCCCGAAATAGCCGCCTGAACAGCGCTATTTTATCTTTGAATGATAGCGAGAGGTCGTTGGCAGGCACCTGGCCGACATGTCCGGGATCAGGGCTTCATTTTTTTCTCCCAAACGATGCCATGTTGATTCAACAGTGATTTAAGCCGGTTGTTTTCTTCGCGCAACCGCAGTAATTCTTCCCTGAGGGGGCTATCCTTTTCCGTCAAACCTGTACTTCTCCATCAGCGAATACCGTTCTACCTTGGAGTCATTACCGTTTATACCAATTGAATCGGCTCCGATCCGGATTGGCTTGCCCACTGCCGTTTTCAATGTATCAAGCATCACCTGACTTTCTTTGGACGGTTCAGTCTTTATTGAGCTGCTCATGCATTCGCCTCCTTTAATAGCTGTTGGTACAGTGTTTCGTGCACGACCTTTCGGTTTTTTCCATACTGTTCAAATAACAGAACAGGTTTGTTACCATCGTTCATAAAGCAAATGCAATGATCCACTGCGTGACTGAACAGGTCAAACAGGTTATTCAGACTGCGCGGGAACCGCCTTTCAATATCACGAAGCGGAATATTGTGCCCGCCATGAGCTACCCGTTCTGCCACACGCAGCTTGGACATTTCCACACTGGGCAACGCCAGGTAGACCAGTTCCACCCGCCAGCCTTCTAATTGCAGCCGATTAATCAGCCGCAATTAGCTGCGCCATAAAAGCGTGGTTTCAAAGGAAAACTTCTCTTTTTCTGCAATATATTCTTCGATCTCGGGTAACTACTCAGCACCCATTGAAAACATCATGTAGCTGCTCAGATTGCTTCTTATTTTTCTGATAGCAAGGCGAAAAAGCGGAGTTTACTACTGTAAATGCGCATTTTTCAACGCCGCTATCGGGAAAACCGGAAGCAATCTGAGTAGTTACCACTTCGGCTTACTCCCGCACCTCACCATGACCGAGCACAATCCACTTCTGGGTAGTCAGCCCCTCCAGCCCCACCGGGCCTCGTACATGCAGGCGGTCAGTGGAGATACCAATCTCGGCACCGAGACCATACTCAAAGCCATCGGCAAAGCGGGTACTGGCATTCCACATCACCGAGGCGGCATCGACCTCACGCAGAAAGCGTTGTCCTGCACGGTAATCCTCGGTAACGATGCTCTCGGTATGGCCGGAGCCAAAACAGCTAATATGATCAATTGCTTGATCCAGATCATCCACCACCCGCACCGACAGAATCGGCGCTAGGTACTCCGTGGCCCAATCCGCGTCATTGGCTGGAAGCCAGCTCGCACAGATCGTGCGCGACTGCGCGCAGCCGCGTACCTCCACCCCTTTCTCCGCCAGCTGTGCCGCCAGAGGAGGAATCATCGCAACCGCTAGCTCGCGATGAATCAACAGCGTCTCCATCGCATTGCACACCCCATAGCGATGGGTTTTGGCATTCATTGCAATCGCCAAGGCCATATCTATATCCGCCGCCGCATCCACATAGACATGGCAGATCCCATCCAGATGCTTGATCACCGGCACCGTTGCCTCTGCCGCAATACGCTCGATCAATGAGCGGCCACCACGGGGAATAATAATATCGACCAATCCCTTCGCGCGAATCAGTTCACCCACCAGCGCGCGATCGGTCTGATCAACCAGCTGCACCGCATTCTGCGGCAGCCCGACCTCAACCAAGGCTCGGCGCAAACACGCGGCAATGGCACGGTTGGAATGGATCGCCTCCGAACCTCCGCGCAGGATGCAGCCATTGCCCGATTTGAGGCAGAGCGCAGCCGCATCCGCCGTTACATTGGGGCGCGATTCGTAAATCATGCCGATCACCCCCAACGGCACCCGCATCTTGCCGACCTGAATGCCAGATGGGCGATAGACCAGATCATCGATCCGACCCACTGGATCAGCCAGCGCCGCAATCTGATCGAGCCCATCCGCCATCGTCTCAATGCGATCCGAGGTCAGCTCCAAGCGATCAAGCAGTGCCGCATCGATACCCCGTTCGCGCGCCGCCGTCATATCCATCGCATTGGCCTGAAGTATGTGGTCGCGTCCATGGCGCAGCAGCTCCGCAGAGAGCGTCAACCAGCGATTTTTCGCCACGGTAGGTGCCATGCGCATGCTGCGTGAGGCCACTACTGCCTGTTGGCCAAGATCCTGCATGATGGCATTCATTGTTTTACTCATCACTTTCTCTCTCCCAATAGTACCAAATTATCTCGATGAATAACCGAGGTATAATCAACATATCCTAACAACTCCTCAATGCGCTCGCTGCCGACACCAATCAGTTGGCGCACCTCTTCGTTGGTGTAGTTCACCAAGCCTCGTCCAAGCAACACGCCATCGGCATACACCTCCACGCAATCACCTTTGTCGAACACACCCTTGATCGAAACCACACCAACTGGTAGCAGGCTGCCGCCACGATGCGACAGTGCGCGCGCCGCACCGGCATCAATATTCACCGTCCCCGCCGCCTCTAACACCTCGGCAATCCAATGGCGACGATGCGACTGCCGATCATCACTACAATACAACAGCGTGCCAACATCACCCCCTGCCAGCAATCGAGTCAGCGACTCACCATCAGCACCACAAATCATTGCCGTCACCACCCCGGATCGCAGTGCGACCCGTGCCGCTTTCAGCTTGCTCTCCATACCTCCGGTAGCAAAATCATCGCCTTGACCATCCACCAAATCGAGCAATCCCGGCCTCCATTCGCGCACCTCAGCCAAGCGTTTTGCCTGCGGATCATGGCGCGGATTGGCATCGTGCAGCCCATCAACATCGGTCATCAACACCAACAGATCGGCATCAATCACCAGAGCGGCCAAAGCGGCCAAGGCATCGTTGTCACCGAACTTAATTTCATCGGCAGCCACGGTATCGTTCTCATTCACAATCGGCACCACCCCTTCGCCAAACAGGGTACTGCTGGTATTGCTCACATTGAGGTAACGACGACGATGACGAAGGTCATCCTTGGTGAGCAACATCTGCGCTACGGTGAGACCATGCACGGCAAAAGCATCACCCCAGGCACGCATCAACAGTGGCTGCCCCACTGCCGCCGCCGCCTGTTTCTCATGCACGGTCAACGCCCTGCCCGACCAACCAAGATGCACCCGACCCAGTGCGACCGAACCCGAAGAGACTAGGCAGACCTGTTTGCCGTGCTGGTGCAGATCAGCGACACAATCCGCGATGCACCGCATCCGCGCTAGCTGCACCCCGCTATTCGCATCGGCCAACAACGAGCTACCGATCTTGATCACCATCCGCCGCGCCTTGGCCAAATCTTTGCGTTGTTGAATCATCGCGCGATCAATAACCCAAGTTGGGTGCCAGCCAGCGCTCGATGGTATCAAGCGCCATCCCCTTGCGTTGGGCATACTCTGCAACCTGATCACGATTGATGTTGCCAACGGTGAAGTATTTGGCTTCGGGATTGGCAAAATAGAGCCCAGAGACGGCAGATGCAGGTAGCATGGCATAGCTTTCGGTCAGCTCCATACCGATGCGTTGCTCCACCTCCAGCAACTGCCACAGGGTGCCTTTCTCGGTGTGTTCTGGGCAGGAAGGATAGCCGGCTGCGGGCCGAATACCCTGATACTTCTCATGAATCATACCATGAGAATCAAGTGATTCGTCCACAGCATAACCCCACAAATCGCGCCGCACCTTGGCGTGCGCCATCTCGGCCAGTGCTTCAGCCAGACGGTCAGCCAGCACCTTGATCATGATGGCGTGGTAGTCGTCGTTCTCCGCCTCCAGCCGCTTGGCATGCGCCTCAGCACCAAAAATAGCCACAGCAAAACCACCCAAATGATCGTTCGCATCGGCAATGAAATCCGCCAGACAGAGGTTGGCGCGGCTATCCTTTTTGTCGGTCTGCTGGCGTAGAAAGTGAAAACGGGCCAATTCACGCGTGCGCTGCGCATCGCCAAACAGCGCCACACTGTCCTGCCCATCAGGCTTAGCAGGGAATACCCCTACCACCGCACGCGGCTCCAACCACTGCTCAGTAATGATCCGATCCAGCCACTGCTGACCATCATCAAACAGCTTCTGTGCCTCTTTGCCCTTATGCGGATCAGAAAGAATGCGGGGATAAGCGCCATTCATCTCCCAAGCAGAGAAAAACGGTGTCCAATCAATATAGTCACGAATTTCAGCCAAATCGAGTTGCTCCAGCACCGTAATGCCCGGATGCCTGGGTGCGGACGCCACCGTAGCGGAATCAACCCGCACCCGATTGGCGCGCGCCGCCTCCAGCGACAACCAGGAAATCTGCTGCTGGCGTCCCAAATAGCGTTCGCGAATCTGATCATATTCCGTGCGGGTAGCTGCGGCGAAATCATCGCGCGACCCCGCTGAGATCAGCTTTTGCGTCACCCCCACCGCACGCGAGGCATCCTTCACCCAAATAACTGCCTGTTGGTACTCCGGTGCGATCTTCACCGCAGTATGCGCCTTGGAGGTGGTCGCCCCCCCCAACATGATCGGGACAGTAAATCCCTGGCGCTGCATCTCTTTGGCGATATGTGCCATCTCATCAAGGCTCGGCGTAATCAGCCCAGACAATCCGATAATATCCACCTGGTGCTTTTTCGCCTCAGCCAAAATCGTTGCTGCGGGTACCATGACACCAAGATCAATGATCTCAAAATTGTTGCAGGCCAGCACCACACCCACGATATTTTTGCCAATATCGTGAACATCACCCTTGACCGTAGCCATCAGAATCTTGCCATTAGAACTGCTCGCGCCCGCCGCCTTAGCCGCCTCAATGTAGGGCAACAGCACCGCCACCGACTTCTTCATCACCCGTGCCGATTTCACTACCTGCGGCAAAAACATCTTGCCAGCACCAAACAGGTCTCCCACCACATTCATACCATCCATCAGTGGCCCTTCGATCACCTCAATCGGACGATCATACTGCTGACGCGCCTCCTCGGTATCGGCCTCGACAAAGGCATCAATCCCCTTGACCAGCGCATGTTCCAGTCGCTTGGCAACCGGCAGCTGACGCCATTCATCATCAGCTTTTTTGGCCTGCACACCATCGCCACGGTAGTTGTCGGCGATCTCCAATAAACGCTCGGTGGCATCATCACGCCGATTCAGCACCACATCCTCTGCCCGTTCACGCAGCGCTTCGGCTAGCTGGTCATAGATCGCTAATTGCCCCGCATTGACGATCCCCATCCCCATTCCGGCATGAATAGCGTGGTAAAGAAATACCGCATGAATCGCCTCGCGTATCGGGTTATTGCCACGAAACGAGAATGATACATTGGAGACGCCACCAGAGATCATCGCATGTGGCAAATTCTGGCAAATCCACTGCGTGGCCTCAATAAAATCAACCGCATAGTTATTATGCATATCGATACCGGTGGCAATCGCGAAGATGTTGGGATCAAAGATGATATCTTGTGCCGGAAAACTCAGCTGCTCGGTGAGGATGCGGTAACTGCGCGCACAGATATCGATCTTGCGCCGGTAGGTATCCGCCTGACCATCCTCATCAAAGGCCATCACAATCACCGCAGCACCATATTGGCGACACAAAATCGCGTGATGAATAAAGGCCTCTTCACCCTCCTTAAGGCTGATCGAATTCACAATCCCCTTGCCCTGAATGCATTTCAGCCCCGCCTCAATAATCTCCCACTTGGAGGAGTCGATCATCACAGGTACTTTGCTGATATCCGGTTCGCTGGCGATCAGGTTGAGGAAGGTGGTCATTGCCAACTTCCCATCAAGCATCGCCTCATCCATATTGATATCAATCACCTGCGCACCGTTCTCGACCTGATTGCGGCAAATATCGAGCGCGGTGCTGTAGTCACCTGCGAGAATCAAGCGTTTAAAGTGCGCCGAGCCCGTGACATTGGCGCGCTCACCAACATTGACGAACAAGGAGTCCGAGCGAATGTGCAGTGGCTCCAATCCCGCAAGCCGCGTCTCCACAGGTAGATCGGGAATCTGGCGCGGGGCGACCCCCGCTACCGCTGCCGCCATGGCGCGAATGTGGTCAGGGCCGGTGCCACAACAGCCACCGATGATATTGAGGAAGCCGGATCTAGCCCACTCGCCAATCTCAGCCGCCATCTCTTCGGGCGTTTCATCATAGCCGCCAAAGGCATTGGGTAGCCCTGCGTTGGGGTGGGCGTTGATCCGGCAACTGGCAATACCAGAGAGCTCTTCGATGTACTGGCGTAACTCTCCAGCACCCAGCGCACAGTTGAGTCCAATCGAAAGCGGCTCGGCATGCGCTAACGAATCATAAAATGCAGTGGTGGTCTGACCAGAGAGGGTACGGCCAGAGGCATCGGTGATGGTGCCGGATATCATGATCGGCAGGAGATTACCCGAGGCAGCAAAAAACTGTTTGACCGCAAAAACCGCCGCTTTGGCGTTAAGCGTATCGAAAACGGTTTCGATTAAAATGATGTCCGCACCACCATCAACCAGCCCACGGGTTGCTTCAGTGTAGGTGGCCACCAGATCATCAAAATGGACATTGCGAAAGCCAGGATCGTTCACATCTGGTGAGATCGAGCAGGTGCGGCTAGTTGGCCCCAACACCCCAGCAACAAAACGGGGCTGCTCCTTGCTACTGATGGCATCGGCTGCCTCGCGTGCCAATTTGGCGCCGGCAAGATTGAGCTCATAAACCAACGCCTCCATACCGTAATCCGCCATCGAGGCACTGTTGGAATTAAAGGTATTGGTCTCAATAATATCCGCACCGACTGCAAGATAGGCAGTGTGGATATCGCGAATGATTTGGGGCTGGGTCAGCGACAGCAGATCATTATTGCCTTTAAGTTCACTTGGCCAATCAGAAAAACGATCACCGCGATAATCAGCCTCCGCAAGACCGTGCGACTGAATCATGGTGCCCATGGCGCCATCTAAAATAAGAATGCGGCGCTCAAGCTGTTGATGAAGGTGGGGAATGCGTGGATTATTCATAGCTTGCAACCCTAACCATGGGGCGCTGCACGGGCGAGCGTTACACCTCTAGTCGGCGATGTTCTGCCTGGCGACGGATGCCACGAACCAGCTCCACATGGATTACCTTGAGTGAAAACACCACCGGAACGCTAAGCATAAGTCCAAAAAATCCAGCATAATACCCGCTCAGCATGACACTAATGATTACCGTCAATGGATGGAGGCTCGCCGCCTTGGCGACGATACGAGGAATAATATAGCCGTTATCCAGTGCCTGCGCTGCCAGCACCACGCTCAGCGCCAAGACAATCTCCATCACACTAGGGTCTTTTGATAACAGCACCACCAGCACGGGTGGAATCTTGGCCAAGGAGATACCAAAGAAAGGAATCGTGTTCAAGAGGCCAATCATAATGCCCAATAGTGGCGCATAATCGACACCCACTATCCAGAAACCCAAGGTGCAAAAAGAGGCGATAATGATCGCTTGTATTGAAATACCACGGATATAGTTCTGCAACTGTTGGGCGGCGCGAGTATAGATCAACCAACCGAGTTCAAATTGACTATTCGGAAGAAGCTGCATCGCCTGATTGCGCAAAGTATGAAAGTCGCACAATAGAAAGAAGGTGATCAGAGGAATCAGCACCAGAGAGGAGCCAACATGGGCAAAAAAAGTGTGGATATTTGTCGTCACTTCCGTGGCTTGCTGATTAAATCGAGTAATCAGATCTACGGTGGTCTGATGCGGATCAAAATGCATCAGGTCATGGCCAGACAACCAGATATTTGCGTGGGTCAGGAGACTCTCGAGTTGTTGATCAAGATGTGATACTTGCTGCGACAAATCATGAATTTGCGATAGTGTGGTCGGATAGAGTAGTGCGCCAACAAAGCTGACGATAATACTGGCCAATACCATGACCGATCCCGCCGCTTTGGCCGTCGCCCAGCCACGCTGCCGGAAATAGACTACCGCAGGAGAAAGCACCGTGAACAACGCCAGCGAAACAGCAAGGGCAAAAAGAATAGGCTGTGCCAAACAGAGCATGGCCAACACAAACACGACACCCACCAAAAACACTGTAGAGGCGATAATGACCGGATGTTTCTGTAAACTGGTACGGCGATCATAGGATGTGCGGCGTTCAACCATGGTTTGCTTGCTTGGTAACTGCGCGATTGGACTCCAACAAACGATCGGCCAACATTGATCCAAGGTTTTGCAGTAAAGTGCAGGCATGCTTGGGTCGGCTCTCTATCCATCCGTCAAGATCGGCACAAAGTAAAAACACCAGCTCACATGGTTCCGTAGCGATCGCATCAGCGGTGCGCTCCTTGCCACTCACTAACGCAACCTCTCCGAACAGATCTCCAGCGGTCATGACTGCCAACTGGATGCCATTGTTACGAATTTCGATCGTTCCTGAGCGCAACAAAATAGCACCGGCACCCTCATCACCGGCATGAAAGATGATTTCGCCCGCATCGTAGTGGCGGGGATGCATACGGCTGGCAAACCAGCGAATGACCGCCGGAGAAAGGCCATCAAACAGGGTGTTGTTTTGGCACATCGTTGCGGTTTCGGATATCCAATCATCCTGTTGACGAAAAAAGTTGTGCCATAGGGGATGGGAAGGGGGTGAAGTAGCCATAAGCCGAATAGTCATCAAAAAACGAATGGTTGGCAATCTACCTTGATGCGTTCGCAAAAAAGCACTTTTGACTGAAACCAGTCATACCCGCGCAAGCGGAAATCCAGTGTTTTCCAGCGCTTGTTTTGCGGTAACTATTCAGCGCACTCTCGGTTTTCCCGATAGCGGCGTTGAAAAACTCGCATTTAATAGTAAGCTAACGCGCTATGATGCCCTCACCGGTTGCGCCAACGGGTAACTACTCAGCACCCTACCCAAAAGTGGCTGTAACTGCTCAGATTGCTTCTGGTTTTTCTGATAGCAAGGCGAAAAAGCGGAACAGCTGGCGCACGAATGGCGCGTAAAGGCAACGCTTTGGCACCATGCGAACTAGCGCCATGATCCGGCAATGGCTGAATCGCCAGGGACTGGGTCAGAGCATACAGATATTTTCACTGCTACTGATCGTACTTACCAGTACCATCCTCGGTATCAATAACTGGCAACACGAAAAGACAGCGATGCTCGAAGCCACGCACAACCTTGAGCAACACGACGCCCTGAATAAGCTGCATCACCTTAAGATGCGACTCCATGAGCTGCGAACCAATGCCCGCATGCTGGCTGAATTGCCACCGATCAACGGCATCATGCATGCCCGTGCCCACGGCAGCATCAACCCACTAAATAACAACAGCGAACAGATCTGGAAGCAGCAGTTGACGCAGATTTTCATTGCCCTAGCCAAGAATCATCCTGGTTTCGTCTCGGTCAGACTGATCGATTTAAGCAATGATGGCATGGAATTGGTGCGAATCGACCAGAATGTACAGGGTATAACAGTAATCACTAAGCCGAAGTTACAACACAAGAATCATCGAGATTATTTACAAGAAGCGATCAAAGCGGCAGCGCAAGACAGAACAAAAACGGCAACTGACCGCGTTTATTTGTCAAATATCACGCTAAACCGAGAGCATGGCCGCATTCAGGTTCCGCATCTGCCGGTGATTCGTGCCGTGAAGCTGATACTGAATGATGACGGTCAGCCCTTGGCGGCTATCGTGATCAACAGAGATGCTCGGTCGCTGCTTGCTATGCTGCGGAAGGGCGATGAAGGCGTTAGTGATAACGACTTCCTGCTCAATGCGGATGGCGAAATCCTGACCGGTGGCGCACAGCCACAACGGGCGTTCTCCTTTGAACTCGGTGGTCACTATCGCATTGAGGATGCGCTGCCCGGCATCGGCCAGCGCTGGCGGCAGGCAACGACGAAGGGTCTAAGCATCCCCATCCTGCTAGCGAATCGCTTCGTACTGGTGTTCGCCCTCCCCCTTGATGCTGATCAGCCACAACGCCGTCTGCTGCTACTAGAAACCACTACTGATCAATCGTTACCACTGAGCACCTTGTTGCGGCGCAATCTGCTGTACTTCGTGTTGATGCTGCTGATCGGCGGCCTGCTTGCGATTTTGGTCTCCCGGCGCTTGACCCGACCACTGCGGCAACTAACCCGTTCAGCCAAGGCCATGGCACAAGGTCACCTTGATGGCGAGCTGCCACTGAATGCCGAAGGCGAGCTGGGTGAGCTCGCCCGTGCATTCAAGATTATGATCGCCCAAATATTGGCGCGCGAACAGGAGCTAGCACAAATCAACTATCGGCTGGATCAACAGGTGCAAACGCACTCGGCCAATCTGCAGGCACTGTTTGAATCCTCCTTTGGCGCCATCTTCAGCATGGATGAAGATGGAACCATTACAGATTGCAATAACGCCATGACCATCTTGTTCGGCTATGAAACCAACGCACTGATTGGCCACAATATTCAATCATTGCTGGATCAACCCTCCCAGCAAAAAATCCACAAATATATCCAGCACCACCGACAACCCACGACTTCTACCACCGCCAACGAGCCCAAAGAGGTACGCTGCATCCACCGCTTTGGCGACATTATCCCCTGCCTGCTGGCACTCAATGTCGTCCATCTTCCTGAGGACAAAAACCAATTCGTGGGCATCCTGCTCGACATCACCACCCATAAGGTCAATGAAAATCACATTCGTAAACTGTCAATGGCCGTGGAACAGAATCCGGCCGCTATCATCATTACCAATGCCCATGGAACCATCGAGTATGTCAATGATGCCTTCACCACCATCAGCGGCTATTCATCCCAAGAGGCGTTAGGTAGCAATCCCCGACTACTGCAATCGGGGCTGACAACAAAAGCAACCTACCACCAGATGTGGACCACACTGCTACAAGGCAAGGTATGGCGGGGGGAGATCCAGAATCGGAACAAGGATGGCTCCCTGATCTGGAACCACTCCGCCATCGCTCCGATTATAGAGAACAATGCCATCACCAATTTTGTCTCAGTGCAGGAGGATATCACGCAGCAAAAGGCAATGATGACCGAACTGGAGGCCGCCCGAGACAAGGCTGAGCGTGCCGCCCACGACAAAGTGTCGTTCCTCAATACCATGAGCCATGAGATTCGCACCCCGCTCAACACCGTCCTCGGCATGGGGCAACTGCTGGAAGAGACTCCTCTCAACAGCAAGCAACGGGTCTTCGTCAACTCCCTCAACCGCACCGGTCACCACCTGCTCAACCTGATCAACAACATCCTCGACTTTTCCCGTCTTGGTGAAGGCAAACTCACCCTCAATACTACCGCCTTCGAACCCCGCGAATTGGCCAGTGAGGTGCTGGATATGATGCACCACCCCGCCAACGACAAGGGAATAAAGTTGTTATCGACCCTGTCCCAATCCATTCCTGAGGTGGTACATGGCGATAAATTGCGCTTGAAGCAGGTGTTGGTCAACCTGATCGGTAATGCCCTTAAATTCACCAGCGAGGGGGCGGTGCAATTGCAGATCACCACCAAACAGGATGATCCCGCGCGCATCACCTTTAGCGTGCAGGATAGCGGCCCAGGCATTGCCGCCAATCAGCTGCATCGCATCTTCAACACCTTCACCCAGTCGGAGCAGGGAAATTCACGAGTAGATGGCTCGGGGCTGGGGCTCTCCATCAGTCAGAAACTGGTGCAATTGATGGACGGGCAACTAGAGGTTGAGAGCACGCTAGGACAAGGATCCAACTTCTTTTTCACCATCACACTGCCTGCAATTAGCGATCAACGCCAACTGACGCGTGCGAGCCAATCGACGATAGAACTGCCGCCGCTACGCATTCTGGCCTGCGATGACAATACGGATAATTTGGAGTTGCTCAGGCTTTTCCTCGGTGGTGAGGAGTACCACCAATGCTTCCACACTGCGCGCAATGGTAACGAGGCGATCCAGGCATTTATGGACGGGAGCTTCGATCTCATCCTGATGGATCTGGAGATGCCGATCATGGATGGCATCACTGCCACGCGCCGCATTCGGGCATTGGAAGCTGAGCGCGGAGCCGACCACACGCCAATCATTATGCTAACGGCACACACCATTACCACCCAAACACCCGATGACAGGGCACTGTTTGATAGCGCTGTTTTCAAACCGATCAACAAACAGCTGCTGCTGCAGACGCTAGCTGCGGCAACCCGCCATGGGGGCCACGAAGGGAGCCACGAAGCGATTGAGCGCAACGCAGCAACACCAGCGTGGCAACCCGAGGCACTCGATGAGGGCGTGTTGGAACTCCTACCCGGCTATCTGTCCAACCAGCGGCAGCGTCTGAGCGACATGGAGCAGGCACTGGCCGATGGCGACTTCAACACCATCCGCATCGCCGGCCACTCGATCAAAGGCACCGGCAGCAGCTACGGACTACCACAGCTTTCGGCGTTGGGCGCCACCATTGAAACCGCAGCCAGCGCCGAGGAGGCGAACCAACTCTCCACCCTACTACAAAATATCGATAGCGTGTTAACCAAGGCGGAGTTTACTACTGTAAATGAGCATTTTTCAACGCCGCTATCGGGAAAACCGGAAGTGAGCTGAGTAGTTACCAAAGGATTTTGGTAACTACTCAGCACCCTACCAGAAAATGGCTGTAACTGCTCAGATTGCTTCTGGTTTTTCTGATAGCAAGGCGAAAAAGCGGAGTTTACTACTGTAAACGGGTATTTTTCAACGCCGCTATCGGGAAAACCAGAAGTGAGCTGAGTAGTTACCAAAGGATTTTGCTTCACAACATCTCATTTCAACACCTCCCAATGTCCCTCTTTTCTGCCCCCAACGCGCCGGAGTAATTCGTTTTTCTGAAGTTTCTGGATATTCCGTTCAACAGAACGCTCCGTTATACCTGCCAGAGCAGCGAGCTCTGGAATCGTGATCGTACTTCTTTTACTGCAGGCATCCAGAATCTTTCCCGACGCTTTCCCGACGCTTTCCCGACGCATTTGCGCATGCTCTTTGCCGTTGACAGCCTGTTTTCGCGGGGCGATGATGGTGTTACCTGACGCCTTACCGACGATTATTTTTGTATAGTCTTCGGTTGCTTCAAAGGCGTAATGGATATCTTTGGCCTTGAGGGCTGGAATCACCTTAGCTCGTATACCCATGCCCCGTGCATCAACATAACCGTAGTCACGAAGCACTTCGACAAGGATGTGATTTCGTGCGGAGCGCTGGCCAGCCAGCATTTTTTCAACCGTCATGGCGTTGGGCAGAGCGCCAGGGCTGGTTATCTCCAAGCGATCAAGGTAGCCAGTAATTTCCACATCAACAAAGCGCGTCCAGTCCCGATGGACAAGGGCATTGATCAGCAACTCTCGGATCGCTTCAAGGGGGTACAGCCACGCCTTTTCCCTGCGGAAATTATCGTCAATGTCGTTGGGCTCCAGCGTGATAAAAGGCTCCATCATCTCCAAGGATTTCTCAATCAAACCTGCATCGATTAAGCTCTTGCCTCTCTTTCCGATCTGGAAACGCCCCACAAGCGGGCCATCGAGCACTTTGTCCATTTGTGCCTGGTAAATTTTATCCAAGGCATCGAAGAACATCAGTCGAACTCCAGATTGCTTAAGGAACTGCCTGGGGTTGATCCCAAAAAGCACCAGCCCAGCGTAACTACTCAGCTCACTCCTGATTTTCCTGATAGCGGCGTTGAAAAATGCTCATTTACAGTAGTAAACTCCGCTTTTTCGCCTTGCTATCAGGAAAATCAGAAGTGAGCTGAGCCGTTACAACCACTTTTGGGTAGGGTACTGAGTAGTTACAGTCAGCAATGGTACAGACAGGTTCTTTGGTCACGCCATCAACCATCAATCCCAGCGCTTTCAAGCGAGAAATCCAAGCTTCCCGTGTTTCAGGAACTTCCGGGTCTTTCAGAATATCCCGCAGATAATTTTCCAGTCGCGCCAGATCAAGCGATTCAAAGCAGGTACGATGAACCGGCATGATTTCTGAATGCACGAAGCCGCTGGCTGAACCCAGCATCA
>JAUZRF010000059.1 GCA_030950645.1 Mariprofundales bacterium
TGACTTCAATGCCAAAATAGCATTGAGGAAGCTGATCAATATATCACTGCTTTCAGCCGAACCAAAAATTCGTTTAAAAGCAAAATCAGTTTTAGGATTCAAAAAACGCATACACCACCTCCATCTTCGCAAAGCTATAACCGATGATCTAAAGGTTGAAGCAAAAGAGCAGGCAGGTAGTGTAGCATTCGTTCTGTAAAATAAAATTGTGGTGGTGCAAGAGAGGGCACCGGGGCAGCCTCGCTTGGTCATAGAATGCAGCGAAAGCGGCCAATCTGTAAAGACGGGATCAGGCTTTCTTATTGATAAAATGAACGGGTCGAAGAATTACAGAATAGGTTGTTAACTAGATGGGTAAATCCCATAACAAACGCCTGCCCCGTTATGGCAACCCACCATCATGCCAAGGTTACGCCGCACTTGCCGTACCATTAACGATCCAGTGTCACCGCTTCATCCTGAAAGCGCGCTTTGATCGCCAACACCTCGTCCATGCTGGCCAGCAGCGCATCAACACATGTCGGGTCAAAATGGTGTCCGCGCTCCTCGTTCAGCAGCGACACCGCCTGTTCGATTGGCCACTCCTTCTTGTAAGGACGCTCGCTGGTCAGGGCATCAAACACATCGGCCACAGCTACGATACGGGCGTAAATCGCAATATCCTCCCCAGCTAAGCCGTTGGGATAGCCGCTACCATCGAACTTTTCATGGTGCATGATGGCAATATCGGCGGCCACCTGCATCAATCGGGTCTCGCTCTGGCGTAAGATCGCCGCTCCCTGTTCGGCATGACGCTTCATGATCGCAAACTCATCATTATCGAGCTTTCCCGGCTTGAGCAGAATTCGATCCGGCGTCCCCAGCTTGCCGACATCGTGCATCGGAGCCGCCTCAAGGAGCATCTCTTGCGCTGCTTTATCCATACCCATATTGCGGGCGATTAGCTGCGAGTAGTGCGCCATACGCACGATGTGGGAGGCGGTCTCCGGGTCACGGTACTCCGCAGCCTTGGAGAGCAGGAAGATCGCCTCATGCTCCCGTTTGCGCAGCTCCGCCGTCGCCTTGCGCACCTCACTGGCCAGCCAGTCGGTGCGATTTTTCATCTGCTTCTGATGGTTGCGCAGTGCCAGCATGTTGCCCATGCGGGCAATAAACTCGGTTTTATCTACCGGTTTGTTAAGAAAATCCGTTGCTCCCTTAGCTAACGCGTCGTAGCGCACCTGTTTGTCATCATCGGCGGTCACCATGATTATCGGCACCTCACCGCAACCGGCAATGGCGCGAAAGCGTTGAATAAAGGTGATCCCATCCATCTCCGGCATCATGTAATCCACCAGCACCAGATCTACGGGGTGCGCTTCACACCAAGCCAGCCCCTCCTCGGGGTTGAGAAAGGTGCGTGCTTCACCCTTTTCCATCTGTTGCACCATGCGTTTGAGTAGTAGCACATTGGTCGGATTGTCATCAATGATAATAATTTGCATGTTGTTTCCTCTATTTATTCCAGCGCCGCCAGCATATTTTCAAGTTCGGGCAGCATCTGGCGCGCGGTTTGCACCTCGGTCTCGATGGCATCCCACGCCCCTTCCCCAGCCAACTGCTCCAGCCGCTGCCCAATATCAGCAATCGGAAATAGGCCGATATTGGCTGCCGCACCTTTCATCTCGTGGCCGTGGGCCTTCATGGCCACGCTGTTCCGATCGTGCAGTGCCGCAGTCATCTTATCATGCACCAACTT
Organism: Mariprofundales bacterium; assembly: GCA_030950645.1. Classification (GTDB taxonomy): domain Bacteria; phylum Pseudomonadota; class Zetaproteobacteria; order Mariprofundales; family J009; genus JAUZRF01. Next base: position 1,739 of record JAUZRF010000059.1, read on the forward strand.
GCGCATCGAATCGACAAACAGCTGCAACAATTCGCCAATAATCTCGTCATCATCGCCAATCAGCTCTCGCATGTGGTCAAGGCTCAGCGCAGGTGGCGCCGCCTTCATCCCAGAGGGCTCCTCATCCTTCTCATTCTCCGTCGGTGGCGCATCCCGCACCACCGGCTGCGCATCGGCATCTTGCCGCCAGCGATTCAGCACCTCGCCCAGCCGCTGGCGCGAAATCGGCTTGCTGAGGTAGTCGTCCATGCCTGCTGCAAGGCAGCGTTCACGATCACCACTCATGGCGTTGGCGGTCATGGCAATAATGGTCAAGTGGCCGCCATGCTTCAACGCTTGCTCATGCTGACGAATGGTATGCGTGGCTTCAAAGCCATCCATCACCGGCATCTGACAATCCATCAGCACCAGCGAATAGGGGCACTGTTCCACTACGCGCACAGCCTCTTCACCGTCACCTGCGACATGCACCAGATAGCCGAGTTTTTGCAGATGCATCTGTGCTACTCGTTGATTTACTGGGTTGTCCTCTACCAGTAGAATCAATCGCCCTGCGGCGGCTGCCTCCATCGGGGTGAGAATTATTTCGGTTGATCCATCCTTCTCGCCATCATCAATCAGGATCTCCGAGGCGTCACTGCGTGCAATCTGGAGTGCGGAAGCGATGTGATCAAACAGCCGCGACATACGCACCGGCTTGGTCAGAACCTCGGTGAAACCTGCCTCCAGCGCGCGTGTCTTGAGCCCCAGCACATCAAACGCGGTGCAGAGCAGCATTGGCGTATCGGCGATCGCGGCATCCGCTTTCACCCGCCGCGCCAGCTCCATGCCATCCATATCCGGCATCTTAAGATCCGCGATCAGTAACTGGATCGGTGCATCCTCCTGTGACTGTTGTTGCATCATGGTCAGGCCGGATTCGGCGCTATCGGCCAGCGAGACCTCCATCTTCCAGGCGCGGAGGTAACGGGCAAAGATATCCCGCGCCAACGGATCGTCATCGACCATCAACACTCGAGTGCCCGCCATTTTGCGCATCGAGGTTTCACGGATCGGCACCGCATCCAGCGGGGCACCAATCGGCAACGGCAGCGCAAAGCTGAAGGTGGAGCCCTCGCCTTCGCGGCTGGAGAGACTGATCTCCCCGCCCATCAACTCCACCAAGCGCCGACAAATGGCCAGCCCCAGGCCGGTGCCGCCAAATCTGCGCGTGGTGCTGCCATCCGCCTGGACAAACGGCTGAAACAGCCGTTGCTGCGCCTCTTCGGAGAGGCCGATGCCGGTGTCAGAGATAGAGAAACGCACCGTGGCGCGCCCCTCCTCCAGCGACACCAGATCCGCCCGCACCAACACATGCCCTTCGCTGGTAAACTTCACCGCATTATCGGTCAGATTAAGGATGATCTGACGCAAGCGGCCGGGATCGCCCTGTAGCACAGAGGGAATATCTGGATCAATAAAGGGCAGCAACGCCACCGGCTTGCGTCCCAGCTTGTGCGAAACCACCGTCACAGAACCCTCGACCACCGATAGCAACGAAAAATCGATCTGCTCGACATCCATCTTGCCGGCCTCCATCTTGGAGAAATCGAGAATATCATTGATGATCGCCAACAGCGCCTCAGAGGATGCACGCACGGTTTGGGCAAACTCCTTCTGCTCTTCAGAGAGCGGCGTGTCCATCAACAGATCACTCATGCCGATGATGCCATTGAGTGGTGTCCGCAGTTCATGGCTGACCATGCTCAGGAACATCGATTTGGCGCGCACCGCCTCCTGCGCCTCTTGGGCGGCTAGGCGCGTTGCCTCCTCCGCCTGTTTGCGTTCGCTGACATCATGGATAAAAATGCTGAAACAGCCACTGGCATCGTGTGCGATCATGGCGATGGACATCTCTACCGTAATCGTATGCCCATCGCGATGGATCGCCTTGACCTCAATCTGCCGTCCCAGTGCCGCGCCACCATCCATCGTGCCATCCGGAATAATCAGCTCTGGACCGTGTTGATCCACCACCTCCGCCGATGACCAGCCGAACAACCGCTCTGCCGCTGGATTCCATGACGACACCTTGCCGCAGCCATCCACCATGATAATGGCGTCCAGCGCGGTATCCATCACCAGGCGAATCCGCGCTTCGCTGGCCTGCATCAAGGCTTCTGATGCCTTGCGCTTGGTGATATCGCTGCGAATCGCAATATAGCGATCAATCCCCCCTGCATCGTTCACAAAAGGGACAATGGTGCTATCCACCCAATAGCATTCACCATCCTTACGCCGGTTGCAGATCTCCCCATGCCACACCTTGCCACTGGCAATGGTCACCCACATATCGGTGAAAAAAGCCTTGGGGTGGTGGCTAGAGTTCAGTATGCGGTGATCCTGCCCTAACAGCTCGGCTTCGTTGTACTGGCTGACCTCACAAAAAAGCTGGTTGACATAGCTAATGCGACCGCGATTGTCGGTCACTGTCACAATAGTGTGTTGGTCAATGGCGTACTTCTGATACTCCAATTCGCTCAATAACACCTGTTGTTGCCGTTGTTTATTGCGATAGAGGCGCAGCCCGATCACCAGCAACAGCAGCATCATTATTCCCATCGCGACCAGCCACCATTGTCGGCTATTGCTACGCTCTACCGCAGCGCGATGCTTCTCAAATTCATCGTTGGTGACACGATCCATTGTCGTCTTGCTGGGGGTCTGCAAAATATCGATAACCCGATGGTTGATGGTGTTGGCCTCCTGTACCATGGATGATACCAGACGCAGTACGGGCGCCAGCTGTTGTTGCTGCGCGTCACTCAAACCCTCAACATGCTGGAGATAGGCGAGCATATTGCTAATGGTGGCGGCATCTTGCTGTGTGGGATGAAAACGGTAGCGAAGCACCTCATCAAGGAGTCGATCCAGCACTTTTTGTTGTCGTAGGCCAACATGCGGGCGCGCAGTCGCAATGGTTCGCGGTAGCATCTGCTGGAAACGCGCCATCTTCTTGTATGCCGTTTTGTAAGCATTGATCAGATCAATCTTGTGGTCGATGCCCGCAAACAGCCTAGGAATCTTATAGCTAGGCGTGCTGTCGTAATCATCCTCCAGATCTTCACGGTGTTTAAATTGCTGTTGATCGTTGCGTAGGCGAACGGTGATGCGGTCGATGGGGTTCATCTCGGTCGACAGACCCGACTGATGCATCAGAATTTTCTGATTGAGCAGGATATTATCCTGACGCAGTGCGGTCATCAGCCGCAGTTCCGACGCATACTGTTTGAAGTTACTGCGTTCGCTTTCAGCCAGCATCATCGCATAAAATATCACCGGAACGGCGATGGCGATGGCTAGGTAACCGAACCATTGGGGTTTTTTCATCTCATCTCCCTTGGTGATGCCCTGGCGAGAGTTCCACCAAGATCATTGCACAACTTGCCATCACCGCCAAGCGTCCGAGCCAGATATTCAGGCGGTGAGGTTGAAACTATGACTGAGGAGGAACAAAAGGCAACGCGCGTCAAAGCTGACACCCTGTCCGAAAAGGGTGGTAACGGGTTCGTTTCCGTGCGCGTTGAGTAACTACTCAGCACCCATTGAAAACATCCCGTAACTGCTCAGATCGCTTCCGGTTTTTCTGATAGCAAGGCGAAAAAGCGGAGTTTACTCCTGTAAATGAGCATTTTTCAACGCCGCTATCGGGAAAACCGGGAGTGAGCTCAGTAGTTACCGCGTTGATGGGGATGGGTCGAGCAATGACGAAGGGGCTATTATGTCGCCGCTGATTGACGGTATGGTCGGTTGGGATGACAATTGTGGAATCGTTCGTATTCGTTGGAGGTGGCACGCTGCATATTTTGACAGGACAATCGCACGCCAATGGGGCGGATGCAGCGCTGAGTGCTGCGGTCTCTTCTTGGCCGGATAGCTGGGCGCCGGATTTGGTGTTGGTGTTTCATGCGGCATGCTACGACTCGGCGGCGATTGCGGCCGGGATCGCCGCCCGTTTCCCCGATGCCCTGGTCGCGGGAGCCTCCACCGCTGGTGAATGGTTTGATGCGCACCACTGCACTGGGTCGTTGGTGCTGACGGCGATTGCGAGCGACCAGATCCATTTTTCACTCACCGTGGCTGAACAGCTTACTCCATTTGGTAGTGCGGAGGCGATGGCCGTGAGTGCTCGGCTGCTGCAACCGCTTGGCCTGCTGCGTGGCCAACTCAATCCCCAGCGCCATTTTCTCTTATCGTTTTTTGATGGGTTGTGTCAGCGTGAAGAGCCGGTAATTGCGGCGATGCGCGATGCCTTGGGCGGGGTGCAGATGGTGGGAGGATCGTCCGGCGATAGTCTTCGTTTTGCCGACACCCCCGTCATTGCCAACGGTGACAGCTACCACAATGCCGCCGTATTTGTGCTTGCAGATAGCGCCATTCCCTTTGATGTCTGTAAGCACCAACACTTTGTCGCCACCGAGATATCGACGGTGATTACAGCTGTTGATGACGCCGCTCGTAGGATTGTATCCTTAGATGGTTACCCGGCGGCGGAGCGTTATGCTGAGCTATTGGGGTTGGAGATCGCCGCCTTGGACACGGAAGTGTTTGCTCGCCATCCGTTGATCTACCAATTAGGAGATCATGACTTTGTGCGTTCGTTGGCGCATGCCAATTCGGATGGCTCGTTACAGGCCCATACCGCAGTGGAGTCGGGGATGATTCTCGCCTTGGGGGAGCCGCATGCGATGGTGGAGTGCCTGCGGCAAGAGTGTGAAGGGTGGCATGGCGAAGGTGCATTGCTACTGCTGTTTAATTGTGCTTTGCGGACGGTGGAGTCGGATCTGATCGATGCGAGTGGTCAGTTGGCACAATTGTTGGCTACCAAATCGTGCCTCGTGGTCGGTTTTGACACCTTCGGCGAGCAGTTTGCGGGGCTGCATGTCAATCAGACTGCGGTCATGCTGCGGTTGGGTACGCCCAAAGCATGAGCGATCATACGCAATGCCATCGCCATTTGCAGGCGGCTAAAGCCACCATTGAAGCACTCAAAGCTAGAGTTCAGAGGCTGGAACATGGGCAGGATATTGATCATCTGTTGCATGTTTATCGGGAGGAGTTGCAGCAGGGAGGGCAGGCATTAGCCAGTTCCCAGCAGCGATTTCGTAATCTGTTTGTGAACTCGCCGCTGAGTATGCAAATTATTGACACCTCGGGTTCTACATTGATGGTGAATCCCGCTTGGGAACAGCTTTGGGGTACGACATTCGAGTCGCTACGGGATTATAATATGCTTGAGGATGCGCAGCTTGAAGCATGTGGTTTGATGGATGCGATCAAGCGTGCCTTTGCCGGCCATATCGAACGGTTGCCAGTGATCGAGTACGACCCCAAACAGAACCCGAGCCTTCACGCTACACGCGATGCCTTGTGGGTGGAGGCGGTAGCCTATCCGCTTGAATATGATCAAGAGCGCGTGTGTACCATCGCACTGGTGCATCACGATGTCACCACGCAGAAGCAGGTTGAACAGGAGCTGGTTCGCGCTAACCGAGCCAAAACGGGTTTTCTCTCTGCAATGAGCCATGAGCTACGGACGCCACTGAATGCAGTATTGGGCTTTGCGCAATTGTTGCAGGAGCAGCCGTTGGATGACGCTGCTGCGAAGTGTGTGCAACATATCTTTGAGGGAGGCCAAGCGTTGGAGCATATGGTGGAGGAGGTGCTCGATCTCACAGCGATTGAGTCTGGAGCCTGTCACATCACGCTGGATCCGATGATCTTGGAAGATAGTGCCCAACTGGTGATGCACAAGATGGCGACACTGGCCGAGGAACATGGGGTGACGGTCACCGTGGAGGAGGATGGTCATGCGCAGTGGCCAATGGTGATCGGCGATGCGTCTCGTGTGTCGTCGGTGGTGATGCAGTTGGTTGAGAACGCGATTCTTTATAACCGTGATGGCGGTTGGGTGCGGATTGCGATGGAAACGGTGGATGAATCCTTTGCGCGATTGGTGGTGGTGGACAATGGCCGTGGCATTGCGGCAGATAAGGTCTCGGAGCTGTTTGTGATGTTCTCGCGGCCAGGATCCGAGGCGGGGACGATTTCCGGAGGCGGAGTGGGGCTTTATATGGCCCAGCAGTTGATTGCGATGATGGGTGGGACGATCGGCTATGCGCCACGCGATGGTGGAGGTAGTGAGTTTTGGTTCCAACTTCCTGTTTTTAAGGATGATATTGTGACTTGAAACGCCTGTTTGTACCGCTGTTGCTCTCGGTTGGCAGCCTGTGGTTGGTGGCGGCAGGTGGTGATGGCTGGTTGACGCAGCACTGGAGTGACCCCGCCGCCACGAAAGGGGATCCGCCACATGGATGGTCGCAGCTGACGCAAGATCTTCATCCGGAAGCCTGCGCGCAGTGCCATCAGGCGCAGTTCGGGGCATGGCAGGGGAGCCGTCATGCCCGTGCTTTCTCCCCGGGAATGGTGGGCCAGTTTGCCCACATGGCGACAGGCGATGCCAACGACTGCTTGGCTTGCCATGCCCCGCTGGATGAGCAAAAACTGGCCAATAATCGCGAGCGCAGGGATGCGCTGACGGGGCTGGTGGCGCATGCGCCGTTGCTGGATGCCAGCGTTCCACCAAAATACTCACCCAATCGGTTGCACAAGCATCCGCTCAACCGCAGTGGTGTGAGTTGTGCGGTGTGCCATGTGCGCGGCTGGCACCGTTTTGGTCCGCCACCCAAGGGGAGTCGCATGCTGGGGCAGATCAATACCGGGGTTCATGGAGGCTTTATCGCCCGTAAGGAGTACACCAAAAGCCAATTTTGCGCCAAGTGCCATCAGTTTCCACAAGATTATGCCATCAATGGTAAACCCTTGGAAAATACGCTGACGGAGTGGCGAGCAAGTCGCTTTGCAGCACTTGGGGTAGCGTGTCAAGGCTGCCACATGCCCGGTCGCCGCCATCTGTTTCGTGGCATTCATGATCGGAAGATGGTGCGATCTGGGTTGGGGATCGCATTGGTAGCAGAGCCGGGTGGAGCAGCCCTGACCCTGACTTCACAGCATATCGGTCATGCCTTCCCCACCTATGTGACGCCGCAAGTGACGGTGGAGGCCGAGGCGCTGGATCGCAAGGGGATGGTGGTGCGTGGCTGGTCGTGGCTGATTGGCCGCAAGGTAGGGTATGCCGATGGTGGCTGGCAGGAGCAGCGCGATAGCCGTCTCATGCCGGGGGAGCACCGCAGCTTTCGTGCCCTAGGAGCGCCTGCTTCTGCGCGCGTGATTCGTTTTCGCATTCGGGTGGAGCCGGATCATTTTTACAAGGGGGTCTATCGTGCGCTGTTGGCGGATGCCAAAGGTGATGCCCGTATTCTGCTTGCTCGTGCCCTTGCTGACGCAGGGAGCAATGATTACGAACTGATGGGGTGGAAGGAGATCCATCTTCAGTAAACAATTCAGTTTGCGTAACTACTCAGATCGCTTCCGGTTTTTCTGATAGCAAGGCGAAAAAGCGAAGTTTACTACTGTAAATGGGTATTTTTCAACGCCGCTATCGGGAAAACTGGGAGTGAGCTGAGTAGTTACCAGTTTACTCCGCTTTATCCGTGGGAGGGCGTATGGCCAAAAAAGAGAAAGGAGATTGCGATCGCTACGACAGGCCAGTACTCATTGGTCTGATGGGGGTGGGGAAAAGCAGTATCGGTAGACGGTTGGCACGCAAGCTCAAGATGCCGCTGATCGATCTTGATGATGCCATTGTGACGCAGGCGGGCTGCACCATTCCTGAGATCTTTGCTCGGCAGGGTGAGGCGGCATTTCGTGCCATGGAGCATGCGGCGTTGCAGCAGGCAATCACCAAGCGGGCGGTGATTGCCACCGGTGGCGGTGTCGTCGGCAGCGAGGATAATTGCGAACTATTGCGCGCCCATCCCCCTGTTATTTGGCTCAAGGCTAGTCCTGAGTTTCTCGCCGACCGTATTGGCGGTGACCCTAACCGGCCACTGATTGCCAGCGGTGATGCGCTCCAGCGCTTGCGCGAACTGGCGGAGCTGCGCGATCCGCTCTACCAGCAGTGTGCGGATTTGGTGTTGCCACGCGACTGCATGAAAAAGGATGAGATTGTCACGGTGATCACCCAATTCCTGCGGGCATCCTAGATCCGTTCGCGGGGGCTTAAGGCTTCGGTTGGCCTCAAGCAGACCGCGATTCGCTGAGCCAGTAAAATCCGTGCGCCGGGATGGCCAGTTGATTGTTGAAAATGGACGGACGCTCTCCCGTACAGAGGTCTCGGATGCTACCGAGGGTAAAGAACCCCTTTTTCTGCAACATTTCCAAGTCAATGCTGTGCGGTACGGTGTCAAAATTTCCGACCACAAGAACGCTTGAAGATGCATTCTCATGATCGAAATGGGCGTAGGCCAGTAGATGTGGATTATCGATATCCAACAGCTCGCGGCTGTTAAAGTCGGCAAAGGCGGGAATCTCCTTGCGAACCGCAATCAGTGTTTTCAGGCCGTCAAATATTCGGCGTTCAACACTGCCTAGTTGGTGCCTTGCTTCCGCTTTTTCCCAATCAATCGTGGGCCGATGAATCCAACGGCTATCCCGGCATTTGCTTTCATCTAGTTGATAGCTGTAGTCATTGAGGGTGCCGATCGCATCGCCGTAATAGAGCAGCGGGATACCGCCAAACGATAGAATCATGCTGTGCAGCAGCAGGATGATGTTGATTGCGGTATCAATGGCCTGTGGATCGCCAGTTTCGAGTGCGCTCTCCAGCCCAACCAGCGAGGCTAAGGTGCCGGAGATGCGCGCATCCCCAGTTTTTTCATTTTGACCGAAGGGTTGGCCGCGTGCCGGTGAGTTTTCGAAGTTTCCAGTATAGTAGTCGACCAGAAAACGGCGGTGGGCGGTGGGTTCGTAGCCGGCGAGACGGATATCGGCATCATCAAAGCCCAGGCCGATATCATCGTGGCAGCGGATGTAGTTGAGCCAGGTCGCACGCTCCAGCTTGTCCGGCAGGCTCTTGATGCCCCGGTTGAGAAGCTCGGTCTTTTTGGTCGCGACGGCATCCCACAATAGCGCCATGAAGGTGGCATTGTAGGCGATTTCACACTCCTTGGCATTGATGGCATCTTCGCCGAAATACTTGGTGATCTCGATCGGTGCCACAATGGCTTCCGCGATAAAGAGCACGCCGGGCGCGGTCACCTGGCAGCAACCCTTGAGCAGTTGCAGGATTCGATGCGCCTCGCGTTCGTTCTGGCAGTTGCCGCCAATTTTTTTCCACAAGAAAGCGACGGCATCGAGGCGCAGAATGTCGGCGCCGTGGTTGGCCCAGTAGAGAATGATATCCAGCATCTCGATCAATACTGAGGGGTTGCTGTAGTTCAGATCCCACTGATAACTATGAAATGAGGTCATCACCCATGATCCCATCTCCTCGCACCATGTGAAGTTGCCCGGTGAGGTGTGCGGGAAGATCTCCACCATCGTCTCTTCAAACATGTCCGGTATCTCTCGGTCTGGAAAGGTATAGTAATAGTCTTGGTAGGCTGACTCGCCGTTGCGGGCGCGCACGGCCCATTGGTGTGCATCGGAGGTGTGGTTGAGCACCACATCCAGCGTCAGCAGCATGCCGCGTTTGTGCATGGCTTTTGCCAGCGCGTCAATATCCTCCAGCGAGCCGATTCGGCTATCAATCCGGCGAAAATCGCGCACCGCGTAGCCGCCATCGCTCTTGCCGGGCGGGCAGTCCAGCACCGGCATCACATGCACCATGTTGATGCCCAGCTCCTGCAGGTAGTGAAGTTTGGCTTGCAGACCTTGGAGATTATCGGCAAAGCCATCGCTATAGAGCGCCATGCCGACCCATTGTTGGCTTAAAAACCAGTTGTGATCGCGCTCCCGCTGCAAATCCGACTCCTTGAGATACTCGGAGCGAGCAATGTATTGGCTGGCCATGGTCTCCACCAATCGCTGCATCTGTGTGTTAAAATCGGATCTCTCGCCATAGAGCCGGCGAAACATCGAGTGAATAGCATAGAAATTCGCCCCGAGACGGGTATAAAAATGGCGCATCTTGGGCTGCCGGACAATCTCCGGATCCAGTTTGGTCAGAATATCATTGAGCAGTGAGTGTGAAATTTGTTCATACATGTTGGTGATCCTTGATCTCCCAGTCACAGATAAAGTGATGGTAAAAGTCCTTGTTTTGAGATGTGGCGCCACGAATGCCAACCACTGCACTGGCAAACGCTTGTGCCCGCTGCATGGAGAGCTTCAGTGGCCAGCCCAGTAGCCGCCCGGCAACAAGCACGCTGCAAAAGGAGTCGCCCGCCCCCACTGTATCAACTACCGATGATGCCGATTCGGGCACCACGGAAACACGGTTGGCGGTTGCCGTCGCGATCGCCCTTGCCCCCTGCGCACCATCGGTCAACACGATCTGTTCTGTGACCTGTTTTGCAAGCATCTCAAGCCGTGGCTCGCAACCACTGGCTTCGGGATATAGCTCCGTCAACTCTGCTCCGTTCAGTTTCACCCAGGCGGCACCATCAATCATATCTCGGGCCTCACTTTGCCGCCACCAGGGTGGCCGTAGGTTGATATCGACAAAGCGTGTGCGCGCGTGTTTCGTTTTTAGTTTGCCGAGCGCGGCTGCCGGGTCTGCATGGCGCAGCGCCAGTGAGCCGTGGTAGAGCAGCCAGTCACCATCCAGCTGTGGCATCTGCGCGGCATCGATAAAATCATACGCCACCTTGTCCACAATGTCATAGGTCGGCTCGCCATTGTTGAAACTTACCTGCACGCTGCCGGTCGGGTGAAGGCTGTCCTTTTGCATCCCAGCGCAATCCATGCCCCATGCCTGCATCGCCGCTTCCACCCTCCGCCCCAGTTCATCATCGCCAATGCGCGAGATCATCAGCGGCTTGAGGCCAAAGGCGTGCAGATGCCAGGCGACATTGAACGGCGCCCCTCCCAGTACCGCCGTGCCATCGGGGAAGTGATCAAACAGCACCTCACCGAAAATTAGTGGGCGCATGCTCGCGGGTTTCCTCACCGCAACCCCGCGATCAGGGGGGCGTATTCGGGCCAATAGTGGGCGATGCCTTCAAGAATACCCGCACTATAGCAACCGTTCATACCCAAAAAATCTCCACGGGCCGGATAGAGCTTTTCCGGCGAGGCCGCGAGGATCGAGGCACGCACCGCATCGTCCGCATTGGCGACCAGTACCGATGGAATAGGGCTTTGCAGTACATCCAGATCATTGCCACTGTCACCGGCAAAGACGGTATCGGTGTTGTCATACCCCTCATGCTGCATCAAAAAGTTGATGGCGTGCAGCTTATTGGCGCTGGCTGGCAGGATATCGAGCAGGCCGATATGGCGCGGCGCATCCACACTCCAGATCAGGTTGGCGCGAATGTTTTCGGCCTTGAGCCGCGTTTCGATGTCGCGAATCACGGTCTGATGGTCGTGCCCGAACGGCAGGTAGTAGCTAAGCTTATGGGTATTCTGCTTCTCCGGTTCCTGCAGTTGCAGCGGGGTGATCTCCGACAGTAGCGCATGCAGGTTCTGTGTGGATAATCCTTGCCAGTCGCTGGCAATCGCCGCATCCCACGCTGACCATTGTTGCCAGACACCATGGTCAATCCGGTAGATGGTCGAGCCCACATCGGCAATGGCGAAATCCGGCATTGGCAGGTGGTACGCACGGATTGCCTCCGAAATCAGGGCACGATGGCGCCCTGAAACATAGGCCAAGCGGACGCTGCTACTACGCACAAAGCGTGAAAACAGCTCCCTAGCACTAGGAGACTCCGGATGATCGCCGTTGGGGATTAGCGTGCGATCTAGATCGGTGCACAGCAGGAGGTTCATGGCGGCGACGCCTGGAGGGTGTTGAAGAAGTCATAGTGGGCAACCGCCTCCATAATTCCGGCGGCATGGCCATGGTCGGCAAAGTAGATCTGCTCGCCATCGGTTAGCTCCGAAAGCTCCTCCTCATGGCGATTGGCCACCACAACCGCGCGCATGGCGCCCCGCATCATGTCGTCATCGGCGCCCGAACCTCCGGCGACAAGAATATTCTCCAGAGGGATGTCGAGTTGCTCGGCGACCCAGCGGAGCGCATACCCCTTGGATGCTCGGTCGGGAAGAATATCGAGGAACTGCCCATGCGAAAAAATCACATTCACGGAGTGATCATTCTGCAACAAAAGCCGATTAATCTCCTGAATATCGGGAGCAACGGCAGGGTCGATGTAGTAGCTGAGCTTCAATGGTGTCTGGCACTGTTTCGGCTGCATCTTCAATCCTGGCAGTGGTTTAAGGAGGTCGACCAGATCGCTGCGATGCCAACGACGATTGATGTGCCGGCTCCATATGAAATCCCGGGTCAAGTTGGGTGCGTAGTAGATCTCCGTACCCAGGCTAGCGATCAATATATCCGGTCGTGGGATTCTGTATTTACGCAGTGTTGTCAATGCGCTCGTCAGGGTGCGACCGGTTGCGATGCCAAAACTGACCTGCTTGCGATGGCGTTGCATCATGGTGATAAACTCAGCCAGCGAATCGCTGTCGCCCAGCAGGTTCTGATCGAGATCGGTGATAATGGCCGCATCGCGGTAGAGTACAGGTCGGCGACTTAGCGTCATACGCCGGATCGGTTCGGCCTGTTCGATCAGCGGGCGTATGACATCCAGATAGCTCTCGACATGCGCTTGCCACGAATAGTGACGCCGCACACCCGTGATGCCATTTTTGGCAAGCTCGCACCATCGCGGCGCATCTTTAAGCAGTGCGATCAACGCGCTAGCTATCTCCTCGCTATTCAAAGGGTCAATCAGCAAGCCGTTTTTACAGTTGCCGATGATATCGATGGGGCCACCATCTTCGGTGGCAACAATCGGCACCCCGCAGGCGGCAGCCTCGATCAGGGTCAGCCCGAAAGGTTCCGTCAGTGCCGGATTGACAAACACCCCCTTTGATAGCGCCGTTAGCCTGTAGATCTGTGACACCTCTCCGGCCGTATGGTGTTTGGGAAACGCCACCTTGCCGTAGAGGTCAAACTGGTCGATGGTCAGCAGAATGCCGGTCAACACCTCTTGCGCTCCCTCATCCATATCGCAGATCTCGTCACGATTCCCGGCAATGACAACCAGGTTCGCCAGCTGTTGCATCTCAGGGGATTGGCCGTAGGCGGTGATTAGGGTGGTGATATTTTTTCTTGGGTCGGGTCGGGAGAGGGCGAGGATGATCGGCTTGTTCGGCTCGCTAAGGAAACGCGCCAACTGGGTTGCGATTTTGCTCGCTCCCTCATCCCCGAGCGGAGGGAAGAACTTGTCCAGATCGGTGCCCGGCGGCACCACACGCATCTGTTCGGGTCGATAAAAATCGTAGACGGCGTACTGCGCCTCAATCTCCTGATTGGTACTGACCACCACCCTAGAAGCAACACCCAGTGTCCGCTCCTCGGCGTCGATGCGACGGGCCATGTTGTAGGTGGTTTCGATCGCTTGGCGGCTAGTGCCGCTGGCCAGCAGCTGCTTGCGCTTGCTGCGACCTAGCGAATGACCCGTGTGCACCAGCGGTATGCCCAACTGACTGGAAAGGTTGGTGCCGATATGGCCGCCATCCGCATAGTGGCTATGAATAATATTCGGCATGTGTGGCTGGGCACGGATGTAGGCCAGCGCATTGTCTGAAAAGGTTTCTAGGCTATCCCATAGCTGTTCTTTTGGCAGATAGCCCAGCTCGCCACACTCGATACGGACGATGCGCACCTTGTCGGACAGCATTTCGACGGGTTCGGCGTAATCGCTGCTAATCTGCGGATCAATCACCATTCTCGTCAGCAGATCAACCCGCCCGACCTCGGCTCGATCGGCCAGTGCACGGGCAAATTCCACCACATATTTGGTTTGCCCCCCCGTGTCCGCATCACGCCCCAGCTCAAGATCATGCCCCCGTATCAACCCGTGTGGACTGATGAGCAGGATGTAGAGGTTGGTGAATCTATCCAATTACGGGCTCCTTTCCGTCATGGTGTTGTCTGCCGAGGAGGAAATGGTGATTCTGCCGTGTCAGCAGAGAAATTACAAGGAATATAGTTGGTTACAGAGCATTTTTAAGGGTGATTTGGTGGTTAAGATTGATGAACAATATCGGCAAGGTAACTACTCAGCTCACTCCTGACTTTCCTGATAGCGGCGTTGAAAAATACCCATTTACAGTAGTAAACTCCGCTTTTTCGCCTTGCTATCAGAACAACCAGAAGCGATCTGAGCAGTTACTCGGCAAGATGAGCAGCGACCCAAACATGGCTGCAATCAGCCCGCTGATCACGGTGATGGCGAAGGGTCGGAAGATCTCCGATGCACCGCCCCATCCGATGGCGGTTGGCTTCCCCACTCCGGCGTATTTTCAACGCCGCTATCGGAAAAACCGAGAGTGAGCTGAGTAGTTACAATCTAGGTTACATGTTCATCGTCACATGTAAACGATCTTTGCCGGATGCTTTTGCACAATACACAGCCTGATCTGCGCTAGCGAGTAATGCCTTGCTGTTTTTTAAATGTCTGGATGATTGCACCGCAATGCCAATGGACACACTGGTACGCATCTCCACATATTCGGAAAACTCTCCTGATCGCACCAATTGCAAAATACGCTCACCCACCTTTTCCACGGAATGTGAGGCCTGTTCGTTGTCCAGAGGCATCAATACCACAAACTCATCGCCACCATAGCGGGCGATCAGGTCGTATTCCCGCACGCTGTGACGAATGCAGTCCACGACATATTTCAGTGCCTGATCTCCTGCCTGATGGCCATAGGTATCGTTGATTTGTTTCAAGGAATCCAAATCAATAAAGGCACATGCCAGTGCAGCATGGGGCTGACGGCGTGTGCGACTGGTTTCCTGATCCAATTTCTCCATGAGGTAACGGCGGTTGAATGCATGCGTCAGTCCGTCATGAAAAGCCAAGTCTTCCAAATGTTTTCGTTGATAAAGGTTTTTGGCCGCCATATTCAAGTGTTTGGTTGTCATGTTGAGAATGGTCTGATGTACGGGCGTAATGGGTACGGGAGTCTCAAACAGCAGGCAGGCAATGAGTATGTTTTCATGCCATACTGGAAGCCACACATTGAAGGCTATGTCAGAAATACAGATCGTCGTGACAAGTTGATGAAAGTGCTGGCGCGGCATTTCATGGTGACACGACAGGTCGGATAATTGGCGATATAATTGCGGTGTAAGCGATGGTTGTGGCATACCAACCGCACCCACGATTTCAGGTTTATGTGTTTCTTCAAACAAAATAGCCATGCCCTTGACCGCAGAGATATGACCACGCAAGGTATTCAGAGACTGATATGCCAACTTGGATAGCGATACATCCGTACCCAGTTCCATGGAGGTGTCCAGCAATGTGCCCAGTAAGTCCAGCCGTTCACCTTGCATTTCCATATGATGTTTATCTTGAATTTGTTCATACACGAGGTCAAACATCAGCTTGGCAGATTTTCCAGCAATGATTTCCACATTTTGTAACGCAGGCATGGTGACAAGTCGCAAGCCGAATTTAGTATCGCCTGTCAGATCGATGATCATGTCACCTTTGAAATGCGCTAACACACCATCCACATCGGTGGTACAATCAATGCCAGATGATGTCGCCACGGGAAAGGCTGATGCTTGGGGATCCTTATCGGCAACCGTGTCCACATGAAGCCAGTGGTAATGGGAAAACACATCCAGAAACGCCAAGCATCCACGCCCAGCACCAATGATTAAAACATGTATATCCCCAGCATTACCAGCCACGCTGGCAATCAAATTCGACTGTTGTTCCATACTTTCCACCCTTCGCAACTACCCGCCACCCTGCCCGAAAAGGGCTGTAACTGCTCAGATTTCTTCTAGATTTTTTGATAACAAGGTGAAAGATCGGAGTTTGCCACTGTAAGTGCGCGTTTTTCAACACAGCTATCGGGAAAATCAGAAGTGAGTTGAGTCGTTACTACCCTTCTACAAATGCGAACTCGAACCTATGGCGACATTTTTGACTGTCAATGACGATGCTCTCGTCCTGGATGTTTTATGTCGAATATGCAGAGGCTCTCCAGGCAAGGAACTGCCCATATCACCCCTGACCGATCGCGGGATTTAGCGCTGGAAGCCTCCTGAATTGTAACTACTGAGATTGTTTCTGATTTTTTTGATGGCAAGGCGAAAAAACGGAGTTTACTACTGTAAATGAGCATTTTTCAACGCCGCTATCGGGAAAATTAGGAGTGAGCTGATGAGTTACGATTGATTAACAATATTGGCAAGATCAGCAGCGACCCAAACATGGCGGCAATCAGCCCGCCGATCACGGTGATGGCGAAGGGTCGGAAGATCTCCGATGCACCGCCCCATCCGATGGCGATGGGCAGTAGCGATGCCATGGTGGTGATCGCGGTGAGTAGCACTGGCCGCAGGCGGACGCTGATGGCCTGCTCCCATGCTATTAACGATGAGGCTCCCTCCTGCATGCGCCGATTGGCAAAGTCCACCAGTACAATCCCGTTATTCACCGCAATGCCAATCAGGGTCAACGCCCCCATTCCAGCGGAGACATCAACGCCCTCTCCGCTCAATCTCAGCGCAATCAGCCCCCCAGACAAGGCCAGCGGAATCGCGGCCAGAATGGCCAACGGTTGCAGCCACGACCCGAACTGCAACACCATAATGAGATAGATCAGCAGTGCCGCCGCAACCGCCACCCACAAGAATTCAATGGCGGTATGGATCAATACCTGGTATTGACCGCTGACCGCTACGCTATAGCCCGAAGGCATCTTCAGGGTGGCGAGTTGTTGCCCCACTTGGCGTGCCACCGAAAGAATATTTCCATCTGCTTCGGCCAACAGGGTGATCTCGCGCTGGCCATTGACGCGCGTGATGCTCGCGGCCACCGCAGCAGGAATGATATCTGCCACCTTACTCAACGGAATCCACTCGCCATTCGGCAAGGGTACAGGGATGTGGGCGATCTTGTCAGGCTGTTTCAGGTCTACCCCCTGGAGACGGAGCAGCACAGGGATCGTCTCCTGCCCATGGATGATCTGCGTGGTTTGGATACCCAATCCAGCTGCACGGACGATGTTCATCACATCCATCGGCGTTAAGCCGTATTGCGCCAGCGCGCCGGGACGCAGACGAACGGTGATCTGATTGCTACGGATTTTATTGTTGTTGATGATGTTGGAGAGCTGTGGGCTTTTCTTTAGCACCGCCTCGACCCTGTTGGCCAGTCGGGTCAGAATGTCCCCATTCTCGCCGCCATACACGGTTACCCCGAACAGGGCAGGCAGACCGGAGAAGCTCTCATCCATCTTCTCCTGTGTTGGCTGATGGTAAAGCACTGATATGCCGGAAAATGGTGCGTAGAGGCGCTTGAAACGGTTCATGATCTCAGCAGCGGAGGCGGTGCGCTGATCCGTTGGCACCAGTTTGATCGTCATCTCACCCCGGTTGACACCTTCGATCTGATAACCGCGCATCGGCGATCCGGTGCGACGATATACCGTGCTGACATCGGGTTGCGCCAGCGCGATCCGTTCGAGTCGGTTGGCGATGCGGTTGCTCTCCGCGAGTGAGGTTCCCGGCGGCATGGTATATTCGATCAGCAGCGCGCCTTCATCCAGCGGTGGCAGCAGGTTGGCGCGTCCAGTAGCGGCAGCGATCACGGCCAAGGCAACAAACCCGAGTACTGCAATGGATACCATCTTCCGATGCGGAAGTGCCTGTTGCAGCAGGCATAAAACCGTGGCTTTGATGCGCTCCATCAAGCGGTCACCGGCTGCGTGGCGTTGACCCTCCGAACGAAACTTACGGTGAGCGGAGAGTACCGGCACCATGGTCAGTGAGATCAATAAGGAGGCCAGTAGCGCGATGCTGATGGTCCAGCCAAACGGGTGCAGAAAGAGCGAGGCCATCCCTCCCAGCAGGATCAAGGGCAGAAAAGCGGCGATGGTGGTGAAGGTGCCGCTGGCATCGGGGCCGGAGATCTCAACGGTGCCCTCCACCGCTGCAATCGCATGATCGCGGCCCTGTTTTGCATGAAGAGTATCGGCATGACGCGCAATATTTTCTGCCACGATAATGGCGTCGTCCACCACCATTCCGATAGCTAGCGCCAGTGCGGTCATTGTGATCACATTCAATGATAGCCCCAATAGCTGCATCGCCGCCAGCGTTGCCAGCAGGGTGATGGGAATCGTCAGTGCAACCACCAGCGTAGGCCGGATGGCGCCTAGGAAAAAATAGAGCACACCGACAACCAATACCGCACCCAACCACAAGTCCTGCACAATTTCATCCCTAGCGTGGGTAATGATTTCGGATTGATCATAGAACTTTTGGATCTTTGTTCCCGGCGGCAACAGCTGTTGCAAATGTTTGAGTGCCTGGTCGACTTGTCGAACCACGAGCAGAGCACTTGCGCCCGGTTGTTTGCGCACCAGCAGGGCGATCGCGGGTTTGCCGCCACCATGAATGATATAGTGTTTGGGTGCCCACGCCGCGCGTAGATCTGCGATCTCAGCTAGAAGCACGGGACGCCCCAACGGAGTCGTTCCAACCACTATTTTCCCCAAATCATGCAGCGTCACCGCGCGTCCATCGGCGCGCACCAACCACTCCCGCCCCCCCTGCGTGGAAAAACCGGAGACCTCTACCTTGTTGGCGCGCGCCAGCGCACTGGCAATATCCGGCAGGCGTAGATGCAGGCGCATGAGGGCCTCAGGTTTAATGCTGGCAATGAATGCCCGCTGTTCACCGCCCAATATGTTGACCAAGGAGACACCATCGACATTGGTGAGTCGCGGCAGAAGTTGGTAACGCACCGCATTGGTCAGTTGCACTGGATCGGAACTCCCAGTGATCACATATCCGGCAACCTCTTGCAGTGTGGTGCCGATACTTTCCAGGTGCGGTGTCACCCCTTGCGGCAATACGGCGACCAGTTGAGATAGCCGCGCCTGCACCAGCTGGCGGGCATCCTGCACCGGCGTACCCCAATCGAACTGAATGCTGATTTGGCTAATACCCTGTGCTGAGGTTGAGGCCACGCGGTGCACACTGGCCATGCCTCGCATCCGTGACGCAATCGGTCGGCTAACCAGAAAATCTACATCCTGCGGGCTCGCTCCCGGCAGGTGGGTGATGATATTGACGACGGGAACATCCAGTTGCGGCAATAGATCCACCGGCATGCGATACCAGCCCTGAATGCCTGCTGCGATGATGATCACCAGCCCCAGCAATAAAATAAGCGGGCGTTGGATCAGACGATGGAGCATGGATTGAAGCGTGGATTGGAACGCGGATTGAAACATAGGGGGCAGCGTCAGTCCGGTGCCTGGTAGATGCGACTAAAATCCCCGTACAGCAATTCGTATGCGCCGGTGGCGACAACCCGCTCACTTCTGGTAAGTCCGGATGTGACCTCCACCCAGCTATGATCTACCAATCCAGTTTGAATGGCACGCTTGCGAAGGCCTTGCTTGGTCTGAACAAACACGAATGCGCTGCCCTGCTCATCGCGAGCAATGGCGGCAGAGGGGATAGCCAAGGCGCGATGCGATGCGCCCGCTAACTGACCCGAGATGCGCGTTCCCGGACGCAATCCCGCCAGTTCATCACCTATGATCCAGATCCGAACCGCACCCGCTGCATTGGCTTCGGGAAACCGTTGTTGCACCGTCCCGTGTCGCTCCTTTTCGTTCGCTGCGCCGCGAATGGTTATCGGCAATCCTTGTAGGACGATACCGGAGGGAGGGAAAATTGATGCCTCGATCCGCACATGATTCGGATTGATAACCTTGGCTAGAATGGCGCCGGATACTACATATTGTCCAATATTTACCGTTCGTTCTGTAAATACTCCGTTGATGGGGGCACGGATGCGGATGGCGGCATCGAACAGCGCCAGAGCTTGTGTCACAGCGGAAAGCCGGGTGGTTGCTTGGGCAACGGTCTGTCGGGCACCATTGAACAGCTCATTGCTGGAGAGGCGTTCGTTGACCATCGCTTGTCGAATCTTGAGATTTTTCTGCGCCAGTTTAAGGCGCTGTTGGGCGGAGTGGAGTTGGATGTTCAGATCGCGTCGACGCGATGCGATTTCGCGCCCTCCTAAAGTAAACAGCAGATCGTCTTTGTGAACCATTGCGCCATCGTTGGCTTCAAGCGTGGTGATCGTGCCGGCACTCCGAGCAGCAATCGTTACCGCTTGTGTGGGCTGCACCTGCCCGAACCATGGAATCGCTAGTGAGAATCGATGTGGTGTCGGTTGCACTGTTGTTACTTTGGGTATGATCCCAGTGTCAGTGGCTACGGCCTGAGTCGAACTCAAGGCAATCCCTACCGCTAAAAAAGGGATGATACCGAGGGATAGGAAGAGCCGATTTACCACAGAGGCACCGAGACACAGAGGGAATAAGCAAAATCTGTATTTTTTGTCATCTTTGTGCCTTTGTGGTAGAAGTGTGGTAAAATTGTGGTAAAAAAATCGTAACTACTCAGCACCCTACCCAAAAATGGCTGTAACTGCTCAGATTGCTTCCGGTTTTCCTGATAGCAAGGCGAAAAAGCGGAGTTTACTACTGTAAATG
>JAUZRF010000006.1 GCA_030950645.1 Mariprofundales bacterium
TCGCTGGGTCGCGCTAGGTTATGATCAATCCGTTGCGTAAGGGTAACTACTCAGCTCACTCCCGATTTTCCCGATAGCGGCGTTGAAAAATGCGCATTGACAGTAGTAAACTCCGCTTTTTCGCCTTGCTATCAGAAAAACTGGAAGCAATCTGAGCAGTTACAGCCATTTTCGGGTAGGGTGCTGAGTAGTTACGCGTAAGGCATCGTAAATAAATAAATTGTCGGTTTACGCGCTGGATTTTTGTTTGGTTTCAAGGCGAAAAAGCGGCATATAGCACTGCTATATAAGGCTTTTTACAACGAAGAAAGCAAGCAAAAAGACAAGTGAAAACCGATGAGTTATTTATTTACGGTGCCTGAGGTGGTGCGCACCGTTTATTGTGGTGGCGGCTCGACCACATAGATAGAGACCTTGGCGGAGAGCAGCGGGTTGGAGTTGTCGATCACCACCATGAGGTCATCCTTGCCTGAAGGGTTGGCGAAAGCGGCGATAAATTGGTGATCCTCAGCCTGATAGCTACGGTTTTGTAGTTCCAGTCGTTCGTGCTCCCCTTGGATGCGTAACATGTGAAAGGTGAGCGGGCCGATGGCATCCGAGACCAGAGTTACCTCATAGTTTCCGCTGCGGTTGGGGAGATCGAAGAATTCACGCAGGCTTTTGAATGGGGGGATGACTAGATCGCGGTAATAGAGATATTCATTCGCTTGGGTTGGGTGGGCGGTTACCAAGAACCAAGGCAGCATGAGTGCCATCACTACTCCCGCGCAGGATAGTTTTTGGGATACTCTTTTCGATGGGGAGCGCATCGCTGGGTAGTGGCTATTGTCGTTCATTGTCGTAACTGATTTGGTATTTGTCACACTGGTAGCGCATCTTGTCCTTGGCGCGTTCGCCGTAGCCTAGCCATTGGCCAGCTTTTATTTTGATTCCATGGTTAATATTCATTGCTCTTTCAATGATTTTCGCCTCACATTGTGCCACCAATGCATCGGCATGCACGCCTGATTCTGGCAGGCGATCCACCCACTGTTGCAGTAGATCATCATTGCTCTTGGCGTATGGGCTAGCGAGATGGGGTAGTGATTCGATGCAGTCTGTTTTGGCCAGTACTACCGCCCGTTCAATGATGTTTTCTAGCTCACGCACATTGCCGGGCCAGCCATAATGTGCCATCTGTTGCAGTGCTTGGGGTGAGAACTCTGTGACCTGCTTGCCGCACTCTAGCGATTTACGGTGTAAAATATGGTTGGCAAGCTGTGGCAGGTCGTTTAAGTGGTCTCGTAGTGTTGGAATATTCACCTCCACCACATGGATGCGGAAGTATAGATCGTCACGGAAGAGTCCCTTGGTTACCAGTTTGTTAAGCTGATGCTGGGTGGAGCAGAGCAGGCGTATATCTGTATGGATGGTGCCTTCACCACCGATGCGGCAGAGCTCGCCATGCTCAAGCACGCGCAGCAATTTCACCTGCACCGATAGCGAAAGGTTGGCCACCTCATCAAGGTAGAGGGTGCCGCCAGATGCGCGTTCGAACCATCCTAATTTGCGTCGATCCGCCCCCGCAAAGGCTCCTTTCTCGTGGCCGAACAGCTCCAATTCGAGGTGCTCGGAACCAATCGCGGCACAGTTGATCACCACGAATGGGCCATGGTTGCGCATGCTGAGCTGGTGAAGTTGGCGTGCAACCAGCTCTTTACCGGTACCGGTTTCGCCACGAATCAGTACGGTGGATCGCATAGGGGCTACCGAATCGATCAGGTCACGCAGTTGCTGAATGGGTTCGGACTCACCCAAGATCTCTTGTCCCATCCGACTCTCCAGCGCGTGGTGCAACGCCTGCTCGCGCAATCGGCTGGTGAGTGATTCCATCGCGCGAGCGACAGCATCATAGACATCCTCGGGCTGAAATGGCTTGGCAAAGAATCCACTGGCACCGCTTGCAATGGCTCGATCTGCAATATCGCGGGCATCGTGGCCGGTAATCACCATCACCGCCAGATCGGGGTTGGCTTGGTGCAGGCTGGCCAGATAGCCCAGGCCGATCTCGGGGTTGTCTGGTTCTGGCGGGAGTGCGAGGTCGAGCAGCACCAGATCAATGCGCTGATTGCTAAGCACGGATTCGGCCATCGCCAGATCACCGGCCTCGAACACCTCGTGCTCTTTTTTAAGTAGCAGCTTGAGATTAAGGCGGTTGATATCGTTATCGTCGATGATGAGAATATTATGGCGCATGGGCACCCTCCTTGGGACACCAGACGGGTAGTCGGATGGTAAAACAGCTGCCGCACCCTTGGCCATCGGATTGCGCTTGGATGGTGCCGTGGTGCAGTTTGATGATGCGTTGACTCAGGTAGAGCCCAATGCCGAGCCCTTGTTCTTTGCTAGAGGTGAAAAGCTGGAACAGACGCTGATGAAGGAAATCCTTATTCATGCCAATGCCGTTGTCTTGCACTCGCAGCGCGATCTCATCATGGTGATGATCGAGACTAATGGTGATTGTGCCCTGTTTGTTGACCGCTTGCACCGCATTATCAAACAGGTTTTCACATACGCCGAACAGCAGGTCGTGATCGGCGTGGATGAGTGGAACCTGTGTGAGGTTGCAGCATACCGTCACCCCTTCAGGCCACAGTCGCGCCGAGACCTCTTGTTGCAATGCCTGATGCAGATCGCAGGGCGCAAGCTTGAGATCCAGTGGTGCGCGGGGGTCGGATAGGCGTTGCATCAGGGTCTGCATTCGGCCAGTAACCTTTCCTACCGCCTTGATAAGAAGTCGTATTTCATCTTGATCTAAGGTTCCTGAATCCAAGTTGTGAGCAAGAAATGCGAGATCATGCAGCCGATTTTTGAGGTCGTGGGAGTGCAGCTGTGCCGCGACGCGTGAGAGTGAATCCAGCCGTGCCTCGTTGGCCTGCTGATGCGATAGCCGGGCATGCTCCAGGCTAGTGGCGGCAAAACGCGCCAGCCCCTCCAACCCTTGGCGCTCCTCATCATCCAGCGGCCAGCCATCACTGCGTCGCCCTAGATGCAGCCACGCTTTCCCCTGTTGTAGCGGGATGGCGAGTGCCACCGTGTAGGGCTCGCGCCGTTGGCCGTTTGAGGCCGGGGGAGGGGCTTGCCGAGGGTAGCAATAATGGAGGGGACGGTCGCCGTTGGCATCCCACTCTTCAAGCGCGACCGGAATCCGCGAGCAGATGGTGCTGATGCGCTTGAGTAGCGATTGCTCGATATTTTCTAATGGCAGACGCGCCAAATCTCCAGCACCGAGCTGGCGGATGGCGTTGGCGGTGTCGAGCTTGTCGGGAAAGAGTCGGTGGTCAATCTGATGGTGCAGCAGGCGCACGATTGGGGAGAAGTAGAACGCAGTTACGACCGCAGCGAGCACGATCGCCCACGGTGAGTTGGAGACCCTAAAGATGGCGTAGATGATCGATTCGGCAACCATCAAGGTGAGAACAAAGATGGTCAGCCCCACAATACCGGCCAGAAAATAGGCGAACGAATGCAATAGCCGACGCAACGAGACGACGAGACGACGGTGCATTGCCACGGTTACTTTGTCCTCACTTGATTGGTTATGCTGCCCATTTCAAACTCCTCTGAGGTGAAGATGGTGCCCATCGTTTCCGTCTGTTTCAAGCAACGCACACGGTGAACCCCTCCCATCCCAGCCTTCCCCCTAGGATGGGGAAGGGGTGAAGAGGCCATAGATGTTGTCAAAACGGGGATGCCAAGGCGATCCTAGGATGAGTTTAGCGGAAATCTTCTTATTGGCTAAACGGCAACCGGCATAGAGGTGGCATGAATTTTATATTGGCTTTTGTATGGAGCTTGGGAACCTGTCGTTCTGATGCTAAGGGAGAAACACGAGCGGAAGCCCCGTGAGTGTGAGAGTACCAGCAGAGCACCGGGGCGGATCAGTTCGTAGTAGCGATGCAGTCTCTGTAATGGAGATGGAGCGAAGGGGCTGACATGCCCAATAAATATATTTCTGGTCAACCAGTAATGGGAGGAACTGGAGATGTATGGAAACTTGGTACTACAAGTGGGCATGAAGAGCCGTATGAGGTGAGAGTCTCACGTACGGTTCTGTGAGAGCCTGGAGGGGAAGTTCCTCCGGGCTACTCGACCTTCGCGGATTGGGGATTAGGTGGTCGACAATCGCGACCAGATGTTAAAAAAAGAGAGAGGGCTTATGGAATCCTTTGTTCC
>JAUZRF010000060.1 GCA_030950645.1 Mariprofundales bacterium
CGATTGATGCGTATTCGAACCATGCAGTGGAGAAGAAGGGAGTGTATATTAAAGAACTCAAGAAAGAGTATGTCTACCTGGTGAACAGGTATGCGAAGAAAGGTAAAAGGAAGTATTTGCGTGCCTGTTGGAAGCTGGGCTCGAAGATGGCTGCGGATGGGTTGACATCGCGCGCCTTGCGGCGGCTGCATAAGGACACCTTGGATGCGATCTTGACTACGCGCAGCACCGGTTGTGAAGGGGTTAAGGTCGATGCGCTGTTGCCGATGTTGCAACTGATTGGCGGTTATGGACACGCCAATCGGCGAGACCGCTCCAAGGGTGTGGCTGGCCCTGCCATGTGTGAGCGTCAGCTCTACCACACGGTGCGCGAATATCTCGCTGGAGATGATGAGCCGGCGGAGGAACAGTTTCCCAGTGGGATGCAGATTTGTCTGCAGGGAGTCATTGGGGATGACTTCGTCAATCGAATGGATGCGTCATCGCTGCCTGCAGCATTGCCCCCGATAGTCGATGCGCTCAATGCTGATTTTGATCGGGTAGCGGAGCAATAAAAAGTAACTCCTCAGCTCACTCCCGATTCCCCCGCTAGCGGCGTTGAAAAATACGCATTGACAGTAGTAAACTCCGCTTTCTCGCTTTGCCATCAGAAAAACCGGAAGCGATCTGAGCAGTTACGGGATGTTTTCAATGGGTGCTGAGTAGTTACACTAAGATTCATAAGGAGATTGCTATGGGCCTCGATCAGAACAAGATGGAACGCTATAAGTTATTGTTTTTTAGATATATTGGTCGGACGGATGGCTGTTCGGATCATGTGGTGGAAAAGCAGGGTAAGTATATCAAGAAACTCAAGAAACGGTATGCCAATTTAGTGGACAGATATGCGGAGAAAGGCAAAAATAAGCATTTGCGTGTCAGCAGGAGGCTGGGGAAGAAGATGGCGGCGAATGGGTTGGCACCGCGTGCCTTGCGACTGCTGCACGAGGATGTCGTGGCTGCAATATTGACGACGCACAGTACCGACTGTGAAGGGGTTAAGGCCGATGCGCTGTTACCGCTGTTGCAATTGATTAGCGGTTATGGTCACGCCGATCGGCGTGATCGCCCCAAGGATGCTATAGGCCCCGCAGTGCGTGAGCGTCAGCTTTACCACACGGTGCGATGCTATTTTGGTGGCGATGGCGAGCAGACGATGGAGCCGTTTTTCAGTGAGATGCAGGCCTGCTTGCAGGGGCTAACAGGGGATGATCCCAGTCGCCGCATTGATATCTCATCCCTGCCTGCCGCATTGCGCCCGATAGCCGATGCGCTCAATACTGATCTTGATCGGGTAGCGGAGAAGTTGGGTGAGGGGGAGCAGGGGAAATCGGTGTTTCAGCGTGACCTTGGCCTCATTTCGCAGAGCCTAGATACGATTGCGGATGGTATTGGTATGCGGGGTGGTCAGTTGCTGGATGCGGCTGAGACCATGGGATCCTGCTTGCATGACACCATTGAGGAGTCGGGACAGGTGCGACAACGCATGGCACAAGCTGCTAGTGGCGTGAATGCGATCAACCAGACGATTGGCGCGGTTACTGAGCAGATTCAGGAGGCGGGCGGGATTGCCCGAGATGCAGTGGGACTGGTGGGAGAGAGCGAAGCTAGCATTGCTGAGTTAGCTCAGGTCGCGCACGAGATTGGCGCCATGGTGAGCCAGATTGCTGCAATTGCCAAGCACACCCGAACCCTATCGATCAACGCCACCATCGAATCGGTGCGTGCTGGTGAGGAGGGGGATGGCTTTGGTGTGGTGGCCAGTGAGGTCAAGGATTTAGCGGTGCAAACCTCCAAAACGACACATGATATCTCGCGATTGATTGCCGATATTCAACAGCGTGCCCGCGTCTCTACCTCTAGTATGCAATCGGTGGCCAAAACTGTGGCGCGCGTACACACCATCACCATGGAGATTCAAGAGCACGCACTCAAACAGGAGCAGGAGTCGAACGGGATTTCGACATTTGTCGCAGGAACCCGCCAATCGGCGGAGGGGATTAGCACCCATCTTCACCGAGTGAGTGCCGCCTCTGATCTGACCCGAAGAGATGCCAAGGTGGTGCATCAGACTGCGCGGGAGTTGCGTCAAAGTATTGATGAATTAAGGACAACCGTTGGTAGCTTTGTTGGTCAAGCAGCGTACGAACAAGTTGATGATGTAGCACTGTTTTAGGTTGAGAGGTAGAAAAATAACATGGCTATTTCCATCAAGCGGCTCAAACAGGTTTATATTGAGCTAGTGGATCGTTATTTTTGTTATGGCGATGAAAAACATCTGCATGCGATTGAGAAGCTGGGAAAAGTGATGATGAAATCCGATCTTCCGTTGGAGAAGGTGGCTGAGTTGCATCATGATGCGACCAAGCATCTGATGCAGCGATGCGAGATGAATCCCCAGCAGGCCAATGCGCTCTCGCTCTCATTGACTCGGTTATTGATTGTTTATGGTACCGATTACCGCTTGCGTAAAGAGAAAAAACAGACCGAGCATGAGTTGGGTCTAGCCAGTCAGGCGCTGGATAGCACCAGTGATGGGGTGCTGATTACCGATCGCCATGGCATCATCATTGATGTGAATCGCGCCTTCTGTCGGGTGACGGGGTATAGGCGTGAAGAGGTGCTGGGAAAGAACCCGAGCATGCTGCAATCCGGCCGTCAGGATGGTGAGTTCTATCGCCGCATGTGGCAACAGTTGCGTGAGGCGGGACGCTGGCAGGGCAAGGTGTGGAATCGGCGCAAAAATGGTGAAATTTATCTGGAGCGTTTAACGATCAATGCCATGTCCAGTGTAAAAGGTAATGTTCGCAACTATGTTGGTGTCTTTTCGGATATCAGCGATCAGATTGCGCTGGAGTCACAGCTTAGGCAGTCGCAAAAGATGGAGGCGCTTGGCACCTTGGTTGGTGGAATTGCCCATGATTTTAATAATATGCTTGGTGGTATGCTGGGAAATATATATTTAGCCAAGCGTAGTAAACACCTTCGTGGAGATCTCCTCAAGCGTCTGGAGACGATTGAAGAGCTAGGGCAGCGTTCGGCGGGGGTGGTGGCACAACTGCTCACCTTTGCCCGTAAATCCAATGTTGACATGCAGCCTCTGAGGGTGACGCCACTGGTGAAAGAGACCTGTAAATTGGCGCGGGTGGGGATTCCCGAATCGATTGGGCTTGAGTTTCGTGGCAGTAGTGATGATTTGATGGTTTGTGCGGATCTGACCCAAATTCAGCAGCTATTGCTTAATTTGATCAATAACGCGCGTGATGCCGTGGCGGATGCGCCCAATCCGATGATCCGTGTCGAGATATCTCAGATGACGGCGAATCCTGAATTTCTTGCCCGTTACGCAGAGGCGCGGCAGGGCGATTATTGCCACCTTCAGGTGGAGGATAATGGTCACGGCATTGCGGCAGCGCATCTGGAAAAGGTGTTTGAACCATTTTTTACCACCAAGGTGGTAGGTAAAGGTACCGGTTTGGGGCTGGCGATGGTCTATGGCGCGGTGCGCACCCATCATGGGATGATTGAGGTGACCAGTCAGGTCGGTCAGGGAACCTGCTTTCACCTCTACTTTCCACTGCATCGTCAAGCGGTACGGGATCGGGTTGATCCGGTACCGCCGCAGCCCGTTGCGTTCAATGGCCAGGGTGAGACCCTGTTACTGGTCGATGATGAACCCAGTGTGCGCCATGTGATGGAGGAGCTTCTTATTGCGATGGGGTACCGGGTGGTGAGTGCGGCCAGTGGTGAAGAGGCGCTGGTGCTCTACGCGCAGCATCGCGCGAAGATTCGCTTGGTGATTACCGATGTGGTGATGCCAGGTATGGGGGGCGGCAAGCTGGGTGAGAAACTGCTGGCACAAGATGGGGATCTACCTCTGATTTTTGTTAGTGGGTACAATTTGGAACAGCTTGGTAATCAAAGTAAAATCCCCGCTGGATACCCATTGTTGACCAAGCCGGTTCACATTGATGTGCTGACCTCCACCATTCGGCAGCAGCTAATGCATTGCCCCGCTAAGTTGAAGATAGTGGCATGAGTAAATTTCGAGGACAAAGAACTTTTGATGCCGTGATCGGG
This sequence comes from Mariprofundales bacterium, assembly GCA_030950645.1. Lineage (GTDB taxonomy): Bacteria > Pseudomonadota > Zetaproteobacteria > Mariprofundales > J009 > JAUZRF01. The sequence continues at coordinate 4,120 of JAUZRF010000060.1, forward strand.
AGTGTTGCCTGAATGCGTTGCTGCTAGGCTGTGGCGATGGTGTTGGCGAAGCCGCTCTCTAGCAACTTGCGTTTCCTGCTGTTGGAGGCGGATGCTCAGCTTGGGCTTTTCTCTCGTTATTTGGCATCTGAGGATGCAGATTTGCTCGCGAAGGTGATGGCGCGTAGTGGTTATGTCTACAACCTTAATCTGCGTATTCAGCATGGTGGTGATGCGGTAGGCGCTGATGCGATGACGGCGCGTACGGTGGCTTCTATTGCTGCCGAAGTTGCTAGAATTGTTGATCTTACCCGTGATGGTATGCAGCAGTTTGTCGGATTGCATTCAGGTCATCGGCTTGATTTGCATCGTTTTCGTTCATCTTTGCGCATGGTAGCTAAGCAGCTAGCGCAGGTGGAGAAGGCGTTGCAGAAACGCGATACCCCTTTGGCGCTTAAGATTGGTCAGGGTGAGGCTGCCCTCAATCGTCGTTACTATGCGTTGCGCAAGCGGCTGACGGCACAACTGAAGGATACAGGGCATCCAGAGGATCTGGTTACCGGCTTGATGGTGGCGCGCATGTTGGCACAGATGGGCGAGGCACTGCTTCGCATCAGTGAGGAGCTGATCTCGCATAATCTAGGGCAACCCATGGATATGCCGCGGTTTCATGCCCTGCAGCAGGCGGTGGATGGCTGGAAGGGCGATGGCGCGATGGCGCAGATGGAGGTAACTCCGGTGGCCGCGACCCGTTCTGGCAGTGGCATCTCGGCGATCAGTGGCAATGATGCCAGTTCGCCGCAGGCGATCTACAAGAACGGCGCGCGGCGCAAACTCAAGGAGGAGCGCCGTGGGGTGAAGGCGTGGCACGCGATCTATCCCGGCGTCGCGCCCAAGGTGCTCTCGTATCACAAGCACGGTGACAGTGCGGGACTTCTGATTGAGCATCTTCCTGGGCTCACCTTTGAGCAGATTGTGTTGCATGAATCGGTGTGCACCATGGCCAAAGCGATGGCTGCACTGGGGGAGACGGTGACGGCAGTGTGGCGTGTTAGCCGCAGCGAACGGTGTGTTTCCGCCCGTTTTGTGCAGCAGACCCGCAAACGCTTAGCCGATCTGTATGCGGTTCATCCCAGCTTTCGTCAGGATCGGGTGCGGATTGGCAAACTTGAGATCCCCTCCTTTGCGCGGTTGTTGGCGGCGGCGGAGAGGATCGAGAAAAGATTGGCTCCGCCACCCAGTGTGTTGATTCATGGCGACTTTAATGTCGATAATATCCTCTACGATCCGCAGCGGGAGAAGATCCATTTCATTGATTTGCATCGTGCGACGCAGATGGACTTGGTGCAGGATGTGTCGGTGTTTATGGTCTCCAACTATCGTCTGCAGGTGTTTGATGCCCCGGTGCGACGGCGCATTCGCAAGCAGGTGGCAGATTTTTATGCCATTGCGCGCAAGTTTGCGAACAAGGAGCATGATGACACCTTTGAACTCCGTCTGGCGCTGGGGTTGGCGCGCTCTTTTGCTACCTCGACCCGATTTATCCTTGATCGTGCGATGGCCAAGCAGATGTTTCTGCGCGCCCATTACCTGTTGGAGTTGGTGGTGGCGTGCGATGTGACCAAGCCCAAACAGTTTCGGCTGCCAATAAAGGAGTTGTTTTATGGCTAAACCCAATATGGTGGTGATTGGTCTGCCCGGTGCGTGGTCGAGCGAGGCGCTGGCGGCTGCGGTGGTGGCCAAAACCGGTCGTTGTCCGTTGATCAATATGCAGGATGTGTGGCTGGATTTGCCGCACAATGCGCTGCGTTGCGGGGAGTTTAATCTGTGCCAGTTCGATGGTTTGATGGTGAAGAAACTCGGTGCGGAGTATAGTCCGACTACGCTGGATCGGCTGGAGTTGCTGCGGGTGGCGGAGGCGGCCGGGGTACGGGTGTTTAGCCCCGCAACCAACATGTTGCGCCTGATTGATCGTTTAAGTTGTACCGTGACGCTGCGCAACCATGGCATCCCCATGCCGCCGACCTGTGTTACCGAGGATATCGATATTGCGCTGGCGGCGGTGGCGCGTTTTGGTAGTGCGGTGTTCAAACCGCTCTACTCGACCAAGGCGCGAGGGATGGTGGTGATTGCGGCCGCCGATCCCTTGGAGAAGCAGCGGCGCGAGATTGTGCAATTTCATCGCCATCATCCGATGCTCTATATCCAGAAACGGTTGGCGCTGCCGGGGCAGGATTTTGGGATGATATTCCTTGGCGGGGAGTATCTGGGGACCTATGCCCGCGTATCTCAGGAGGGGAGCTGGAACACCACCATTCATAGTGGCGGACGGTATGCCGCGTGTCAGCCCGAGCAGAGCTTGATTGATCTGGCTTATCGGGCGCAAGCGCCGTTTGCGATGGATTTCACCACGGTTGATGTGGCGGAGACCGAAGATGGGCCGGTGGTGTTCGAGGTGTCGGCCTTCGGCGGATTTCGTGGTGCCAAAGAGGGGTGTGGCCTGGATGCCGCAGCGTGCTACGCCGACTATGCGCTGCAGGTGCTGGCGTGATGCCGATGCGAATGGAGGGCTCGATGCGGACATGTGCTGAGGTGCGATCTGCGATGCTCGGCGATGTGGCATTGGTGGATGCAACCTTATGCCTTACCTTGCCGGAGATAGGGGTGGTGGTGCGCAGCAATACTCCGGCGTTGTTGGCCGAATTGCGGCACTACTTTCGTCATCTCGTGGTGACGCGCAACGATGATGCGGGCACGGTGCCGATGATTGAGGTCATTGCTATTGATCGCCCCCCCCTGGAATGGGCGCTTCCCTGGCAGGATTGGTTGCGTGAAGCGGGCAAGCAGGGCAAAAAGGATGCGGTGGTGGATATCGCTGGAGGGCGCCTGATTCGCAAGGTTCGTACCGGTATGCTCTTTTTGCAGAGCCTTGACTACGCCATTGCCGCTGGGCCATGCCTGACCAACAGCAATCAAGTGATCAATTTCATCAACAACCAGTACATGACCCTGTTGCAGCAGCGGGGGTGGATGATTTGTCATGCCGCAGCACTGTCACAGGGGGAGAAATCCATTGCTATTGCTGGATTTTCCGGTGGTGGAAAATCGACTGCCATGTTGCATTTGATGGCGGATGACCGCTTGAATTATATCACGAATGACCGCCTGTTTATCCGTGCGGCGACGGATGGCGTCGAGGTGCGCGGTATTCCCAAACTGCCACGGGTCAATCCCGGAACCCTGCTGCACAACCCCAGATTGCGCCCGTTGCTGGCTCCGGGGAGGATAGCTGAACTCCAGGCGTTGCCAATGGCCGAGTTGTGGCAATTGGAGCAGAAGTACGATGTGGATATTGCCTCGTGGTATGGTGGTGATCGTTTCTCTTCCCAACCGAACCTAACCCACTTTATTGTGCTGAATTGGTCGCACGGGCGATCACCGGAGGCACAGCAGCCGACCACGATGGAGCGGGTGGATATCGATGCGCGCCCAGAGCTGCTTGATGCGATCATGAAGTCTTCCGGCCCGTTCTATCAGCACGCGGACGGCACATTTTGCACCGATCATATCCAGTTGCCGCGCCAGAGTTACCTTGCGATATTGCGGCAGGTACAGATGTTTGAGGTGCGGGGTAAAGTTGATTTTTCGTATCTACAAGGTGCTGTAGTTCAGAGGTTTGTAACTACCAAGCACCCTACCAAAAAATGGTTATAACTGCTCAGATTGCTTCCGGTTTTTCTGATAGCAAGGCGAAAAAGCTTAAGTTTACTACTGTAAATGCGCATTTTTCAACGCCGCTATCAGAAAAACCGGGAGTGAGTTGAGTAGTTACGGAGGTTTTATGGTTCATCGAACCCTTTTATTGATGCGTCAGGGCAAGGGGGTGAAGCGCGCATCGGGTATTGATGCGCGCCTGCGTGATCGCGGCAAGCGTAAGGCGCAGCGCATGGGGGTGTGGATTGCCCAACAGGGCTGGATTCCTGACCAGATTCTTGCTGCGCCGACACCGTGTGCCGTGGTGAGCGCGGAGAAGGCGGCCAAAGCGATGGGGATTGGCGTGCAACAGATGGTGGTCAACGCGCGGCTCGATAAGGCAGATATGGCGACCCTGCTAGATGAACTGACATTGGTTCCAGAGACCGTGCACACCTTGATGCTGGTCGGCGATGGTGTTGGACTGGAGCAGTTGATTGTCCGTTTGGTGGCCAATGGCGACACGGTGGCTGCCGGAGGGCGGAAATTGCTCAAGCATGGTTCGTTGGCGGTGCTGAAGTGGCAGGGGGCGTGGGCGGAGCTGGAGGCATCGGCGGCGGAATTGGTCGATTTGATAGATGTGAGATCGCTGCCCAAGCGGTTTCCCTTTCCGGATGCGCAGGGAGCGGAGCTGCGGGATCGTCCCGCCTACTACTACCGACAATCTTCGGTGATTCCCTATCGCCGGGCGACGCATGGCTTGGAGGTGTTGCTGATGGGCTCGAGTAAAAAACATCACTGGGGGGTGCCAAAAGGGATTCACGAACCGGGCATGTCAGCGCAGGAATCGGCGGCCAAGGAGGCTGTTGAGGAGGCGGGGGTGCGAGGTCGGATCGATCAACGGTTGTTGGGGGTCTACGACTATGAGAAATGGGGGAATTGTTGCCGGGTGGAGGTGTTTGCGATGGAGGTGACTGAGTTGTTGGCAGAGGATCTGTGGCAGGAGTCGCACCGTGGTCGCCAATGGGTGGCGGTGGAGACTGCGGTGGGCATGGTTAAGGCGCAGCAACTGGTACCGCTGATGCGCCGCTTGGCCGAGCTGGTCGCTGCTTGAGTCTTGCGGACAACGCGACCTATGTCGCTTTTTTGCGTCATGGGGAGTATTGCCACCGGGCGCAGACCCCGGGCGCGATGCAGCCGTTTGCCCTGACCGATCTGGGGCGCAAGCAGGCGGAGGAGGGGGCGCAAGCGTTGGCCCTTTTTGCCGATGCCCACGGGGTGGCGATTGCACCGGCCATCCATACCTCAGTGGTGTTGCGTGGTTGGCAGAGTGCGGAGATTATCCGTCAGCAACTGGAGAAGGCCATGCCAGCAAGATCATCAGAAACGGGTTACCATCTGGTTGAAACCGCAGCCCTGACCGAGCGTCGCGTTGGCTGTCTGGCCAACTTGACGGTAGAGGAGATCGAGCAGGTGGTGGGTGATGATCCGCGTTACGATGCCCCACCCGCTGGCTGGAAGTCGGATAGCCATTACCGTCTGCCCTATCCCGGTGCCGAGTCCTTGCTGGAGGCTGGTGGTAGGGTGGCAACATACCTGCAACAGACCATGCGCCATGCCGCTGATGGCGTGCATGTTTTTGTTGGCCACGGTGCCGCATTTCGTCATGCCGCCTACCACTTGGGGGTGTTGGAACTGGCGCAAGTTGCCACCATCAGCATCTACCACGCACAGCCGATGATCTTTGCGCTGGACGCAGATCGCCACTGGCACCATATCGCTGGCGCATGGAAGCTGCGCTCCAGGACATCGGCGTCAGCCTACATTGATTAAAATGATGAACCGATCACAACAGGTCATCTTGCCTGTGGAGACGCGAAATTGGCTGGAGTGTGGCAAACATGGATTGCGCCAACGCAAAACTAGCCATGAAAAAAGCCGCCAAGCGGTCAAGGATCTCTTGCGCCAGCAGCCGCCATGGCAGTGGCCGCAGCGGCCAACCGTCTTTATCTCCGATATCCATGCTGATGCCGATGCACTGCTCGCCTCGTTGGTCGCTTGTGGTGCCATCAAAAAGCGTGGTCGTGGCGATCATCAGTTCAAGCTGACTGCCCAAGGCAGGGAGATGTGCTTTGTCTTTGGTGGGGATTTTTTCGACAAGGGACCTGGAAACCTGCGCCTGTTGCGGCTGGTGCGGAACTTTATTGATCGCGGGGCGCGTCTGCGTCTGTTGGCTGGCAACCACGATCTTCGGGTGCTGTTTGGCATGCGTAGTGTTGGCAACAGTGCTGATCCATGCAACGGTCATTTCTTTGTGCGCATGGGTGCCAAAGCGATTCCGCTCCTATGTGAGATCCGCGATGGATATCTGGGCAGCAAACATGCCTTGCGGAGTATCCCCTCGCGTGAGCAGTGCCGTGAGCGGCTGTTTCCTGCTCCGATCTGGTGGCAGCAGTTCCCCCAATTGGCATCGTGGGTGATGCCACCGCAGGCCATTGATCGCGAGATGCGCAAGATCAGGAGCAAGGTGGCCAATTTTGAGCAGCAGTGTGCGAAGGCGGGGTTGTCGCTACGACAGGTCTATGCGGCGGCCCTCAAGTGGCAGCAGTTATTTCTGCATGAAGCGGGTGAATTTCACTGGTTTTTTGATCGCTTACGGCTGGCTTACCGCAAGGGGTCGTTTCTGTTTGTGCATGCAGGCATTGATGATCGCATTGCCGCCATGTTTAAGGAGACGGATACGCGTTGTATCAACCGACTCTTTCGTCAACAGATTCAGGGGAGTCCATTCGAATTCTACTATGGTCCGGTGGCCAATGTTGTGCGCACCAAATATCGGAATGTGGATATGCCGCTGACCCGAAATGGTGCCCGCCTCATGCATGAAGCCGGGGTCTATGCGGTGGTGCATGGCCATCGCAACCTTTGCCATGGCCAGCGTATCGCATTGCGCCAGCAGGTGCTCCATTTTGAGTGTGATGTTACTCTGGATTGTGGTTCGCGACGCAAGGAGGGGTTGCATGGTGCTGGCGCTGGTGCAACCATTATCCACCCGAATGGAGAGGTGCTGGGCATCAGTTCGGATGATGACAAGATCAAGCGGTTTCAACCGACTGCGATGATGGAGGATCCATGAGGCGCAACCATCTGTTTTTTGATCCATCCGCCACCGCCCATGATCGCTATTCTTGTCGCGAACATAGATGGGAACAAATTTGCTGTGACTCCATGCGTATTGCCAGCCATAATGATCACGGTTAATATTCGCTTCCAGCAAATATATGTTGGAAATAACATTTAATGGTGAAGTTTAATGCTACATAGCTACACATTCTCCAACTTCCAATCCTTCCGCGAATCGGTGGAGGTTTCGCTAACCATCAATAACAAGGTCACCTTGACTGAGTGGATGGCTGAGCGTTCAACTGGAGAGAGGGTTTCTAAGTTGATGGCGGTTATTGGTGCCAATGGCAGTGGTAAAACCGCGCTGTTGAAACCGATGGCATTTATGAGCTGGTTTATCTCCAACTCATTCCATACGCCACCTGATGCAGATATTCCTGTCGCGCCACATGCAGCATCTACGCATGAACCCATTACGCTGGAATGCACCGTGGATTTTGACGGCAAGCTTTGGCGTTATGAGCTGCGCTGCACCCCCAAGCGAGTATTGCATGAGGCGCTTTATCAAAGGCAGGAGCGACGATTCAGTTATGTGTTTATGCGTGTGTGGGATACAGAGTCTAAAGCTTACATCGTCAAACAACAGGGCTTTGGCTTGGCTCCTCAAGAGGCTAAAAAGGTGCGTCCTAATGTATCCCTCATCGCATGGGCGGCGCAGTTTGGCGTGCCACTGGCTGCTCGTATGGTGGCGCCGCACTTGTTTACCAATGTCAATGTGTTGGGTCGCGTGTACGCAAACAATCAGGATGTCCAGGTAGCAGCGCAGCACTTCTCTATGCATCAAGAGCAATACCAGCAGATGAAACGACTGCTATCTGCATGGGACTTGGGCTTGTCTGGGGTGGATTTGCAAGAGGTTGTCATCAATGCGCCCGACGGAACGGAGCAAAAGGTATGGGTTCCCTTTGGTAGCCATTCATGCCAAGGCGATGCATTTCGTTTGCCGTTTGTGCTTGAATCAAGCGGCACGCAGAGTGCGTTTGTACTGTTGTCCCGACTGTTACCTACGCTTGAAGTGGGTGGTTTGGCGGTGATTGATGAGTTCGAGAATGACCTGCATCCGCATATGTTGGAGCCGATTCTCGATCTGTTTGCGAATCCGGCGACCAATCCTCACAACGCACAGCTGATATTCTCTTGTCATGCGATGGAAGTGTTGAATTTGGTGCATAAATCACAGGTGATGCTGGTGGAAAAGGATGTGGAGTGTGAAAGTTCCGCTGTCAGGATGGATGCAGTCAAGGGCATTCGCAATGATGATAACTATTACGCCAAATACATGGCCGGCGCTTATGGCGCTACGCCTGTTTTTTAACCGGTTGATATGGCGCATTTGAAAGCCAAACGCACCTTGTTGATTGTCGGTGAGGGCAGGCATGAAGAAGCGTTCCTCAATCATCTGAAGCGCCTCTATATTTCAAGAGGATGCGGGCTATCTGTCACTATTAAAAATGCTAGAGGCAAGGGGGCGAAACATGTGGTCGAATGGACGATTCGTCAGATTGCCAACGCAGCGTTTGATGAGGTGGCGGTTCTGCTTGATACTGACAAAGACTGGTCAAAATCTGTTGAGAACAAAGCCGAGGAATATCACATCGTAGTTCTTGCCTCCGACCCCTGTTTTGAAGCTGTGCTGCTGCGGGCTTTGGGTAAGCATCCTGTTGGTGACGCAAAAACACTCAAAAAGGCCATTGCTCCGTATTTGAATGATGATGCAGCCAAGCGCGAAAGCTATCAGGAGAACTTTGGGGATGAACCGTTGCAAAAGGCTAGGGCACGGGAAGTGATTCTGGATACGCTGCTTACGATGCTTGGATGTTAGTGATGGGGTCAGATCAAGCGGTTTCAACCGACTGCGATGATGGGGGATCCATGAGGCGCAACCATCTGTTTTTTGATCCATCCGCCACCGTTGCGGATATTGCTGCGGTGGGTACGCTGTTGGGCAAGCGTTTCCTGCCATTGCAGGAGGCCGCAGAGGGGGTGTGGGAGTTGTTCGACACCCCGGACTGGGCGTTGTGGCAGGCGGGGATGGATCTGCAACGCTCCACCGTGGTCGCAGATTCGCAGTGCCAGTTGCGTGATTGTCGCGTCGGCTTGCTGCTCGGCACCTTACCTACGAATCTGCCCGATTTTGTGTGGCAATTGCCGCCTTCGCCGCTGCGGCAGCGGCTGACACCGGTGTGGGGGGTGCGCGCCATGTTGGCTCAGGTGCAGTTCGGAGAGGGAGGCCGGCAGTGGGCGTTACGCAATGATGCCGGCAAACTATTGGCCACTGCCCATTATCGCTATTTTTATCTGCTTGATGGCAAAATGTTGGGAGGATGGCTACAGATCGAGCCTTGTCGCGGTTACCATCGATCCGTGGAGCCGGTATTGCAACGGTTGGGGAAGCATAAGCGGTGGCAGTCGCAACAGGGCGTGCTTAGTGCGCAGTTGCTAGCGGCTGCCGGGGTGACACCTGCACCGCCGCAGATGGTGTCTTTTCGGCTACAGCGGCGCATGTCTGCTGCCGGTGCGGTGCAGGCCATGATGGCACATCAGATCACGATCATGCGTCAGCAGCAGGTGGGGATGGTGGATGCCATCGATAGTGAGTTTCTCCATCGCTACCGCATCGCGGTGCGTCGCATCCGCAGCCTGCTAAAACTGGCTCAGCCATTGATGCCGCCAGAGCTATATGATCCGGCAACCGCTTTTTTTCGCATGCTGGGCGGATTGACCACGCCCGCCCGCGACAGTGATGTTTGTCTGCTTAATTTTGTGACCGGTAGGGGGTGGATTCCCGCTGCGGCACTGCCGCATCTGACGCTGCTGCGGGCACGATTGGAATCAGAGCGGAATCAAGCCTATCAGGCACTACGACAGGTGTTGCTCACCAGCGATTATTTGCGTGGGCTCCAACGGCTGGAGCGGTGGGATGTCTCCGATGATTGTACGGCGCTCGGCACCCAGCATGCCGTGCTATTTATTACCAATGCGGTGCAGAAGCAGTATCGACGGCTGGTGCGCAAGGGTAAACGCATCCACACCCAGTCACCCGATAACGATCTACATGCGCTACGCAAAGAGGGCAAACGGCTGCGTTATACCCTCGACTGTTTTGCCGGACTGTTTCCCGCTAGCGAGGTGCAAGGGGCGCTGCGCCAGCTCAAACAGCTCCAAGAGCGGCTGGGCGATTTCCAGGATCTCTGTGTGCAGGAGGAGCGACTGCGCGCACAGCAGGCAAGCTTGGATATCTCGGAGCAAGAGGTGGGGGCGCTATTGCTTCAGGTGGCCGATGGGATGACGGAGCAGCGCCAGCAGTTACGCGAGGAATTTTCCTCATCCTTTCATCGGTTCCTCAAGCCGAAGAAGGGACATACGCTGGCGAAATTGTGTGCGGGCAAGCGAGGGGGTAAGGAATGAAGGTGTTGGCGCTCTACAGTCTCAAGGGCGGGGTGGGGAAAACCACCGCCGCAGTCAATCTGGCCTATCTGGCTGCACAGAGTGGGGCGCGCACCCTATTGTGGGATCTCGATCCGCAGGGAGCCTCCTCCTACTACCTGCGGGTGGCGGACAAGGTTAAGGGGGGGCGCAAAATCCTCCATCAGACCGATCTGCTTGAGGCAGCAATTCGTGGCACCGATTGGCCGTTGCTTGATCTGTTGCCGGCGGATTTGTCCTATCGCAATTTGGAGATAGAGCTGAATGCCGAGCGCAAGCGCAACGATCCGTTGGCGGAATCGATTCGTCATTTGCGGCACGATTATGATTATTTGGTGCTCGACTGTCCCCCTGGTATTTCGCGATTATCGGAATCGATATTTGCGTGTGCTGATTTGGTTTTGGTGCCGACGATCCCCACGGTGTTGGCGATGCGAACCCTCAAACGCGTGATCGATTTTCGGAAAAAACATGGGCTGACCAAAAGTAGGCTACGAGCCTTTTTTTCGATGGCCGATCAACGCAAACGGATGCATAAGGAGTTGATGGCGCGTATTGACCAGATGCAGCCGCTGATGTTTGATGTGCGGGTGCCGCAACTCAGTGAGGTGGAGCTGATGGGCGAGTACCGGGCACCGCTGCACACCTATCGGCCAGGAGGTCGCGCGGCGGTGGCGTTCGATGCGTTGTGGGACAAAATCGTGGCGCTGTTTTATCCGCAAGGGGGCGAGGAATGAGCGCGACGCAACGCGATAAGGCGATGTTTCGTCACGAGTCGTTGCAGGACGGCACGACCATCGGCGAGCTATTGCAGGCGGTTTGTGATGGCTTGGAGCAGGGCATATTGCGTTTTAGCGACGATAGCGATGCCATCATCATGAAACCCAAGGGGTTGTTGCATCTTAAACTCAGCGCAGAGGTGGAGGATGGACGCAATCGGTTCAATATCCGTGTCACCTGGCACGATGCCCCTGATGCCAAACCCAAGCAGAAGGCATTGTCGGTCAATGCCAAGCAGAAAAAGCGCAAACACGCATAATAACTTGGGCGCTCACCAGAATTGACCCGCCTTTGCTCAAAAAACTGATCCACCCCCTCCTTTAATATTTAGTACTGCTCAAAGAACTGACCCAGAGTGCACTACCCTGGGAGCTCTGATTGGCTCGTGTTTGTCCCCAATCCCCTCACAGAACTGTGCTGGCGCTCTTTACGCACACGGCTTCTCAATAGCGCGTTCACAAAT
>JAUZRF010000061.1 GCA_030950645.1 Mariprofundales bacterium
GTAACTACTCAGCTCACTCTCGGTTTTCCTGATAGCGGCGTTGAAAAATGCTCATTTACAGTAGTAAACTCCGCTTTTTCGCCTTGCTATCAGGAAAACCGGAAGCAATCTGAGTAGTTATTTTTTTCCTACCATTCTCGCACATCCACAAAATGGCCCGCAATTGCTGCCGCAGCGGCCATGGGAGGGCTTACTAGATGGGTGCGTCCGCCCTGTCCTTGCCGTCCTTCAAAGTTGCGGTTGCTGGTTGAGGCGCAATGCTCGCCGGGTTGTAACTGATCTGCATTCATCGCCAGACACATCGAACATCCTGGGTCGCGCCATTCGAACCCTGCTGCGGTGAGAATGGTGTCGAGCCCCTCCTTTTCCGCCTGTTGTTTGACTAGGCCAGAGCCGGGTACCACCAATGCTTGCTTCACGCTGGCTGCCACCTTGTGCCCTTTGGCAATCGCCGCAGCGGCGCGGATATCCTCAATGCGGCCATTGGTGCAGGAGCCAATAAATACGATATCCACTGGGATGTCATGGATGCGCGTCCCCTGTTGCAAGCCAACATATTCCAACGCCCGTTGCCAGCCTTGGCGCTGCACCGCATCGCGGGCGTGGTCGAGTCTGGGGATGCAGCCATTCACCGGTGCCACCATCTCTGGGCTAGTTCCCCAAGAGACCTGAGGCTGCACGGCGGTAGCATCGAGCTCAATTTCATGATCAAAAACCGCTGACGCATCGCTGTGCAGTTGTGACCACCACGCCTCGGCACGATCCCATTCCGATGCTTGCGGCGAGAAGGGGCGGCCACGCACATAATCGAGTGTGATGCGATCCACCGCCACCATGCCGCAGCGGGCACCGGCTTCGATGGTCATGTTGCACAGCGTCATGCGCCCCTCCATGGAGAGTGCGCGGATCGCTTCACCTGCGTATTCAATGGCATATCCGGTGCCGCCAGCCGTGCCGATCTGGCCGATGATACATAGTGCAAGATCCTTCGCGGTGACACCGACTGGTAGGGTGTTGTTGACAAGGATGCGCATCTGCTTGGGTCTGCTTTGCACCAAGGTTTGTGTAGCTAGCACATGCTCGACCTCGCTGGTGCCGATCCCCATTGCGATGGCACCCAATGCGCCGTGGGTGGAGGTGTGGGAGTCGCCGCATACCACCGTCATACCGGGCAGGGTTAGACCCTGCTCCGGACCCACCACATGCACGATCCCTTGGCGTAGATCATTGAGCCCAAACTCGCGGATGCCGAAATCGTGGCAGTTGTTGTCCAGTGCCTCCACCTGGATGCGCGATATGGGGTCGGTAATGCCCCGTTCGCGATGGGTGGTCGGAACATTGTGATCCGGTGTGGCAACGGCAGCACTGGTACGCCATGGCTTGCGTCCAGCAATGCGCAACCCTTCAAATGCCTGTGGACTGGTTACTTCATGGATCAGGTGACGGTCGATGTAGAGCAGTGAGGAGCCATTATCGTTGCTTCGTACCAGATGACGGTTCCAGATTTTATCAAACAGTGTTTCGGCCATAGAGTTAGTTCCTTGCTGGAGGTGTGAAGATCAGCCGCGCACCCTACCACCAGGTCACGGTGCGCTGAAGCAGTGTGGACACCAGCGTTAGATTATATGCGTATTGTAACTACTGAACTCACTCTCGGTTTTCCCGATAGCGGCGTTGAAAAATGCTTATTTACAGAAGCGATCTGTGCCGTTACTGGATGTTTTCAACGGTTCCTGCGTATTTTTATTTGGTAGTACCTTGTGTTTTTGCGATTATTTTTTTACGGTTGCTCCAGTTTTATGATAGTAGACGAGTGAGTGGAAATAACGATGAATCTACGAAAGAAAAAGAATGTGTTTGTGGTGGTATCAATGGTGGTGATGATCGTGCTTTTTAGCGTGGTTTCGTTGATGTCATTCCGTTATTTTAGCCTCAATACGGTGCGCAGTCAGTCGCGCATGGCGGCGGAAATGGTGCGGGTAGCCTTGACCGAGGAGATGGAGAAGGGGCTAATTAGCGAACGGGCTGACTTGATCGCACGCATGAATCGGGTACCTGGATTGGCCGATGTTCATGTGGTGCGTGGGCAACCGGTGATTGACCAGTTTGGCCCCGGACATGAGAGCGAGAAGCCGACCAGCCCACAGGAGCACGAGGTGCTCAAGAGTGGTCGTCCGGCAGAGGATTTAAGCGAGATCGGTAAAGATATCTACAAGGTGACGATTCCATTTATTGCTAGTCGATTCAATGATATCAACTGTATGAATTGCCATGATGTTCCAGAAGGTACGGTCAATGGTGCGGTGACACTTACCTTCTCTTTAGAGCACGAACGCAATGCTGCGCTGATGGCGGTATTGCCGGTTATGCTGTTGATGGTCTTTTTTGGCTTGGTGATCGCCTACTATCTCAAACGCCTGCTTGATCCGATGGTGGAGACCGCAAGTGAGGTCAAATTGGTGCTGGGTAAGGCGAAAGAGGGTGATTTTTCTCACCGTGTTGAGGTGCGCAGCAACGATGAGGTGGGGGAGATTGCGGAGAATACCAACGCATTTGTTGAGGCGCTGGAAAATAGCATTGGCGCCATTAGTAAAAAGGTTGAGGCGATTACGGTCTCTCGTCGCGGAGGCCAACAACAAGATCTGCTTACCCATACCCTGCATGTGGTCGATGATATGGTCAATGCCGCCCGTTTTAAACAGGAGATCGAAGAGGATCTTGATTTGAATGAGGTCTACCAGCGGATCCGTAGAATCCTGCGTGACCGTTTTGGGCTGGATCGTTTCTGTCTTTATGAGATTGAGCAGGAGTCTGGTAAGATGCATCAGATCTATGCCGAAGGGATGCCCGATGATCGTGAGTTGTGGTGTGACGCCACGATTTTGATCGATTCTGACCATTGTCGTGCCAAACGCACGGCGCATAGCCTGTGCTCTTGTGATACACCCAATATTTGTGCCGCCTATCGCCCGGAACGCGAGGATGATTGTCACCTTTGCATTCCGTTGATGCTGTCCGACCGGATCGGCAATGTGTTGCAGGTGATTGTGAGCCGTGAGCAGTCGGCACACATTCCCGAACTGCAATCGGCGATTGCTGCGCACATGGCGGTGGCGACGCCGGTGATTGAATCCAAACGCTTGATGCAGTCGCTCAAAGAGTCGTCGCTACGAGATGCGATGACCGGGCTATATAATCGGCGTTTTCTTGAGGAATTCACTACCAATCTAACGGCCAGTGTTGCCCGCCGTAAAAGCACCTTGGGTATCTTGATGCTGGATGTTGACTGGTTTAAAAAGGTGAACGATGAGCATGGCCATGATATCGGGGATCATGTGTTGAAGTCGCTATCGGAGATCATTGTGCGTGAGGTGCGTGAGTCTGATATTGTGGTGCGCTATGGCGGTGAGGAGTTTATCGCGTTGTTGCCGGATACCACGGAGGAGGGGATGATGCAAACGGCGGAACGCATTCGTGCCAGCATGGCGGGCAGTGCGGTGCAGACCTCGCATGGTCCGTTAAAGAAGACTATCTCCATTGGTTGCTCGGTCTTCCCGGTTGACGCCGATGGCTTCTGGCAATGTATCAAGTATTCTGATGTTGCCCTTTATGCGGCGAAAGATGGGGGGCGCAACAAGGTGCTGCGCTTTATCCCGGAGATGTGGAAGGATGAGGGCGAGGAGTATTGATTGAAAAAGCTGCTGATTGAGTTTTTTCCGGTGGTGCTGTTTTTTGCGGCCTACAAGTTCAGCGATATTTATCTGGCCACTGGGGTGTTGATTGCAGCGGTGGTGGTGCAGATGTTGCTGCTGCGGTTGACTGGGTTTGCGATTGAGAACTCGCACAAGGTTACTTTGGCGCTGGTGGTGGTGTTTGGCGGCGCCACTGTTCTGTTGCACAATGAGCAGTTTATCAAGTGGAAACCCACGGTGATTAACTGGTTGTTTGCAGTCGCCTTTCTTGCTTCGCATTGGATTGGTGAACGCCCGATTCTGGCGCGTATGCTACAGGGTCAGGTGGATCTTCCTGCGCAATCACTGCGCCGATTGAGTTTTGCCTGGGTAGGCTTTTTTATTGTGATGGGCGGTGTCAATTGGTTTGTGATGAGCCATTTTGATACCAATACCTGGGTCAACTTCAAGCTGTTTGGGATGCTGGGACTAACGGTACTGTTTATGGTTGGTCAATCAATTTGGTTGATGCGGCACCTGCGGACACCGGAGGGGTAATCCGACGCGACAGCTAGTCGCAGATCTCCGACCAGATCGCATCCACCCGTGCGCTGATCGCTGCGTCCATGGTGATCGGTCGTCCCCACTCGCGGCTGGTTTCACCCGGCCACTTGTTGGTGGCATCAATGCCTACCTTGGAGCCCAGCCCTGATACCGGTGAGGCGAAATCGAGGTAGTCGATGGGTGTGTTCCCGGCCATGGTAAAATCGCGCAGAGGGTCGCAACGGGTGGAGATTGCCCAGATCACCTCTTTCCAGTCACGGCAGTCGATATCATCATCGACCACGATGATGAACTTGGTGTACATGAACTGACGCAGGTAGGACCAGATGCCGAACATCACCCGTTTGGCATGTCCGGCATACCCTTTGCGCATGGAGACCACCGCCACGCGGTAGGAGCACCCCTCCATCGGCAGGTAGAAGTCGACGATTTCGGGAAACTGCTTTTTGAGGATGGGAACGAAGATCTCGTTGAAGGCCATGCCGAGGATCGCTGGCTCATCCGGTGGCTTGCCAGTGTAGGTGGAGTGGTAGATGGCATCGCGCCGCATCGAGATTGACTCGACGGTGAACACAGGGAATTGGTCGGTCTCGTTGTAGTAACCGGTGTGGTCGCCAAACGGCCCTTCTGTCGCGTACTCCTCCATAGAGACGAACCCTTCGAGCACGATCTCGGCCGATTGTGGAATCTCTAGTCCGCAGGTCGATCCTTTGGTTAGTACCGTCTTTTCTCCACGCAGTAATCCCGCGAACTGGAACTCGGAGAGGCTGTCTGGCACTGGTGTCACCGCTGCTAGAATCGTGGCGGGATCCGCACCGATGACCACTGCGCAGGGCAGCTTTTCTGACCCCTGTTGCGCCGCTTCCTGATGATCCATCGCGCCGCCACGGTGCTTAAGCCAGCGCATGATCAGTTTGTTGCGCCCAATAACCTGTTGGCGGTAGATGCCAACATTGGCGCGCTCCTTGTGCGGCCCTTTGGTGATGACCAGACCCCAGGTGATTAGCGGTGCGGCATCGTCCGGCCAGCAGTGCTGGATCGGAAGTCGCGCCAGATCCACCGCTTCACCCTGCCACACCTGCTGTTGCCACGGTGCTTTGGCCACCGTTTTGGGATGCATGTGCAGCACCTGACGAAATTTTGGCAGCTTGTCCCAGGCATCACGCATCCCCTTGGGCGGTTCTGGCTCCTTGAGAAAGGCGAGCAGCTCGCCTAGTTGGCGCAGGCCATCGGTAGTCGATATGGATTCATCTAGCCCCAGCCCCATGGCGATGCGCCGCTGTGAGGCAAAAAGGTTGGTTAGCACCGGTATTGCGCCGCCATCGACTGATTCAAATAGCAGCGCTGGCCCGTCTTGCAGTAGAAAGCGGCGCGAGATCTCGGTGATCTCCAGATGGCTGGATACTGGTAGCTTGATCCGTTTGAGTTGGCCGCACATTTCGAGTTGGGCGAGAAAACTGCGCAGATCGCGTGCCGAGTTAGACAATGGTGAACTCCCCGCTGAGCTTGGCCAGTCCGAACAGGTCGCGCACCGCTGCGGTCACCCCTTGCAGGCGGAAGGTGCGATGGCCGGAGTGAGAATCAGTGTGAGGAGCGTTGCGGCTCCACTGTAGCCCCTCTACTAGGGTGGCGATGCCGGCAGTGTCCATAAATGGAACGGCAGAGAGATCAATGGTGATTTCATCGGGGTTGGCGCGAAATGCGGTGTGCAGGGAGTCGTGCAGTTGGGGCGCAGTATGGATATTGATCTCACCAATGATGGAGATATGCACTTGCTTCTCGTCGGGGGTGTGAATTTTAATGTCTATCTCTTTCAATGGCTTTTCCTGTATTGGTTTAGTGTTGGCCAAGGTTTCTTGCGACGACCATGGGCGAACAGTAGCGTCGCGCGCCATTTTCTAATAGCGGCACGGTTTTCCCCGTTGGGATCGTCATAAAATCCGATTGCCGCCATCCTCTTTTTTCTGTTTGGAGACTTCATGCTTGAGACGATGCGAAATTCCGCCCAGTCATGGCTGGCTAAACTTATTCTGGGAGGCATTGCCTTTTCGTTTGCCCTGTGGGGGGTCGGTGATTATTTCAGTGGTAGTCGGGTGGAGTATGTCGCCAATGTTGATGGGCACCCCATCACCAAGGCTGCATTTGCACAGGCCTACGACCGGCAGGTGAATGCCTATCGCAATATGCTGGGTAAACAGTTTAGTCGGGCTCTGATCAAGCAGTTTCATGTCAAGAATGATACGGTGCAGATGTTGATTAACCGGCGCATCATGCTTGATGAGGCTGATCGCCTTGGTCTGGTGGCACCGAAGGCGGTGTTGATCGCCAAGGTGGAGGGTACCCCGGCATTTCGTTCCGGTGGTGTCTTCGATGCCAATCGCTATCGCGCATTGACCCGCAATATGGGCTACCCAACCACCCGTGATTTTGAGAACGAACAGCGATTGAATCTGATGGTGGACGCACTGCAGCAGTCGGTGATGCGTTCTGCGACCGTCAGTGATGCAGATGTGCACGATAAGTTTGATCGCGAGTATGAGCAACGGGTAATTCAAGCGATTGTGGTGGATCCAAGTAGCCTGAAGCGCGCGATTTCGGTGAGTGACGCGGATGCGCGCAGCTACTATGCGGCACACAAGGGGGAGTTTGAGTCCCCATTGCGGGTGCAACTGCAGGCGGTGGTGATTGATCCGACCAAGATGGCGAAGAGCGTGGAGGTTAGCGCTGCGGATTTGGCGGCATCCTATCAAAAGCGTAAGGCGGAGTTTGTGCAGCCCGAGCAACGGCAAGCGAGCCATATTCTGATTAAGGTGGCTAAGAATGCATCAGCTGCAATGGTGGCAATGGCACGCAAGAAGATTGATGCGGCCAAGGCGCGCTTGGACAAGGGCGAGGCGTTCGCGGCCGTTGCTAAAGATGTATCGGAGGACAGCAATGCGGATCAAGGGGGCGATCTCGGCTTCTTTCCGCGCAGTGCGATGGTGCCAGCTTTTGATAAGGCGGTTTTTGCGTTGAAAAAAGGCGATGTCAGTGGCGTGGTACGCACCAAGTTTGGCTTTCATTTAATCAAGCTTACCGCCATTAAACCCGAACATCAGCAAAGCTTGGCAGAGGTGAAGGGGGCGCTTACCCATGACCTGCAACGCGCTAAGGCGGGCGATGAGGCTTATCAGCTATCGCAGGATTTGGATGATGCGTTGGGTCGTGAAGCGAGTTTGACTGCGGCAGCAAAAAAGGTGGATCTTCCAGTGGTGGAGATGGTGCCAATGGGTCGTAGCGAGGCGATCGATAACAAGCTGTTGGCGAGCAACCCGGATTTAATGAAGCGTGCCTTTTCCATCACCAAGGATGATGCGGTTGAGGTGACCGAACTTGATGGAGGGAGCTTTGTCGCATTGGCGGTAGTTAAGCGTATTCCACCACAGCCCGAGCCGTTTGCTAAGGTGGCAGCGGCAGTGCATCAAACGGTGCTGGAGCAACGGGCGCAAGAGAGGGCGAAGGCATTGGCAAAGAAGATCTTGCAGGCGGGCGAAGGTGGTGCCCATCTCAACGCGCTGGTGCAACAATTTGGTCAGCCCAAGTTCATCTCCAAGCCCGTTCGTAGCAATGGCTTGGGCGATCAAGCCAGCTGGCTGAGTGGCAGTGTGTTGGCGCAGGCGTTCGACCAGCAGCCTGGCCACTGGTTGCCCGCCCCGATATCGACTTCCTCAGGGCTGGTGGTGGCGCGGGTGGCGAAGGTGATCGCAGCCAAAGATGCGAAATTTTCCAACCAGAAGGCGGCACTTCGTCAATCGCTGATGCAGAGCAAGGGCGCGGTGCGCTTCGCCCGTTGGATGGCCAGCGTGCGCCTGCGTCATGAGATCAAACGCTTCCCCAAGGTGCTCAATCAGTTCTGAGTAACTACTTCGCTCACTCCCGATTTTCCCGATAGCGGCGTTGAAAAATGCGCATTTACAGTAGTAAACTCCGCTTTTTTGCCTTGCTGTCAGAAAAACCGGAAGCAATCTGAGCAGTTACAGTTCTGATTCCATTGCGAACTTTTTGCTACTGAAGATTGCTGATAAATTGTGCCAGCGCGATATTGCGCAGCGGGATGATGAATCCCTGCTTGCCTGATGGGGTTTTGAGTTTGAGATCCAGGTCAAGAAATCCGGTGTTTAATCGCGCATCGATGCTGGATGGCACATAATTTAGCGAGGTAATCAACCGTTTGGCTTGCTGAAGGTTGGCATCGTGGCTGTCGGGGTCGAGTTGTTTGATTAGGAGTAGTGGTACATTGCTACCGATGGTCGGCAGACTGATGCGACCCTGTAGCGGATGATCCTGTTTGTTGAGGGTGGTAAACAGGGAGAAACGGCCTCGGTGGTCGTTGCTGGCTGGCGAGAGGTCAGCATCAACCAGGCTGAAACGACCGATGAGCCGTTTATCAAGCAGCTTTGGCTGCAGTAGGCTGCCGCGAACGGATAACTCCACCATCCCGCCGCTGTTGCCGCCAAACAGGGAGGCTCCTCTGGGTAGCGCCATGAGGTGGCCGTTTTTCCATGCCATCTCCCACTGCATGGAGCCCAATGCGAGGCTACCGAATCCGATACCGGATAGTGTGAGGGAGCCAAATCCCCGTCTCGTGGTTGGGTCGAGGCTTTGCGTGATCAGTGCGGTGAGTGATGGCAGTGGTCGGGGGTTGATTAATCGCATATCGCGCAGCGTGATGCGCTGTTGAAAGGGGAGCTTGAGTGCGATTGATGCCAGCGTGATTCCGTTGAGCGACAGCTTTTTCCCTGTTAGCGCAGCCACCCCTTGCAGCCGCCAACGATCCGCTCCACGGCGCAGGTTCCATTGCAATGTTGCACTAAGGGACTCGGCTTTGGGGCGCAGTGTTGGGTCAAGCTGTACTGCTTGGAGCCAGAATGGGATATCGGGAATGGTCACGGTTCCCTGGATTTTTAATGGACGGTTGGCTGCGTTGATATCAAAGGGGAGTTCACAATCGCGTAAGCGAAGCTGCATGTGCGAGGCTCCATCCAGTGTCAACGCCGCTATTTTGGCATAGTTGGCTAGAATCCTACCGTGGGCGCGGAGTTGGAATATCGGCAATGCGATTGCGGCATGCTTGATGGAGAAATCACTCTGCAACTGCCAATTGGCTTCGGCTTGTTTCGGGTAAATGGTTCCGCTGATGGTGGTGTCGCGCAGGGTGATGATGGGGTGCTGCTTGGTGTCGGCGATCTGGCTTTGTTGCAGATGGAGCGTAAATGGCATCCGATCCATGGTGGGGTTGCTCTGTAGTCGGAATTCGAGCGGTGTTGCCAGGGTGTAACCATCGCGGACAGCATGAAGTGTTCCCTCCTCATGCAGCACCAAGGTGTATGGATCCGATGGTGATAGCGTCATGCTGGTGTTGCTTTGAAGTGATCCTTTTAGGGTGGCGGTATTTATCTTGGCCGTGTGTATTATATTGATTTTTATGGATTGATTCTGGTCATTGCCGGTGGACTTTGCGTTGATCGAGCCTTGATCCTGCCAATCAATGCCGCCGCTTTTTTGGCCACGCACGCGGAATTCCGGGAGGTCAACTTGGGTTTGGTTGCGATGGAATTGGTGGTGAATAGCACCAGAGGTTTGAAAATGGTCCACGAGTCCGGGCAGCTGGAGTTGGAGGGAGTGCAATGCGAGGTTGGCCGATTGGCTGTCGATCATGAGATCGCCCTGCATGGTGCCGGAAAGCTGCGCTATTGCAGCAAGGCGTTGCCGCAATGGTGCTGGCAGTTGCGCGAGATTCCACGCGAGTTGCAGGGTGCCTTTGGCATGGCGTGTGAGGGGGGTGAGTAGCCAAGATGTTAGCTTTAGCTGCGCAAATGGGGTGCGAATCTCACCATGATGTAGCTGTAGCGATGCCCCATTGGCATCCGCCTCGCCTTGTAGCTGGCTTGACCATGCGATGGTGGGGGCATTGGCAATGTGGATTTGATGATCGCCGTGAATCACCCACGAGAGCCTGTTTTCGGCTTGGGCTGCGATGGTGAGGGTGAGCTTGCCCTGCGCAGCGAGAATGCCGTTGCTGCTGGCCGATTTTGGCCATGGCATCATGGTGTGGGGGTTCAAGGTGTATTGGATCGCGATCTGACTGTGTTGCAAGCGTAGATGTTGCCGGTCTTTGAGTAGCGCCGTTGCCGATCCTTTGATTGAGATCAAGGGGGAGGAGATCTGGATGTTTTCCAACACCAAGGATTTTTGCTGCCAGTTGAAGGTCATATTGGCCGCAAAGACGCCTTGCAATGGTATTGGCTTTTGGAGGTGCCATTGGCTGTGATTGATGCGCAGGTGGAGGGCATGGGCATCCGAGCGTAGCTGCAATCGTCCCTGCCAAGTCAACTCCGGCGCGCGAAGGTTGAGATGTTGGATCGTGATATCTGGTAACCAGGAAATCAAGGGGATGGGGAGTTTGGTGGTAGCGGACGGGGATGATTTGTTGGCGGGCAGTGATGGCATGCCGATGGAGAGTGTCGATACGGTTATTCCGCTGCGGGGATGATAACGGATCGACTTGATCTGGATCTGCAATCCATTCTGGCGAATATCGATAGAGGGAATGGTGATGTGACCGAACCAGTTCCAATTGGTGATGGGGTGATAGTGGAGGGTGATCCCTGAACGCGCGGCTAGCCTTGGTAACAGATGGAGCCGCACGATATCCAGATTGAGCAGGGGAGCGGGCATGAGGAGCGGTAGCAGCACGATGATGAGCCCGACGCTGCTGCTGATCAGAACCCAGTGGCGGCGCAGCATGGCTACGGGAGGGGCTGTTTACCGGTGCTGCTTACCGGTGGGAGAACTTCCGATTCCAGTGCATCCAGCGAACACGAAACGATTCATTGGGGGTGATTTTTTGCATCCGCCACGCCCCATCATTGCCAATCACGATCTGTTGCATCTTGCCTACCAACTGCACCCATTGGTGCATCGATACCTCGCGTGGTCCGGCCACCTCACGAGGGCCTGCGATCTCACCGCCTGGGGCAAGGGTGGTGTTGGGCTTGGTTGCTTGCGCTCCCTTGACCTCCACCGCGCCGCGATAGACATTGAGTACGGTGCCTTTTTTTCCTGCATGGATGCTAAATATGGTGCCGCGCACCGTGGCACGGGCCACCTTGCTGGCGATAGTAAACGAGGAGTCTGCATTGAGGTGATCCACCTCGGCCCACATGTCACCGGCTTCCACATCAAGGTCGGATACGGTGCGCTCGCCCTCCGCAAATACCGAGGAAAAATCGACCATGGAAGAGGGCCCCAGCCGGATCACCTGCGAGCCATCATGCAGGGCAACCTCAGCGAGTGAGTTGGAGTTGGTGCGCACCCGATCACCGGATGTAATCGGCTCTTTTTTAGCTAATGGCTGCCAGTGTCGCTGTTCTGCCTTTTTGTCGGCGCTGCCTTTGATCATGGTAACCAGCCCCGGCACCTCTTCGGCATAGAGCGCGTTGGGTAGCAGCACCAGTGTGGCCAATCCGAATAGTGAGACGATGGTGTATAGCTGTTTTCTCATGATCCTCTCCTTAATCGTAACTACTCAGCACCCTACCGGAAAATGGCTGTAACTGCTCAGGTTGCTTCTGTTTTTTCTGATAGCAAGGCGAAAAAGCTTAAGTTTACTACTGTAAATGAGTATTTTTCAACGCCGCTATCGGGAAAACTGGGAGTGCGCTGAGTAGTTACCCTTAATCCATCACTACGATGACACCAGCATTTTTCAGGAATCCTTGGTGAATCAACGCTTGAAGCCGCTTGGATGATGCTTTGCCCAATACCAGGCTGGTGCGGGTTGTGCCCCAGGTGCGCAGCGCCTTGAGAATAATGGGTCGTTCTCCGACGCGCGGGTGCTTTTGTGCCATCATGATGTCACGCATAAATAGTGAAATGAGTTGACCATGTTGCTCCGCCTGCTGTTTGGCGTGGCTGTCTGGGTAGATTGGGCCACCACGGATTTGGCGAATCACTGGCGACATGGACGGGATAAAATTGGAGCCGCGGGCATCGATAATCAATCCTGTTGGATCGCCCTTGGCGGCGACGCTACCCAATTCGTTGCGATGCGACCCCAGCCAGGACTCGATTCGGGATAAGCGCATATCGAATTTACGCATCTCATCCTGCCATGCCGGGCGCATGGGTGGAGCGGTGACGGCAGCCTCCGCTTCGGGGATCATCCAGTGCGGTAGCGATGGTGCAAGGGTGTGCATCCAAGTGGAAAGGCGATTCGTCAGGCTTACTTGCGACGACTCTTGCTGATGATAGACCGCGCTAGCGATATGCCCTTGCAGTGGCAGGCTCATGGTTACCACACATGAGCCATCGGGTTGTAATTGACGCCGAAGGATGCGCGCACCGGCACGCAGGGTGCCGCGAATTGAGCTCCGTACTAGATCACTGCTTACCATAGCATCGCGAATCAGGGTGGTACTATCAATACGCACCCCCTGGGTGGTTTCAAGCAGGTTGCGTTGCGCATCCACCTTCGCTGCCAGGCAGGATAAGGCGTTGCGCTTGGCCTGGTAGCGGATGTTGTCCGGCGGTACCCCGATACCGCGCGCCTCTACCGTGGCCTTAGACCAATTGACGCTTCCTGCGGTGCCGAGCATCTCCACCATGTCGGAGGAGGGTTGCGCGGCGGCAATCTGAGGCAATGCCAAGATGGCGGCGTAGAGGACTGTAGTGTAAAGCATTTCCCGCTTCATTTTGTCGCCCCGCTGTAATCGACATTGCCAAGGATGGTCATTGGGCTGGCGGCTGGTTGCCACCGGTTTCCGCTAGCATCGATGCGGTAGGTGGAGCCATTTTGCATGTGGAAGGGTTGGTTTTCGCTAAAAACATTGCCGTGCAGGGTGGGCTGTGCCCGACCGGAGATCACTACCGCGCTCGATGATGCTCCTCGGATCTCGCTGTTGAGAATCTGCGGTCGGCTGGTGCCTTGAATATCTAGTGCCGAGTAGCTGCTATGGATGAGGTGGCTGTGGTTGATGGTGGCGGCACCGATCTGGGTGGTGATAGCAACCGCAGCCTGTTCGATGGTGACATACTGCAGGGAGACGGGCGCGGTGGTGGCCAGTGTGATCCCCTTGCCGCCATGGAGGCGAATACCCCGCTGTGCGGAGCCTAGCATCTGCAACTCTCCCTCGACCCGTAGCGCGCCGTTGGCACTGGATTCAATGGTTACTCCGGGTTCGACCAGTAGCACACCATCGGCAGCGATTAGCAGCGTCCCTTGTAGCTGGAAGGGTCCATCTGAGGCCCGTAAGCGGTGGATGCCGTGGATCTCACCGCCAAGCCGTGAAGGCAATGGTTTCGCGGAGGAAAACCGGGCGTCCGGCAGGCGTTGGGCGGAGATCGTGACCGCCTCGCCCTGGTTGCCCGCCAGATCGGTGGCGGAGATTCGGTAAAACTGGGTGGTAAAGGGCTGCGCATAGGGATCGGTGAATTGTGGATCCTTGCTGTGGCCGAGGTCGCGAAACGGCCCTAATGCATGCGCAGATTTGGCAATGGCATAGCTGTAAATATCGCGGTCAATACTGCTCCAGTCGAGTCGGATGCCGCTGGAAATCGTGGTGGCGTGGAGTCCTTGTACCTTGGCTGGAGGCTGGTTGTCGATGGTGATGAGGCCGATGGGTGAGATCTGTTCGCTCTGCACACTGTCGTCGTTGGTTAGCACGCCAACCAGTGCCGCATGGCGCAGATTCACCTTGGAGTCGATGGTAATGGTGGCGGTGTAGAACCCTTTTTGCTCCTCGCGGAGGTCGAAGGTTTTCCAGCCATCGATGCGCACAAAGCCTTTGAGTCCCGGCTCACCCTCCATTGCTACCTTGAGCGAATCACCATAGTGCAGCAGGCGACCGACACCATCATGCACCACCTGGGTGATACGAGGCGGAGTGATTGCGGCCATCTGCTCGGGTTGTGGAATCTGCGGAATGAGCTCACGACCGAGGTCATCGGCGGCACGGTACATATTGACCTCGCGGAGATGGGTGGCGGCGGCAATGGCATCGAGAATGAGCCCTACTGGGGATAGGGAAATTCCGCCAGCATGGGTGCGCACCGTGTTTGCACCATGCCACAACTCCTTGCCGTTGTGATCGACCAGGCGCAGGCGCACACCGACCGCAATCTGGGAATAGATGCCGAGGAAGTAGCGATTGAAACTGGTGATCTCCCCATAGAGCACGGCGTCCACCCCCAGGGTTTCGGTTAGGCGATTCACGGGGACACTCTCCAGCGTTGCTGGATCACTCCAGCCTGCCGCCTTGAGGCGTTGGTCCACATCGTGGAGGTGGGGCAGGTGGTAGTTGCGGGTGGAGAGGTGGTTGAACATTGTCTTACGCACGATATCGAAGGCAGCTTGCTCCTTGGTGCGGTTGATGAAGGGCAAAACCGCGATAGAGGCAGGGAGGCCGTGTGTGGTGTCGATACCTTTTGCGGTCTCGCTTTTCTGGTGGGAGGTGGAGATGGCCGGAATCACCGCGAGTCCAGTTTTGGTGGATATCGCACAGCCGGTGAGGGATAGGGCAAGGATGGCGAACGCGACGACTAGGGAGCCTCGAACACTCTGCCGTAGCCACTGCGGATGAAAATGGCTGCATTTTCCGCGTTTACGGCAGTCTTTCGCGGTCTCTAGTACGGGTTTGCATATCATGGCGGACTCCTACCGGATCCTATTTTGTCTTGATGTAAATTCCATGCGATCCATTTATCTTGTTGTTCTTGTTTTAAATTCATATTGATGGTCTTGCCAGGCTGGCCGTTTACACCGATATGAATGCGCTGCATCGATTTTAGTACCACCAGCCAGTTGTGCATCGAGATCTCCTTGGGTGGGGAGATCTCTTTGGGGCCGGTGATTTCTCTGGGGGCGTGGGGAGTTCTAGTCACGGTTGCCGGGGCATGATCGACGCGATCCGCATCGGCCTGCGGTGCAATGCCGACGCTGCCATCGAACAGACGCAGATCGACACCAGACTTGTCCGAAACAACGGTGTCGAATTGGGTGCCCCGTACCCCCATGACGGCAGTGCCAGCATAGAGATGGTGACTATGCCGACTGTGGATCATTTTGCGTACGGAAGACCAAGCATGCCCCGCGATGAGATGCATGCGAACATCGTAGTGGTTGCCGGGCACAAATTGGTTCAATTGAATTTGCGCCGGTGCTCGCAGCCGTACCACACTGTGATCGGGCAGGGTAAGCTCAATACGACCGCGCCGAGAGGGGGGGAGCCGAACCGTTCCACCTTCATCAATGCCGCTGCCAACAGCAATGGTGCGCCAAGGGCTGCTCGATGTTGCTTTTGCTTGGGCACTGCCGGCAAGCCGTGTGACCATCACCTGGTTGCCCGCAGCCCAAGCTGATGGTGCGAGCGTAAATGTGAGGAGAAGGAAAAAAACAGCGGCGAGGGTTCGGGATAGATATCGCATCTATCCGCTTTCTTTGCAGTCTATGCTATGACTTTTTGCGGTCAATTTTCTGCTGGCAATTCGTGGGCTAGAAGCGCGCCAACCCTCCAATGTAGGGGCCGGCGAAGTGCATATCGGTATAGACGCTGGTGGTTTTTACCTTGATTTTGATGTAGTGGTAGCCTCCATAGATGCCAACCATGGGTAGTGGCGAAAACTCTACTTGGGCATCGGCATCGAGATAGCTGCCGCGTTTGCCGACCGTGAGATAACCCACCCTGCCAACCAAGCCGACAAAATCAGCCAAGGCTACGCGGCCACGAAAACCCAGCGTGGGGATGGGGGCGGTGGTGTTGATGCTGGATGAACCTAGTGTGGTCGAGGAGATGGTGGCATCGATTTTGTTGATTTTGACTGAGAACTCTAGCCCTAGTTGTAGTCGACTGGGGAGATCGTCCATATTGACGAAGTAATAGGTGTAGCCGATGTCGTATAAGGTGGATTTCAGGGAGGAGTTGATTTTGGTTCCGGCAGTGTAGGTTTTGCCGGCAAAGGTGATGGGTACAGATAGGGTGCGGGATCCCGTTGCGGAGATGGGGAGTACCGCGATGGCAAAACGATGGTCGCCGAATTGGAGTGCGGCCTCGGCAGTAACGCCAGAGCTATTTTTCATTGCTAGTAATGAATCGACGCCCAAGCGGGTGGCGGAGCCTACATCGCTGGAGGCAAAGGTGCCTCCGGGGTTGAGGTAGGCATAGCCGAGTTTTAGTGAGACGGTCTCATCTGCTTGGCTGGATGCAGAGAATAGGATGAGGGATACCGCAGCCAGTAGAATTTTCTTTTTCATTATCGTGCTCCTTATTTGATACGAATTTAGGATTTGCGTGTAACTACTCAGTTCACTTTTTATTTTCCCGATAGCGGTGTTGAAAAAATGCTCATTTACAGTAAGTAAACTCCGCTTTTTCGCCTTGCCATTAGAAAAGCCGGAAGCAATCTGAATAGTTACAATTGCGTCGGTATTTGGAGATGAACTAGCAGGCGGGAGGGAGGCTTTTACTCCTCCCATGCTTTGTAGTGCTCCATGTGGTTGCGCACGCGTTGGATATAGTTGCGGGTCTCCTGGTAGGGGAGATTGTTGCGTAGATGTTGATAGACCTCTTCGGGTGACATGCGGTTGATGATCGCGGATGCCTTGCGGATGTTGCGGCTGCCGGGGATGAATGCCCTAGCCACATTGCCACCACCGGTATTGTAGGCTGCGATCGCGCATAACTGACGGCTGGTTGGGTTGGTGATGCGGCGCATCTCACGCGTCTGTAGCAGCTTGAGGTAGGTTGCCCCGAGCTCAATGTTGTTGTTGGAATCGTAAAGAAAGCTTGCGCTAACCACGCGATCGTGGCCATAGACCCGCTGGTAGGCATCGCGTGCACCAGAGCGAGGAACGAGTTGCATTAGGCCGTAGGCGGGCACACCGGAGCGGGCCATGGGGTTGAATGCACTTTCGGTCTCGATGACACCGAACACCAGCGGAATCGATACATGGATGCGATGCGCCACTTCACGCACCTTGGGTAGATAGGGCGCGGCTTGGCGGCGAATGTGGTCGGGTGGCAATGGATAGCTCAGACTGACCATCCGCTTGCGTCCAGATGGGGTATCGATTGTTTTTTCTTGTAGTGGGTGGTGTAGTGCTTGGTGCGCAAAATCGGAGGCGTTATCTTTGGTAACGGCGGAGCCGTTATCCAGTTGCAGTTGTCCTTGTAGCGGATACACCTTTTGGTGAGCGGTGGCTGCACCTAGCGGCGGCGTTACTTTGAGCAGTGCGTCCTCCTGTGCGGGTTGGGTGATCAGGTTGGTCAACTGTTGCGCGATGCGTTTTTTGACCTCCTGTGAATCGGATTCCTCTCCATCTTTGAGCAGTAGGTCGACCTGTAGTGTGCCGTGCGCATAATCGATGCTGGCGCGACTATCGTGGTTTTTGTCGTAGCTAACCCACTCTTTTTTCGTTGGTACCTTGGCGTTCTTTCCGCCCCACTCGGCATCAATGGCCGCTTTATAGCGTTCGAAGGCGCGTCGTTGTTCCGCGACATAGTTGTTCCATGTCGCATCCTGATCGGCGAATGCTTGGCTAGTTTTCTGCGTGGCTTGGCTGAAGGCATCATTGGATGCCTTGGTTGCGTCGTCAAAGGCATCAGCATGGATGGAGGTTGGCACCCCTTCGGCGGTTAGCAGTAGCGCCAACAGCAGTGTGGCGCGTTTCATCCTACTTACCTAGATCGCCTAAACGGTTGAGAAGTAGCATTAAATCCACACCGCTTACCGCTTTGTTGCCATCGAATTTACCAGTGAGCACATCGGTAGGCGCCATCAGACCACGCGAGACGGCCAGAAAGGCGGCATTGAAGGCGTAGTGGTTGGCAGAGAGATCGGGGAAGGGGCTTTTGGTGCCGATAAACGCGCGATAGAGCTTGTTATTACCGGATGCCGCGACTAGGTACTCTTGGGCCAGGAGCGCAAGCTCAAAGCGAGTAACGCTCTGCTTGGGTAGAAAATTACCGTGAGGATCGAGCGCAATGCTATTGATGTTCAGGTTGAGCATGGTCTCAATGGCGGCCGCAAAGGGGCTGCTTTGGGCATCCTTGGGCAGTGCACGCTTGGTCGTCCGCTTTTTGAAACGATCTTGAATATGCAGCCGTTCAACCAACACTGCAGCCAAGGTGGCGCGATCAATGGTAGCCTTGGAGGATAGCTCCCCAGCCACCCCCTTGCCGGTACCGGATGCGGCCTCTTGACGCAGCATGGCCATCAACTCTTTGGTGGCAACTAAGGCATCATCGCCACCGATTTCAATTGCCTTGCTGTAGTGTTTGCGTGCCAACTTGCGTTTGCCACCATCACGGTAGGCGCGTGCCACCCACAGGTTGAGATCGGAACGGTTGGCATCAATCCGCCTGGCCTTGAAAAAATGCTCCTTGGCTTTGCTGAGCCAGTGGTCAGGCTTGAAGGTGACCGCATATTCGAGTTGGGCACGAAGTAATGCTAGTTTTTGATCCTTACCTTTTTGGGCATCATCGGCCTCGTCCAACGCATCGAAGGCCTCTTTGGGGCGCTTAAGTTGGATCAGCATGTTGGCCTTACCTAGCCAGCCAGCAAAGCTCTCCTTATTGCGGGTGATCGCCGCTTCATACTCATGCAGCGCCTTGGCCTCGTCGTGGCTAGCCAGATAGCGGGCGGCAGCGGTGAGATGCAACTGTTCGGAGTCGAGTGAGGAGGCGGCATTTACCGGTAGTGCGGCGGTGGTTAGAAGCGCAGCAAGCGCAACAGTTTTCATTAGGTTCTTCATCATATGGACCTCTCCTTACAGGTAACTACTCAGCTCACTTCCGGTTTTCCCGATAGCGGCGTTGAAAAATGCGCATTTACAGTAGTAAACTTAAGCTTTTTCGCCTTGCCATCAGAAAAACCAGAAGCAATCTGAGCAGTTACGGGATATTTTCAATGGGTGCTGAGTAGTTACCCTTACAGAATGATAATGACACGCGCTTGGCGCAATACGCTGTTCAATCCGCCCATCTGATCAAGTCGGGCGGCATCGGCATCGCTGATGACGATATCACTGATATCTTGTACGCTACTCCCTTTGATTACGGCGGGATGATCACCGGCACGGGCGAGCTTTTTGGCATCATTCAAGGAACGATCGTATGCCACCAGCTCGCTATCGTGGGAGCTATCAGCAATCAATGCCGAATAGATCACCTTGCCACTTTTGGTGACGATCTTGGGCGCGATGGCTGGGCGCAGCCCCAGTCCGTGGGCATCGATAATCAGCCCAGTGATGGGGGCATTCGGAGCGGACTCTATGGGAGCCTGTGGTTGACTGCGCGCCTCCTGCTGTAACTGTTGTGTCACAATCTTGGCCGCGGGTGCGGCGATAGACTGGCGGTAATTCACCGCCATTTCAATCTCTACCGACATATCTTCCATATAGTGTGGCTTACCAACCATGGAGGCATTGCGCACCGTGCCTTTCATGGTGGTGCGCACCAAGTCACTATCAATCGCCGCATCCTTCATCAGGGTTTGTGACTCTACACGCACCCCCTGCATCTGCTCCATTAGATTGCGCAGGGCATCTATTTTGGCAGCGCGAATCGCCATGGCGCGTGCGCGTGCTGGATATTTTTTATAGCGCTCGGGTGGTACCCCGATTCCGGTGGCATGAACCTCACCACTAGACCAGTTGATGGAGCCGTTGGCGGAGCGCTCGATAAAGTCTTGCGCTGAGGCGGGGAGTAGTGACCACGCCAGCGCACAGCCGCTCAATAGGGTGAGTCGTAGTAGTGTTCGTTGTTGTATCATGGTGGGTCTCCTGTAGGTGCTGAAATGGGGTAACTACTCACCTTGCAATCAGAAAAATAGACTACCTTAGTGGGCGGCAGTATGGATGCGGGATGTGGGCTGTCTATCCCCCATCTGGGGGAATCGTTACCCAGAGGCGAAATCCCGCCCAAAAACCGGCATGGGAAAAACGCTTGGCGAGTTGGATGCGGGTGTGGCGAATTGCCTCAGCTAGTGGGTAACGGCGCTGTGCCTGTGCCAGCCACTTAGCAAAGAGTGCGGAGGTGAGATCGCTGCTTTGCCATTGGTTAGCAACAACCTGGAGGCTACCTGCGGCAAGAAATGCATGGGCAAAGATATTGGGGTCTCGCGCGGTTGCCGAGGTGGCACCACATGAGGTCAAAATAACCTGCGCTGGGGCGGGTTGATGGAGGGCGAAGATATCCCGCGCGTAGAGTCGGGAGCGGTGGCTGTCGTCGGTGGAGGGCAATAGCAGGTAGGAGAAACGCGGTAGGTGGGGTTGATGGATGGCGTGGGCTGCGAGGTGGAGTGCGCGCTTACCATGCATCTGCGCAATTAGGGTCTGAACCCCGATGTTTGGCCACTGGTCAACGCGGCCTGGTGCACCAAAATCACGCACCGCATTGAGTTCGTTCGCAACCAGCAGCAGTGGTGACGGTGCCACGCCAGCATTCCCAGCCAGTAGCACCCCTTTGCCGGTGATGGCGCGCGTTGGCCATAGCAATTGTGGACTATATTGCAGGGCGTAACGCGTGAGTAGTGGCGGGTGGTTGGCATCAGCCAGCAGCGAAAATGGCAGCGTATCCAGTGTGCCGGAACTTACCACCGTGAGGGTGCCGTGGTCGGGGATTTGCATCGCTAAGGGTCGCCATAGCTGCTTGAATAGTTGATGGGCGAGCGGAGCAATATCGGTGTGACGGATTAGACCTTGTTTGAGGCTAGTAAGTAGGGGCCGCCACTGTTTGGGGCTGGGTAACAGATGATAACGGAGTGTTCCATGGTGCAACAACCAGACCCAAGCATGTTGCCTGCCAGAAAAATAGATGAGAATAGGCTGGTGGTGCTGGTGCAATTGCCGTTGCAGGAATATGTTGAATTGGTGACGGTTGGGTAGAGGCTGCTTGCCTCGGCGTTGGAGCATTTGACGATAGATCTCACCCATCCAGAGCGCAGTTGCCGCATCATGGGTCGCAAAGGCGGCGGTAATGGACTCTTCGGCCAATCGAATTGGGGCATCAATGGCGGCATCACTGTTTTCGCTATTTTCATCGTGTTTGGCCAGCGTGAACAGAGCCTCTTGGTAGCTAGCGACGGCATCGGTCAGGTGGTGCGCATGCAAGGCTTGGCGCGCTTGAATCCAATGACCGCGCCAGGTGTTGGCGGCCCGTTTGGTCATGGTGGTTGGGTTCGTCTCCGGATGTGCCAGCGCATGGAGCAAGCGCACCTCTTGAATGATCTCTTGCAAGCCAGTCAGCTTGGCTTGGGCAATGGCTTGATCGCTCTGCCTGTCGCCATCGGAGATGTTCCCCTGTTGGTAGGAGAGTCGCGCTAGATTGCGGTAATCGTAGGCCAACCCGAAGGCGTGGTGGCGGTGGTGATCAATCTCCATGGCCCGTTGGAAATAGATCGCCGCAGCCTTGGCGTCGCCCATATCCAGCGCGAGTCGGCCAAGGTTGTTATTGAAGGCGGATAATCGTTCGTAGCTGAGTGCGGTTGGTAGCTGTTCACTCAGCATTTTGCCATGCTGTAGTGCCTGCTTGGCCGGTAAATATTGACCCATCGACTGCAGTACCAGTCCGCGGAGGTTGGCGATGTCGATCTGTAGTGGGTCACCGTGATTGATTTGATGGCCAAGCGTATCGAGTTCGGAGAGACTGGTTTGGTATTGGTGGCGCTTCCAGCTAGCGACAATGCGAAGCAGTGTCAGTTGGTGGGCGAGGGCAGGTGCCGTGATTCTGGATTGCGCCTGTTGGGCACGCGCAAGGCTAGCGTTCCAGCCTTGCGGGCTGTTGGCTTGATCGGGTTGGCGGTGGATGGCAAGGCTAGCATCATCAAGCAGCAGTGATGCGCGAATGGGGGTTGCCTTGGCGGGAAGCCGTTGGGCAAGCTGCTGCAGTTGGCTGCGCACAGCTGCCACATCAAGCACCCCAGATTGGGCAATTCGCGCCATCCCTTTTACTGCAGTGACCTGCATCGGCCAGGTGTGGGCGTTGGATAACATCTGCTGCCAATATCCGGCTGCGGTTAATGGTAATCCGCGCTGTTCGGCCTGTTTGGCTCGGGCTTGAAGCAGTAATAGTGCGAATGCTCCGCTGGGATTGCCATTCGCATCTGTCAGGGTAAAGACTAGGTCGGGGCGGTTCATGTTGAGAGCGGCTTGTGCTGTCATTTGCTGAAGTTTGTCGCGGTGAATGGCGGGGAGTTCGGGGCTGGAGAGCGCTTGGGTGAGTTGGCTCCAAGCTTGGCGCCATTGCCGTTGGCGGTAGGCATGGATTCCGGCCTTGAGATGCCAACGCCAATCCCGCAAGGCACGATCAGCGCGCTCCCATAGCCGTTGCTTCCAGCCGCCAGCCAGTTTCGGGTTGGCGGCAACATCACCGATGCGTGGTGCGGCCAGCATCGTGGGGGAGATCTGTACGATGGCATGGGATTTGCGCTGCAATAGCGCGATGTCCTGTTGGCGTGGAACGAGTTCTACCAGCAGGATGCGCTTGCGCTTGCCCCCCATACTGGTGGTGATATCGGCCCAGTTGGCGAGATCTTGTTGGCGTAGGTGGCGAAACGCGGTGGTGTTGTGATCAAGGATCCATAATGCCCTCTGGGCGCGCCACCACACCACCATGCTCTGATCGGGATGCAGCTGTCGCCGGATTTTCCGTATGGAGCCTCCGACATGCATGGTGGTGTGATCGATCAAGTGTTGTCGGGCGCGTGACAGCAGAATGTCGCGCATCATTAGGGTGTTGAGGGCATGGTTGGGCGCATCTTGCGCCAACAAGGTACGAGCCCGTTGTTGAAAATAGTGGTCGATTGCGTGGAGATGGAACGGTAGTGGCCGTGTGAGCCGATTGACTAGGCTGGAGAGTTGGCGGGTGAGCACGGCAACGCGAGCTGGTGTTGGGTTGGGTTCCAAGGCTGTCCGGGCGTTCCAGCGCAGCCATGGATCGGCCTTGCTATCGCTCGCTACCCGTTGCCACTGTTGCGTTGCCGCTTGGTGCAATCCGTGGTGGCGTAACCAGTTGGCAAAGTTGGTTCGCACTAGGGGCTGTTGTGGGCTGCCGGCACGGCTTCGAACCAGGGTTCTCCATTGTGTGATGCGCTGGTGCAGGGCAACAACTCGGTTGCGGGCATGTTCTAGTGAGGGCAGTACGGTGGCGAAGGGTTGTGCCAGCAGGATTAGCTGTTGCGCAGTGGAATTCGGCTGTTTGGCCAGCCATGCACGCGCTTTTTTACTCAACCGGCCAGTGGCAGCCATTTGCAGTTGGAGGCTGGCGTTGCGATTGTGCTTCTCTCCGACGCGGTCGCCCGCCTGCCGTGACACATTGGCGGCTTGCAGAAAACTTGCGCTGGCTTGCTGCCAACGACCGAGGCGAAGCTGTGTTTGAGCTAGTTGATTGAAAATGATGGCCGTGAGTTTGGTTTTGTTGGTTTTCAGTGGTCGCAGGCGCTGGCGTAATGCTGGGAGTGCCTGGTACCATTTCTGTTGATTGGTGGCCACCATTGCCAGTAGCGAGTGGGCAATCCAGTGGCTGTTGTATGTCAAAGTGATGCCATCCATGCGGAGCACGGTGGCGGGATCCACCAACGGCCGTGCTTTTAGCAGGGCGGTCAATGCATCGATTGCCGCATGATTACGATGGTCGGCGACCAGCTCCAGAGCACGATCCAATTGTAGCCGTTGGCGCATGGTGGGGGTGAGGTCTCTATCCATCAGGAGACGATCGAAATCATGAATGGCTTGGCCATGGTCATGTTGGGCGACTGCAATCAGTGCGTGGAGGTGAAGCGCCAACCGTCGCGGCGCGTTGGGGAGTAGGGTAGGGAGGCGGCGAAGCCACGTTTGTGCGGTTTTTAGTTGCGTTAGACTGAGTGCGGCATGCGCGCCTTGGAGGAGTAAAAGCTGGCCGATGGCATGTGGATTTTGGTTCCACCATTGGCCGAGTAGCACGAGTACCTCGCCATTGAGGTGGAGCTGGAATGCGAGATTGATGGTATTGCGATAGAGCGCAGCAAGATCGTTGGCATCGCCATGGTTGGATTGGAGCAAGCGCAGTGCCTGACTGTAGAGGGCAAGCGCGCGGCGCTGGCTAGTGGTGTCACGATGGTGCGCAAGCAGCCAGCCCAAGGTTTGGCGTGCGGGCCAGAAGGTGGGGTGCCGGTTGTTGATCAGCTTGAGCGCGCGCTCCGCCTGCGTCCAATCGGTGGTGGCGTGGTAGGATTGCCATAGCGCCTTGGCGTATTGGTGTACGACTGGCCGGGTGATGGTGTCGGCAACGGCTTGCCACTGCAGGGTGGAGGGCATGACTTTTCCGCTGGCGCAGGCTTGGAGCCATAATCGGATCAAGATGGGGTCATTGGGGAACTGTTGCAGGCCGCGTTGCGCCCAACTTGCGGCGGGTCGGGCGTTTTCTTTCATCAGTTGATGGCGCACCTGTTGGCGATAGAGCATCGATTGTCGTTGTTGGAGGGTGCGTTTGATGGCGGGTTGGGAGATGGTTACGCGCTTGAGGTGATCAATCGCTGCGGCAAGATCTCCCCGCTGTTGCAGCAATTGGGCTTGGCGTAGCCGCCACAACGCGATCATGGCGGGGGGGGCATGCTGGCTGTGGTGGATGGTGGTGGTCAGCGCCATGAGTGGGTCTTCGCTACCCGCCTCACCAATCTGCACGATGAGGTGACGAAGCCTGGCATTGAGTGGGTTGCGCACGATTTTCCAATGGTGTGTTAGGGTGATTCGTGCGCCATCTGGGTCACCGGATTGCAACAGCAGTTCTGTTTGCAGCATGGTGGCGGATCGTAGCCACGGTTGCTGCTGGATGGATTGGAGTACCTTGATGGCGGCAACGCCTTGCCCGCGTTGGCTAAGCCAGGTGGCAACATCAAGGCGCATGCGATTGCGGTAATGTGGATCCTGTTTGGCGCAGCTCGCTTCAAGCCGTGCGATTTGCGACATTGGCAGTGCCGCGCCATCGTGGATTCGTAGCCGAAGTCGCATCCACTGTTGCTGCACATTGGGGTGTGCGGATTGCCCGATCCGGTGGCGCACGGCCTCGGGCCAGCCCGCTAGCCACAGCCTCTCGTTGCGTTCGATGCGCCAAGCATTGCTTGATGCGGGTGGCTGCATCCAGTGCAGTAGCCGCCATTCAGCCGCGCTCGCCATTGCCTGCGGGAGGTGAATCGGTTCCCCCGGTTTGAGCTCTATGGCGGCGACATGCGGTGTGCTGTGGCGGTGCAGCGTGAACCAGAGTCGATGGTGGCGGGCATCGTAGATTGGGTCCGCGGCATCGAGCGCCAATGGGGTGATGGGCCGCGGAATGGCTTCGCGCTGATCAATGATCCAACCATCATCAGCACTGTTCACCACGCCATCTCCATTGGTGTCAAAGGGGTGCTCGGTGGTGAATGGGTGGGGTGTTGTCACGGTTGCGGTTGGTGTGATCACTCCGGTTTTTAGATGGATGGTGATTGTGCGCCAGTGGTGATGGATCCACTGCTCGACATTAAGCGTATTGCTGTCGAGAAAATGGGGGCGGCGTTG
This sequence comes from Mariprofundales bacterium, assembly GCA_030950645.1. GTDB lineage: Bacteria > Pseudomonadota > Zetaproteobacteria > Mariprofundales > J009 > JAUZRF01. The sequence continues at coordinate 25,801 of JAUZRF010000061.1, forward strand.
CGCGCCGGGAATGGGGGGGCGCCTTAGCAGCCCACCCGCGAGTGGCTTGATCCATACCTGGCCGATGGGGTTGGTACGGGTGCTGATAAACGCCACCAGTTTCCCATCGGGGGAGAGGGTGGGTTGGCGTTCATCGGCTGGGTGGTGTTCCCATGGGGAGATGTTGCCGGATGGATCCATCCGCATAATGTCCATGTTTTGGCGATGATTGCTGACAAAGAGTAGGCCACCATCGGGTAGCGGTAGCGGCTGCATGGAGCCGTGGCCACCATCGGGCAACCATGCGAAGGGCTCGGATCTGGCGCCGATTGGGGCTGCGAATAGCAGAATTAGCAGGAGTGTGAGGATCAGGCGACTGCCGGACATCATGGCCGGTTACGGCTGGCGGCGGATCATTTGGTGAAAGCGTAGCCCTAGCTCTTGGCGGCTGGTGGCAGAGAACTTGGGGTTGGTGGCAATGATATGGTCGAAGATGGCGGTGCGATCATGATTTTCTTGGCGCCATAAGCGTTGAAAACGGGCGGCGAGTCTTGGGGTGGTGACAGGAAAGCGCGCTCGACCCAAGCCCAATAGCCCATCTTTTCGCTCGGATAGGTAGTGGTGCTGTCGCCAATCATTGATCTCATCGAGGCGGAATGCGCGGCCTGCGACGGCCTTTCGGTAGGCCAGTGCTGAGTGATCGGGCGGTGGGTTCTCCCCGCGTGAGGGGGCGAGCAGCAACGCCTCGCGATCTAAGTCCGCTGAGGATCCCATTAACTGGCGTTCCAGCGCAGTTTGGGAGTTCACTAACTCCACCTTGGGCTGGATGGAGCAGCCGACAACCAGCATCAAGCCAGCCAGCCAGATAAGGGGGGGATTTAGGGGATGCGCGAACCGGTTGCCGCCATTCCCGCGTAGCGGTTGAGCAGCTACGATTTGATTACATTCCGTTGGGTAACTACTCAGCTCACTCCCGGTTTTCCTGATAGCGGCGTTGAAAAATGCTCATTTACAGTAGTAAACTCCGCTTTTTCGCCTTGCTATCAGGAAAACCGGAAGCAATCTGAGCAGTTACAGTCATTTTTGGGTAGAGTGCTGAGTAGTTACTCCG
>JAUZRF010000062.1 GCA_030950645.1 Mariprofundales bacterium
AGCTCCCTGAATCAGAGGAAGATGTAACAATGCGCCGATCACTCGATCAATGCGCACCTGATCCAGCGTCTCAGGCCATTGGGATATTGAGGCATGCGTTAAGCACATCGCGGTGCCTGTTTTGACCACACCACCAAAAAATTTAACGTAACTACTCAGCTCACTCCCGGTTTTCCCGATAGCGGCGTTGAAAAATGCTCATTTACAGTAGTAAACTCCGCTTTTCCGCCTTGCTATCAGGAAAACCAGAAGCAATCTGAGCAGTTACAGCTATTTTCGGGTGGGGTGCTGAGTAGTTACAATTTAACTACTTCTGACTTCTTCATGTCGGCGGACATGTAACGCGCGTAACAGAAGATGAAACTCAAGCAACATTGCCACCCGTTAATCTTCTTACATACTGCGCCGATATATGAATGGTAACATGGGTAACATTTCCGAAAAAATCAAAGCGTTACGCAAGATGCGCGGATGGACGCAGGTACAGCTTTCAGAGGCGGCAGGCATTGGCCGTGTCTCGGTCACACAATGGGAGTCTGGACGATGCTCCCCAGATAGGGACTCTGCACTTGCCTTAGCTCGTGCGCTGAATGTCAACCCACAATGGCTGATCACGGGTGAGGGCGATCAATACCCGCCACCAGCCACCGAAACCCCACCCCTCTCCCCGATCATGCAACGCCTCATGGCAGAACTAATACAACTACCGGAGGATGAGCAACGCCGAGAACTTCAAGCTATACAAGAAAAGAATGAACTTCGAGAACTGAGAAAAATGACGGGAACAGGTGTGCGATAGCGTATGACATCGATGATTGATAGCGTTTCTGGACTGTTTACGGATCAGTGCTGCTTGTTGTCGGCCATTCTCGCATTCGCTCTATTTCTGACCGTTAAGGCAGCTTTCACTTTTGCTCACAAACAATCCGCACTCATCGCCGAAGTAGTAAAGGCGTTTAAATGACCTATCTGGTAACTTTTATTGCACTTATATTGATCATGCAACTATATTTGGCTGGCAAGTTCTCGGCTGCGGCGCAGGTCTACCGCTTATCTATTGTCCGAAGATATAAGCAGCTAAAGGAAAACGATGCGCCTGCGTGGTTGCTGGATATGTGGGGAAACGCAATCGGCAACACTCTTTTTTCAACCGGCATGTTGCGCCGTGTGATTATCCACCTTGCGTGGAACAAAAAATCCGACCGCGCAGCTATTGCCACCCAGCTTCGCAAAGTCCATGCCCTACCCGCTGACCTGCGCGCCATTCATGATAAAATGGATAAAGAACTGGCCATGGTTCTGGCTATGAATGCGCCTTATACGGTGGTTGTCCTGTCATTCTATACGGTAATGCGTAGCAACTCGCTGGAACTTGCAAAAATCATCCCGCACCGTGACGCGCGCGGCTCCATGGTACTGGTAAACCATGCCCACACACCATCAAAAACATGATGCCTGCCTTCCGCATCATCTCCTATCATTGATAGTCCAATGGCGGACTTCTATAAGCTGCATGAGTTGACCGTCACCAAGAACAAACAGATGGTTACGGCATGACAGCGCCCCTCCCGTTAAAACGATATGAGCAGTATTCGGCCTCCATCCTTGGTGAAAACACCAACGAAATGGAACTTCACCGCTGTATCGTAGACATGGAAAAAATACGGAAAATCATACCCAGCGACTCCCGCTTGCTTGAATTGCTTGGCATTGCTCAGTTCCGCAAAGGCCGCCATCGTGAAGGGCTTAGGACTATTCGCGCTTCTGTTGTGATTCGTCCTGGGGTATCGAATGTCAACAACTACATCCTTGCCTTGCGTCAGGCTGAAGAATTTCAAGAAGCTTTGGAGGTAGAATTGCAACACCGAGACATTGAAACCAACCCTATGTTTGGGCTTGCACTGGCTGGGGACTACTCAATCCGTGATGAATACAATGATGAGACGCGCGAAATCATCGGTGAAATCATTCACGAGGAACTTGATCAACCATTGACAGAAATCGCCCGTGATCTCTTCGGATCAGGAGAGTATGGCTACTCCTATCGCCTGAAGGTGGATAGGAGCGAAAAGCCGCTTACTATCTTAGTTTTTGTTGGTATTCCGCACACAGTGAAAAAAACTTTAGAGATCGCTAATGGAACAATCGCCAGCATGGCCAAGAAATACTCAACCAAGGTATTGATGCACATTGTGCCGCAATTTCGGATCAACGATGATCATTGTTGATGATCTTCTTGAAGTAGCAAAAGCACTAGCAAAAAACAGTGACGAAGCAAACTTGCGTTCTTCGGTCAGCCGTGCCTACTACGCCGCATTTCATGAAGCATCGCAGTATGCGCACAAAAAACATGGCTATACCCGACCGAGGAATCAATCTGCGCATTCCTCGCTAGCTAGACACCTGATTGATTGCAAAAAAGATGAAGTTCGTCAGGCAGGAATCAGCTTGCAAAACCTTCACATAGCGCGAAAACTGGCTGACTACGACCTTAATGATGATCTAAATGAAAATGATGCCAAGCTACATGTCATGATGGCCGAAACGCTCATCATGGGATTTAGGAAAGGTTAGCTCCAAACGGAAGTTGAACCCCGCGCTGGTGAACTTATGACGATAAAATACATCGATATTCTCGAAGGCATTGGATACAGCCCAGAAGATGCGCAAGCAATATCTGGAGACATAAAGGACACCATTCAGATCAAGCGCCTGATGCAAACCATGATTGATGCCTAAACTTGCAACCCTACCCCTAAATGGCGGACTTATGACGGTATCTAACCGTTCAACCTTAAATGAAATCGAATAAAATAAAATAAAAAGAAAAACATTCGACTCCTGTCGAGGACACCATTTTTTGTTTTCAGTGTATTTCAAAGAGTACCATATTAGCCAAAATGGTTCCATTGTGTTTCTGGAGGGATCCGTTGCTTTGAGGGTATAAAGTGGGGTATCGTTCGCCATGATTTTTTGCCCCCCAACCAACTGTTATGTTTACCTTTATTTTAGGTAAATCATCCCTAGTTCAGCAAGGGCTCCCGAATCCGCACATGACCCCCCTCTTCTGTAGTGAAAGATGGGTCAAGGAGGAGTGCGAAGCGCAGCAAGCTCCTTGAGGCATCTGGAGCGGAAGTAATCTTGGGCATGTGTGTATTCGGGGACGGGTAATCAGCCGTTCTAATCGGCCTGCCGCATCGTGGTACGACCCCCCTCAAATAAGGTAACTACTCAGCTCACGCCCGGTTTTCCCGATAGCCGCACTGAAAAATGCTCATTTACAGTAGTAAACTCCGCTTTTTCGCCTTGCTATCAGAAAAACCGGAAGCAATCTGAGCAGTTACCCTCCGTCATCAGATATTAAATGAAATGCGCGAACCTATAATGCCAGATCGACGCCCATCACCGCGGTTTTAAAGGTTGCTTGATCTACGGTGGTCTGCATACCGGTTCTTCCCATATTGGTAACCAGATGGCGTGACTGGGTGAAGGCGGCAAAGCCCTGCACATTCTCCGCGATCTGATAGATCCCGTACACCGTGGTATTCGAAGAGGAGGAAGGACGAACGGACTTGGTGGCCATCGCTGCCATATCCATCTTCAAATCCACTTGGCTGTAATCATACTTCAGCCCCAACATCATGCCATCAGTAAAGATCCACTCACCAGCAATCGTCACCGCCTTCATCGGTAAATTTTGTTTACTAAATCGCGTCTTATTATGGCCAGCAGTCAACGCGCCCCACATCTGCAACGGTTCGCCGTAATTGAGCGCAAAGTCAACACCGTAACGGGCCACCTGGTTGAATTGCATCGCTTGAGCGACATTTGCCATACTCATCCGCATCACCGATTCACCACCCATGAGGTCACTACCCCAATTATTGGCCTTGTAGCCGTAAATGCCGATGATATAATCATCCATCAGCTCCTGTGCCACGCGGCCATAGTAGGCGTTGGACTTTCGCCCCTGGGTTGCGTTGTCACCATAGGTAAAGGCAGCCAGATTATAATAGGTTCCAACACCGGAATCGCCGTTGGTGGTACCCTGGATCGACACCCCATCGCCCATCATCAGCATAGTACCACCAGCCATCTGCGCGGCATCCACCGCTCCGAAACCGAGCGGGCGCTGGCTCATCATGGTCATCCCGTAGCCGACATTGGTCTGCACCCGGCCAAAACGCACCTTGAGCAGGTCGTTAACATAATAGCCACCCTCCAGCATGCCGATACCGGTGGCGGTGTTGGCATCGAGCCACCAGAACCAGTTGTTATAAGAACCCGATGAGATCAGACCCAACTCGCCAAACCCGATTTTGTAGTTCGATGCGAAATTGGTATTGGAGCGTTTGGTCAGCCCCCCGTCCAGCATACCAAAGCGGTGCCCCGGCATCACCGGCACCTCGGTGCCATTCGCATCTTTGGCGGTGATCGGGCCAGAACCGGAAAATAGCAACTGCGTACGCACCGTGAACGGGAAATTACTCGGAAACACCGCCTTGTCACCGGCATCCACATTCTTTCCCGGACCGCCCTGCATATCGAGATCTTCCTTGCCAGCCGCAAAGCGATAACCGCGTTCGCGAAAGGCGACCCCCATCTTGGTCAGTTTGGGGAACATGGTATGGCAGGAGTTGCACGACATCCCGTATTTTCTGGCAAAAACTGGAATTGCCTCTGCATCATCGACCCAAAGGGCTGCGGTTCCCACCCAGCCAAAGCTTATCAGACTCATTACTAGCAATCGTTTTCGTATCGATTTTCTCATCAATTTTTTCCCCTCTTTATTTGAACATATGGGGTTCCATGAACCCGCTGTGAGCAAATAAGAAAGAAAGCACGATGCCAAACGGCCATGGCGCACCGCAAATCCAGGTGGTGGAGAATTACATGTTGTATTTCAAATATAAACGAACATGTGTCACAAACATTCGGACAACACACTTTTCCCGAAAGTGGGAATTCCATCCATCCTTGGATCCCAAAAACGGGAATGAAAAATCATTCTTCCAATGTAACTACTCAGCACCCCACCCGAAAATGGCTGTAACTGCTCAGATCGCTTCCGGTTTTGCTGATGGCAAGGAGAAAAAGCGGAGTTTACTACTGTAAATGAGCATTTTTCAACGCCGCTATCGGGAAAACCGGGAGTGAGCTGAGCAGTTACCTTCCAACTTACGGTAGAGCGTGGAGACGCCCACTCCCAAACGCGCCGCTGCCTTCACCTTGTCATCACCACAATCGACAATGGTTTGCCGGATATAGCGCCGCTCGAAGGCTCGCACCACTTCGTTAAGACCGTGGCTCAGGGCATCCGTAGCGCCATGGTGAAAGAGCAACGGCTGGTCGGACGCGCAGACCATCATTGCCCGCTCAATCGTGTTGCGCAGCTCGCGCGCGTTGCCCGGCCAAGGCTGTGTCTCCAGCCACATCCACTGCTCCGACGCTACCTGCGGTATTTTGCGCCCCCATTGCTCGCATAGCTCCGCCGTCAGCCGCATGGCCAGCGGGACAATATCTTCGCTACGCTGGCGCAGTGGCGGAACCACAATGTGCATCACATTGAGGCGATAGAAGAGATCCTGACGAAAACGACCCTCAGCGATGCGCTGCGCGATACCGACATTGGTCGCGGCCACCACGCGGGCAGAGAACTGCTGCTCCTTAACCGCTCCTAGCGGTCGGAAATGGCGGTCATCGAGGACATGTAACAGTTTGGCCTGCAGGTGCAGTGGCAAATCGCCGATCTCATCGAGAAATAGCGTGCCGCCCTCAGCCTCGGCCAGCAGCCCGGGCTTGTCCTGTTCCGCACCGGTAAACGCCCCCCGCTTGTGGCCGAACAGCTCCGATTCGATCAAGGCTTCGGGAATGGCGGCACAGTTGACCCGGACAAAAGGGCGTTCCGCCCCTGCCGACAGATTGTGCAGCAGACGCGCAATCACCCCCTTGCCTACCCCCGTCTCCCCCTCAAGCAGCACCGTGCTGTGACCGGTGGCTACCTGACGAACAGAGCTGCGCACCTGCTCCATCCGCTGCGAGTCACCCAGCATCGCCAGCTCGCCCTGCGCCATATTGCTGGAGCGCGTTTCGTGCAGCCGCTGCTTGAGCCGCAGCTCCTCCTCCAGTCGTTGCAACCGCGCCAGCAGTTCATCAAAACGCAACGGCTTGGCGACATAATCCAACGCCCCCTCCTGCAACGCCCGCGAGGCAATATCCCGATTGCCGAATGCGGTCATCAGGATGCAGGGCGGCGGATCAGCCATCCCCTTGAACGCACGCAACAGGTCAAAACCATCCCCATCCGGCAGATGAACATCACACAACACCGCATCGACAGCATCAATCCGCATCACCTCCAACGCCGCACTCACCCCTGCCGCCTGCCTCACCTCTACCCCCTCCTCCTCCATGCGTGCGGCGATCGAACGACGAATCACCGCCTCATCCTCAACAATCAATAACTTCATTCTTCCTCCACGCCCGCCATCGTTACCCGAAAACAGCTGCCAGCAGCACTGCTGGATCGCAAATCAAGGCCACCCTGCATATCCTCCATCAACTGGCGACCGATCGCCAACCCCAGACCCGTCCCCCTCCCCTCGGATTTGGTGGTAAACCATGGCACAAACAGATGCGCTTGCAACTGCTCGGGGATGCCCGGACCATCATCGGCTACCTCCATCGCCACACCACGATTCAGTGCGCGACAGCGAATCGTGACGGTTCCGCCGCCATCGCAGGCATCCACCGCATTGATCAGCAGATTGACCAACACTTGAACCAGATTGCCGGCATGGGCCATGGCATGGCCACCATCGGAGTGATCCTCCACCTGCATCTGCATGCGATGGCTATTGGGTACCATGCGTACCAGTGCCACCACCTGCTCCGCCACCTGCCGCATCATGATCGGCTGCATGGCACAGCAGTCATCCTGTCGACCGTAGTTGAGAAAGGCCTGAATAATCTGCTCCATGCGCGCCACCTGCTGCGCGGTGATGGCAAGCTGCTCGACAACCACGGGGTCGTCCTCGGAGACCAAGCGATGCTCCAGCGTCTGCAGACAGAGCGAGATTGCCGACAGCGGGTTGCCCAACTCATGGGCGATACCGGCCGACATCAGGTTCAATCCCCCCATCTTTTCGTGATGGGCAGCCATCATCCGCGCCTGATTGAGTTGCTGCTCACGATGTTGCAGCGCCTCTCCCATGCGGTTGCAGGCATCGGCCAGTGCGCCCAGTTCATCGTCGGCAAGTTTGGGGCAATGGATGTGGAAATCGCCCCGCTCCACCTTCTGCATCTCGTGACGCAGATGAACCAATGGCCGCACCAGATGGCGGTAGAGATAGAGGCTGAGCAAACCAAGCAACAACAGCAGGATGGCCAGCGAAACTGCGAAGTCATCACGGACATCAAGCTGCCGCGCCGCCACCATCTGCATGGCGCTGTTGACCTGCGCATCCAGCTGACGGTGACGACCGTTGAGCCGACGCCCCACCTGTTTCACCTCGGCCATGATCTCCTGCATCAGAATTGGTCCCTCCATGTTGCCGACGGCAAAGGGAAGCTTGAAGATCGCGTGCGCCTTGGCTGCGATCCGCGTCAGGGTGTCGGCAAGGGATGGCATGGCGTGACCGACATCGGACTCCTCTGCCAGCGCCCGTTGCAGTTGTGCCCGTCGAATATCGAAGCGTTGTGAGGCGCGCCAATCACCGCTGATAAGGAAATCCCGCACCGGATCAATCGTGGTCAGCAATCCCAATTCCAACGCATGCAGATGGTGACTCTCATGGTTGGCCTGCTCGACCTGTAGGGCATCGTGGTGCAGTGCGGAAAAATCGATCAACAGATCCCACCCCATGTAGGCGACATAGAAAAATACCAGCAGCAGCCACGCTCCGACCTTCCAACTCAGGCGGCTACGCATCAAATATCAGCGGGAACTGGTGCGGCGCTCCGGCGGCAGGAGCCAGAGCATCTTGCCCAGTTCATTCTTGTGCCGCACCTGCCCGAGACCCACCGCAGCTAGGCTATCATCACTGGGTTGCTTCATGGTTGGCTCCTCACGCCCAAGACTCCAACGCCAGATTGTGCATCACCGCGCGCAGAATATCGCTGCGGGTGATAATCCCTACCACGGCATGATCCTCCATGATCGGCACCGCCCCGATATGGCGCTCAACAAACAGCTTGGCGATAGTACGCACATCGGTATCAACCCCTGCCGTCAACACCCGATCCTGCATCACCTCGGCGACCTCGCGCTGGTGTTGCACCATCGTGCAGCAATCCCCTTCCGCATCCTGCGGACAGATGCAGTGAAAGATGTCGCGGTCGGAGACGATCCCAATCAGCATACCATCAGCGGCCACCACCGGCAGGTGACGGAAAGCGTGCTGTCGGAACAGAGCGAACGCATCCTTGAGCGAGGCCTGCGCCGGCACCAACACCACCGGAGCGCGCATCACCTGCCTAGCATGCAGCAACGGGGAGGTCTCATCCCGCGCCTCCCGCATCTGGTAATATCGATTGAATAGCGTCGAATGATGCTCATGCGGTGGCGCATGTTCCTGCTGCCCAGCGTGCTGCTCACCGTCAATGGCTGTAATGGCAACCGAGGCACTGGTTTTCTCCACCTTGCGCTCGGTAAACAGCCGCTCCAGATGGAGGCGCTCGGTAAACCCCGGCCCGTATACTGCAAGCATATCAGTCTCCTTCTACCGCATCAACGCGCCTTCGATATCGGCCAAGGCGGAAAATCACTGGATCAGCCAGCCGGAGGCCATGTTGAAGTTACCCATAAAAATCAGAACCAGTGGTAGCATACAGGGTGATAACAACGATAACAGTCCGGCAATCGACGCTCCGCAGGGTAACTGTAATCATCTGCCGATCCGTAACTATTCAGCTCACGCCTTATCTTCCTGATAGCTGCGTTGAAAAACGCTCATTTACAGTAGAGCCTCAGTAGTAAACTTAAGATTTTTCGCCTTGCTGTCAGCAAAAACAAGACGCAATCTTAGCAGTTACGGTTATCTTCGGGTAGGGCGCTGAACAGTTACACCGATCCTAACATTGATCGTAACTACTCAGATCGCTTATCTCCCCAGATTGTGTAGCCTTAATCAGTGCGCTAAATCCTGATCCGTGAGGATGTAGCCTTGGCCTCGTAGGGTGTGCAGCAGTTCGCGGTCAAAGCCCTTATCCACCTTCGCACGCAAATGGCTGATATAGACATCAATCACATTGCTCTCCGGATCAAAGTTCATATCCCACACATGCTCACCAATCAGGGTGCGCGACAACACCTTGCGCGGATTGCGCATCATATATTCCAACAGTGCGTACTCCTTGGTAGTGAGCCGAATCGCCTTGCCGCCACGGGTCACCATCCGGCTCATTGGATCAAGCTCCAGATCCGCCAGCGTGAGCACTGGACTTCGGGTCTCTGAACGGCGACGCAACAGGGCGCGCACCCGTGCCAACAGCTCCTCAAAAGCGAAGGGTTTGACCAAATAATCATCGGCACCGGCATCAAGTCCGCGCACCTTATCTTCCACCGAATCCCGTGCCGTAAGCATCAGTACCGGTGTGGCCACCCCGCGATCCCGCAACTCGCGGCAGACCACTAGACCGTTCTTTTTGGGCAACATCAGATCAAGGATAATGAGATCGTAATCGTTGACCTCTCCTAAAAACTCCCCCTCCTCACCATCATAGGAGACATCAACCGCATGCCCCTCCTCACGCAGCCCTTTCTGCACAAATTGCACCACCCGCACTTCATCTTCCACCAACAATATTTTCATTTCATTGCCCCTTTATACAATCTCAAGCCGCCGGTGAAACCGAGTCAGGTTATCACAGCCGTGCTCGGTCACCACCAATAGATCCTCAATCCGAACCCCACCAACCCCAGGGTAATAGAGCCCTGGCTCCACCGTCACCACATGGCCCGCCTGTAGACGATCACCACGGGTAGAGACTCGCGGCGATTCATGCACCTCCAGCCCAACACCATGGCCGGTTCCATGAAAAAAACCCTGCTGTCGCCCACGATGCACCCCAGTGGTAAAGCCGTGACTTTTCAGTGTCTCCGCCACCACCGCATGCACCACACTCGCCTCCACCCCATCGCGAAGCTGGGCAATTCCAGCCAGTTGCGCCGCCGCCACCGCGCGATGCATCGCCTTCACCTGCGCGCTGGCATCCCCCTTCACCAAGGTTCGGGTCATATCCCCCCAGTAGCCAGATCGGGTAAGACGCGGAAATATATCAATAATAATTGGCTGGTGCGCCCGCAACAGCCCACTACCCTCGTTATGTGGATCCGCCCCCTCGCGACCACACGCAACAATAGTGTGCGACGGCACCGCGCCATGCCCGATCAACCACTGCTCAATCACTGCCCGCAGATCTGCGGCGCGCAGCTTGCTCCGACCATGATCGGGGTGGCGCAGGCAGCCATCGTCACCAATGGAGCACTCCGCCAAAAACTTCACCGCCTGCGCCATCGATTTGGCGGTCAGCCGCTCCGCATGCGCCAGTTCGCGCAGCTCATCATCCCGCTTGATGGCGCGTTGCGGAAAAAACGCCTCCGCACACGGGCTCACCGTCACACCGCACGCTTGCAACTGGCAAACTACCCCATAGCCACACTGCGTTGGCACCTCAACCGCATCCACACCCTGATCAAGCAAAAACGCCGCAGCTACCGGTGCCAGTCCGGGCATCTCGCCAAACCGCGCCTTGGCCTGTTGTCGCCACGCGCTGTCGAGCAGAACATGATCTAGTCGTGAGGTCTTGCGGATGCGATCCACCTCCAGCGGCGAGCAAAGGCCATACCACGCACCATTGACCTGCACTACGATCCAAGCGTCGGGCACAAATACGCCGCTAATATAGAGCATGTCCGCATCATGCTCGGAGTCCGAAATCATCAACCTATTCATTTATTTCCTCAATATATTCTGATTCGTAACTACTCAGCACCCTGCCCGAAAGAGGCTGTCGGGAAAACCGGAAGTGAGCTGAGTTAGTTACTCCGATTCATCCAAAAAACGCGCCTCTTCATCGGAGGCCGCGCGTTGCTCTTTTCGCATCAGATCCTGCAACACCATCCGTCCCATCACCGAATTCTGCTCCCGCGCCATGCGAAAATAGAGCCCCGCCAAAGTGCGACCCAACGGCGTTTCACGCCACGCCTCCGGCACCTCAAGCGGACTGGGGTTGAGCACCCGATGCACGGTCAACAGCTGCATCGATGCAGCATCACGCCCAGGCAACCACCCTTCATTGCCTTGATCCATCGCCAACTTGAGCAGACGGCGTTTCACCAAGTCATCAAGCCACTCCTGCAACACATTCTCGCCAATATCCAAGGATTCCACCAGCTCATCAAGCAGCAACACCCTGCCATCGCGCATCCGTTGTGCCGCACGCAACAGAATCAACCAACGATAAAACTGCACCTCACCCGGGCGATAGCGCGATGCACAGTTCTCGGCATCTATCTGCTCAGGGTGCTGCAAGCAAAAGGTGAACTCAGCACCCAATAACACCACTGCCCACACCAGATAGAGCCACAACAAAAATACTGGCAGGGTACCCAATGCGCCATACAGCTTCTCATAATGGGCCAATTCAGTTACATAAAAGGTAAAACCAAACTTGGTCGCTTCAAACATCGCCCCAGCGATCAGACCACCGATCACCGCGAAACGAAATGGCACATTAGTGTTGGGCAAAGCCATGTAGAGCGACATCATCGCCAGCGAGGAGATCAGCCACGGCAACAAAAATGGCACCTGTCCCATCGCCGAGGCACCTGCCGTCACATGCTCAAGCAGCGGTAGTGCAGCAAAATAGGAGGTGATACTAATCGACAACCCGACCAGAATCGGCGATAGCGTCAATACCGACCAAAAGGTGATGAATTTGGCAACCAATGACCGGCTACGGGTGATACCCCAAATATGGTTAAACGCCTCTTCCATGGTATTAATAAGCGCCGTAGCCGTTACCAACAGCCCAGCAATACCAAACAGGGATAACTCCGTGGCCTTGGAGCTCACTTGGCTTAAATAAAGCTCTACCTGCATGCGGCTGGTCGGGACTAGATAATCCAACAACGCGTGGCTAAAGTAAGCGGATACCTTACCAAACGCTTGAAATCCGGTGAATACCGACACACCCAGCACAGTCAGCGGCACGATCGCAAGCAGACTGGCATAGGCGAGTGCGGAGGCGCGCTGAATGCACTTATCGGTCACAAAGCGGCGGCTAGTGCGCAAAATCAACCACAAGGACTGAATCAAGCAACGCTTCATCACCGGTAGCGAGGCTACATCCGCCACATCTATGCGTGACCATAGCCGAAATTGTTGCATCACTCCCATGGGTCAAGGCTGATCACTTCGCAAGAGGTCGTCAACGCGCCCATGAACAGCTTTTTGCGATGCGATCAAGCCGAACGGAGAGCGATGCCACCAACCAATACTCTTCGACACGACCCATCACAGGCTTGAGAATCTGCATGGCAATGCCTACCATTCCCCCATCATCGAATAATTTCGCAAAAAATTATCGCCGCGCCCATGAACAGGCGCACAAACCAACCCCTTGTAACTTGTTAGGAGACCCCCATACACCATGGCACGCGTAACCATTGAAGACTGCACCTCCCGCTATCCCAACCGCTTTGAAATGACAGTTCTGGCATCTCGTCGCGCCCGTCAGCTGCTCAATTTCCTACCACCGCTCATGGAGCACGATGCCAACGATAAACCCACGGTTCAGGCCCTGCGTGAAGTCGGCGCAGGCGTTGCCACCTGGGAGATGGTGGCCCAACAGGATCAAGTCGAACGCGACCGCCTCGCAGCGGAAGAGGACTTCGCCGCTGAGTTTTAATATCTCCACCCAATAGAGCCTCTTGCAAAACTCTGGGTGGATGCGTGGCAATCCCACTTCGAGTGCGTTTTCAGGATGGAATGAGGGGTATGGTGGTTCCATGCACCGAAATTCCCGCCTGGAAATGCGCCGGAGTGGGGAAGCCAATCGCCGCTCATGAGCTTTGCAAGAGGCCCAATAGAGGCCGTTCACGCTGCGCGCCTTGAATTTAGGCGCATTTCACCTTGCGGTAACTATACAATGAGCGTAACTACTCAGCACCCCTACCCAAAAATGGCTGTAACTGCTCAGATTGCTTCCGGTTTTCCTGATAGCAAGGCGAAAAAGCGGAGTTTACTACTGTAAATGCGTATTTTTCAACGCCGCAATCAGGAAAACTGGGAGTGAGCTGAGTAGTTACCAATGAGCCGAATTTTTGAAATCAGTGAACGGGTGCGAAGCTACAACAGCAAAGCAGACATCGACGCCATCCACCGCGCCTATGTTTTCGCAGCCCATGCCCATGCCGGCCAGCACCGCATCTCCGGCGAGCCCTACATCTCCCACCCGCTAGCCGTAGCATCCATTCTAAGCCAGCTCCAGATGGATGATGCCACCATCATCACCGGTCTGCTGCACGACACCGTGGAAGACACCTCGGTTACCAGCAAGGAGATCGCACTCCATTTTGGCGATAATGTAGCCCGTTTGGTCGAAGGCATGACCAAGATTGGCCAGATAAAATTTCATTCCAGCGAACACAAGCAGGTGGAAAACTTCCGGAAAATGATCTTGGCTACCGCCAAGGATCTTCGCGTACTGATGGTCAAATTGGCGGATCGGATGCACAATATGCGCACGCTGAAGTTCATACCCGCACACAAACAGCAGTCCATTTCCCAAGAGACACTGACCCTCTACGCCCCATTGGCACATCGTATGGGCATCCACTGGATTCGCCAAGAGATGGAGGACATCGCATTCTCCTACCTCGACAACAAAAGCTATCAGAATATTAAGCAATTGGTGGGAGGGAATGGGGACTCGCTGCAACAAACCAAGAGTCAACTAGAGCGACTACTGCAAGAGGCGCTGGCGGATCAAAAAATAGAGACCGAGGTGCATGGTCGCCTCAAGCACCTCTATAGCCTGCATCAAAAGATGAAACACAAACATATCGATTTTGATGAGATTTATGATCTGGTGGCCTTTCGCATTATCGTCAAGGATCTGCAAAGCTGTTACCACACCCTAGGGATCATCCACAGCCTCTACCGCCCGATTCCCGGCCGCTTCAAGGATTATATCGCGCTGCCCAAGCCCAACGGCTACCAGTCGCTCCACACCTCCATCATCGGCCCAGAGCAACACCGCATCGAGGTGCAGATTCGCACCATGGAGATGCATCGCTACGCTGAAAATGGTGTCGCCGCCCACTGGATCTACAAGGATGGGATAACTAGCGAAAAAGAGACGCTCCATTTCAAATGGTTGAAGGATCTAACCGAGCTACTACAGAGCAGCCGTGATCCTGGAGAATTTCTGGAAAATGCCCGATTGGATCTCTTCGTCATGGAGGTCTATGTCTTCAGCCGTGATGGCGATATCATCTCGCTGCCCCGTGGTGCCACAGTGCTTGATTTCGCCTATGCCATTCATACCGATATCGGCCACCACTGTGAGGCGGCGAAAATCAACGGCGAACGCTGCGACCTGAGACGAAAACTCCACAACGGCGACCAAATCGAGATTATCACGAACCCAGCGCAACAGCCCCATCTCTCCTGGCTGCAAATAGCACGCGCACCCCGTTCCGCGCAATCAATCCGCCAATGGTTCCGCCGCCAGGATCGCCAAGATTCGATCGATGTTGGCCGCAAAATCTCCGATGCCATCCTTGACGGAGCGAAACTCGACAAACGGCTGATCCAACACCTGGAGTGCAGCTCCAGCGAGGAGCTCTATGAGCGCGTAGGCCGTGGTGAAATCGCGCTGGATAAGCTAGTCACCGTCGCCCAGCGTAGCGGACGACTTTCGCTTCGGCTCACCGGACGCAACCGATTGATGATTCAGCCCGCCCCCTGCTGCCTACCAATCCCGGGCGACCGAGTATTGGGGCTACTCGAAGCCAGAAACGGGCTCAAGGTGCACTACTGCAACTGTGGAACGCTCACCAACAAACAAATCGAACAGGCGTTCGAGGTGCACTGGAACGAAGCCGACGGACGGCGTTATCCCACCGGTATCGAGATCCAAACCAAAGAGCGACGCGGTATGCTTGCTGCCATGACCAGTGCAATCTCGGATGCGGGAACCAATATTGCGGATATTCGCCTCAACCAGCACCCCGGATCCATCACCCTCCTTCAAGTCACGGTGGAGGTGACCGACCGCGTGCATTTAGCCAATACCATTCGATCGCTGCGCGCCCTACCCGGCGTTATTCGCGTCATCCGGCGCAATCCCGGCGGTGTGCGCAGCCAAGGCCAACGCATCAGCCACACCCTACGGGGATGGATCTCACACATCCCGAAACTGGGTGCCGACCGAGACCAGAAAAAGGAGAAATAATGCGTAAAATAAGCATCATATTCGTCACATGGATACTACTGGCACTCCCTGCTCAGGCAGCAGACTTTAATATCTACCAATCCAATTTCACGCCGCTGCAAATCGCTTGGCAGACGATACCCGCCCAAGATGGTGCCGCAACAAACCCAGCCCGCCTCATTGATCAGGTCGTGCGCAACGATCTACTGAGCAGCCAATCCTTCAAGGCATTGGATCCCATCAGCTTCCTCGCCACTGCCCAAAGCGCACTCTCCAAGATTGATTACGCTGATTGGCGTATTATCGGCGCCGATATTGTGGCCGTCTGCCAGCCGCAAGTGCGCCCCGATGGCACCCATTGGTTATTGCACATTTACGATCCATTTCGTAACAAACAGCTCGCTAGCACCGACATCGCCAACGATGGCAAAGCACCACGCCTGCTGGCACATCGTATTGCCAACTTTATCTATCGCACGGTGATTGGTGTGCCCGGCCATTTCGACAGCCATATTCTTTATGTCCATAAGCATGGCGATTTTTCCGACTTGGTGTACATGGATCAGGATGGAGCCAATCGCCAAGTGATTGGCCGCAACTTCACGCTCCTGCTCTCTCCGGACTGGTCGCCAAATAACCAGCAAGTGGCACTGAACACCTATGTTGGAAATCGTCCACGGCTGGAGCTATTTAACCTAGCGAATGGTAAACGGACAACATTTGGACACTTCAGAGGCCTGAACAGCACACCAGAGTTCTCCCCCGACGGCCGTTTTATCGCCGCCACCCTCTCCATTCACGGTGACCCCAACATCTATATTTACGATATTAGAAAACGAAGTTGGCACCAACTCACCCACGCAAAAGCGGTCAATACTACGCCCACTTGGTCCCCGGATGGGCAATGGATCGCCTTCACCAGCAGTCGTGCGGGAGGCAATCCTCAGATATTCCGCAAAAATATTAAAACCGGAGCCGTGTTGCGCGTCAGTACCGTTGGTAACTACAACACCTCACCTTCCTGGTCTCCGATGGGGAATCGTATTGCATTGATTACGCGAAAGGATTGGTCGTATGCGTTGGCCACGATCAAGCCGGATGGCAGTGATATTCACTATCTGGTAACAGGCAAACGCGTGGAGTCACCATCATGGTCGAAGAACGGGCAGATGCTGATTTACTCCGCAGATATCAATGGCACGCGCCGTCTTTACCGCATCCCCGCATGGGGAGGACATAGCCAGCCGATCACCCCTGCCAATCAGGATGACTCCGATGGCGTTTGGTCACGGTAAACATGATGCACTGGACAGATGTTTCAACTTCTACACAATACGGCCGGTGCTTGTTAATTAGCTCACAATATAACGATTGAATATCTGGGAGGAATTTAAACTTATGAATCATCGCCAACAGATCACGCTCGCCATCATGCTTGCCGCCAGCATGGTGTTTGCCGGTTGTGCCAAGAAGAATGTTGTCAATGCAGACGGCTCCAACAAACCCATCGTCCATGCCGGTCAACAGATGCCATCCACCAATGGTGTAGCTGGCGCCAACAATATGGATGCGGTTCGGCCCTCGACCAATGTGATTTACTTTGCCTTTAACAGCTCCGCAATTGATGCTGCCGGACGGGCCGTACTCGATGCACATGCAGCTTGGCTACGCAATCACCCCACCATGGCTATCACCATCGAAGGCAACTGCGATCAACGCGGTAGCCGTGAGTATAACCTGGCATTGGGACAAGAACGCGCTAACGCAGTGCGCGGCCATTTGACGGCACAGGGCATCGCCTCCAGCCGAGTCGATACGGTATCCTTCGGTGAAGAGCGCCCTGCTTGCACTGGCACCGGCGAAGCCTGCTGGGCACAAAACCGTCATGCAGACATTGTCACCCGCTAAACCTACAGCGTAGTTTCGCGACCATAACCCATAACTACTCAGCACCCTACCAAAAATGGCTGTAACTGCTCAGATTGCTTCCGGTTTTTCTGATAGCAAGGCGAAAAAGCGGAGTTTACTACTGTAAATGAGCATTTTTCAACGCCGCTATCGGGAAAACTGGGAGTGAGCTGAGTAGTTACTCGCGACCATTAATCGTACCTCTAGGAGGCAACAGTGTTTCGTGCAAGCGATATGAAACAGGCACTGTTTGCCGCCTGCATCCTAGGGTTATTGGGTGGGTGCGCCACTGAAAAACCGATTGACCCATGGATACGCGATAAGGATGCGGTCGTCGCCCGAATGCAGATCGGGGAAGAGCAACAAACCGCCCAAAGCCAGCAAATTCAAGAGCTGACACGGCAACTAATCAAGGTTCAACGATCCGATAAAAAGCAGAGCTCGCAATTAGCAGCAATGGAGGCGTCATTTCAGGCGCTGCGCGAACGGTTAGGATCCCCTGTTGTTATCCATCGCATCCCGCAGCACGCCCCTACTTCCAGCCATAAACCGTCTCCTGCTGCACGCAAAATGGAACAGAAAATCAACCGTGCTACCCAAGCCATCACGCACACCATTGAGCAAACGAAGCAACCTGTAACACCCACAGTTCAACCTACGGCTCCCCCCTCCACAACGCAGCGTATGAAAAAAATCAACTCCGTTGATGAAAAAAATAGCTATACCGCAGCCTATTTGGCACTAAAAAGCGGCCGTTTTGAAGAGGCAAGCAAACAGTTTGAAGCACATTTAGTCAAATTTAGCCAAGGATCGCTCACCGATCAATCGCTGTACTGGCTTGGGGAGAGCTATTTGGCGCAACAGCAACCCGACAAGGCCAAGAAAGCCTTTAGCACATTGATTCGCAGCTACCCTACCAGCAGTAAATTTTCAGCATCTCTGATGCGGTTAGGTTTGATTTACCAACAAGATGGGCACAAAGCCGAAGCCAAGGCGGCCTACCTCCAATTAATCCAAAACCAGCCCAACAGCAGCATCGCTGAACAGGCTCGCGCACGACTCAAAGCACTGAAACAAAAACCAATCACCGCTACTAACCCGATTGTGCGCGGCCAGTAGCCATTTGCAGCAACGCTGCTCCCATCCATCCGAATTTATCCACCTTGATCAACACACAACAACCTACCCTGCGGGTATATGAGATCTATGATTCGCTCCAAGGGGAAAGCACCCTCGCCGGCATGCCATGCACCTTCGTGCGTCTCGCCGGCTGCCCACTGCGTTGCCATTATTGCGACACCCCCGATGCCCTTCCCGCCCGCAGCGGAAAACTCCTGACCATTGACGCGATCTGCGACCAAGTTCGCGCACTAGCGCAACCCTTGGTTCTCGTCACTGGTGGCGAGCCGTTAGCACAACCCAATGCCATTCCTCTACTCAGTGCGCTCATCACCACCGGCTCCAAGGTTCAACTGGAGACGAGCGGTGCGTTGGATATCTCCGCAGTCCCTGAATCCGTGATGCGCGTAGTGGATATTAAAACCCCAGATAGCGGCGAGGTCGCACACAACCGGTGGCAAAATCTTGCGCTGCTACACCCAGGCGATGAGATTAAGTTCGTCATTTGTAGCGAATCCGATTACCGCTGGAGTATTGATACTATTGCACAGTTTGATCTGCTACAACGAAATATACCTCTGCTAATCTCCCCTGCTCACGATCAGGTTACACTCCAACAACTGGCAGAATGGCTACGCCGAGATCAACTGCCAATCCGCCTCCAGCCACAGCTGCACAAATGGATATGGGGACCAGATGCAACCGGAGTCTGATCGCCTCTTGACCAGCAGCGATACCCGCGCCGTCTGCCTACTCTCCGGAGGACTCGATTCCGCGACCGCACTTGCTTGGGGAATGCGCAAGCAGGGCTGGGAGTGCCACACCATCGCCTTCGATTATGGGCAGCGCCACCGCATCGAGATTGCTGCATCCGCACAGATCGCCACGGCCATGCAAGCCGCATCCCATCGGGTGCTCGCAGTAGACTTGCGCGCTATCGGTGGCTCGGCGCTGACGGACAATATCGCGGTACCCAAGGATGGCGGCAATCGCAACAGCGATACCCCCATCACCTATGTGCCCGCACGCAATCTGATCTTCCTATCGCTGGCGGCAGGACTAGCCGAAACCCTGCATGCCAACCATCTGATCATCGGCGCCAACATTATCGACTACTCAGGCTACCCCGATTGCCGCCCCGCATTTCTTGAGGCCTTTGCCAACACCGTCAACCTCGCCACCCAGGCAGGCACCCATGGCCAACGCATGACTATTGATGCACCACTGCTCCAACTCAGCAAGGCCGAGATTATTCGCCTCGGAATGGAGCTAGGCGTTGACTACGCACTGACGCGCTCGTGTTACGATCCTGACCCCAACGGCACCCCGTGCGGCGGCTGCGACTCCTGCCGCTTCCGCGCCCAAGGCTTTGCTGAACTCGGCCTCAACGACCCCCTACTGCAACAACCAACACCGCAACCATGATCACCCTGATCTGGGCAATGGATCGCAACCGTTTGATTGGGAATCACGACCAGCTACCATGGCCACGCATTGCCGCCGACATGCGCTGGTTCCGCCAACACACCTTGGGAAAAACGATCGTGATGGGACGCGCCACCTTTGATTCCCTTGGCCGAAAAGCACTAGCCAAACGCCGCAACATCGTGTTAAGCCGCCAGCCTCAAGCGCAGGTTCCTAATGTAGAGTGGTTGAGTCAACTGGAGGCGCTAGAGCAACTCGCAGCCCACGAAGAGGTCATCATCATCGGCGGCGCCCAGATCTATTGCGCCACCATCCCGCTGGCGGATCGGCTGATTTACACCGAGATTGATGCCACCTTTAATGGAGACACCTGGTTTCCGCAGCTAATCGACCACCAATGGACAACCGAGCAACGCACCACATTGCCAGCCGAGGAAGACTCCCCCTACCCGATGCGCTTCACCATTGCCAACCGATGTGTAAAAGAAAGTAACTACTCAGCACCCATTGAAAACATCCCGTAACTGCTCAGATCGCTTCTCGTTCCCACGCTCCTGCGTGGGAATGCATAGCATACTCATCATGCTGCCTTAACCCCCGTATGTATTCCCACGCTGGAGCATGGGAACA
>JAUZRF010000063.1 GCA_030950645.1 Mariprofundales bacterium
CATCGCCAGCGCCCCATCTTCACACGGTCACAACTCCCGCAGCATCATGTTCACAGCCATCTTGGCACGCTCCAATAACTGAGCATCACGGCCAGAGATGGCGATAGCTCCGTGCGGATCGCCAGCGCAGAGTTTTGGGTAAGAACCGATCTCAAGTTGCGGGAATTTTTGCTGAATCGCACCAAGCTGGCGGTAGAAACTGCTCTCAAAGCAGTGAAATGGAACCTCGCAACGGATAATAGGATCACCACCAAACTGCGGCAGTATCGCCTCCAGTTGTGAGGCAAATATCGCGGGCACCCCCGCCAGCACAAACACCCCGTCCAGTGCTGCCCCCGGTGCAATCGACTTGGAGCACAGAATCGGTGTCGCTCCAGCAGGCAGTCGCGCCATGCGCCGCCGCCCATCATTAAGCAGATCGGCTCCATAATGGTCGCGCATCAACTGCACGGTGTCGCCATGCTCAAGCAGCGCCACATCCAGCGCCGCAGCAATCGCCTCCATAGTGATATCGTCATGGGTTGGGCCAATGCCGCCGCTAGTAATCACCGCATCCGCCACCTGCCGCAACCGCCGCACCGTCGCTACAATCACCGCATGATTATCGGGAATAATCGCCACTTCACGCAACACACAGCCTTGCTCAAACAACCGCTGCGCCGCCAAATGGCCATTGCCCTCACGGGTACGGCCAGAGAGCAGTTCATTGCCAATCACCACCATCGCTGCTGAAGAAAACTTATATTTTATCGCCATATTCGTCTCCTTCCGAGCCTATCCTTTTTAAAACCGTTTCCAGCTTCAGTAAATAAGCCAATGCACATAACGAATCACCTCACCGTTCCATCACCTTCCATCCTTGCCAGCATCAATCCAACTCCACAGGTCGCAGGAGAAGCCGGTGGCAGCCATATCGCGGCCATGGGCCGCAACCATGGCATCATAACGGCCACCATGCAGCAGAGGATATGCCACTCCAGCGGCATATCCGGCGAACAGAATGCCACTGTGGTAAAGAAAGCGTGGCATGAGCGCACCATCAATCACGATACGACAGCCATGAGCGCCATCCTTCACCCCCCGTGCCTCAACCCCCTGTTGCAACTGCACCAGATCATCCACCGCTCGGGAAAACTCGGTATTGAGTGTGCAGTGTGCCTGCAAAAAGTCGCTATCAACCTCACCTCGTACCATTGCCAGCAGCACCTCTGCCGCCGATGATGCGATACCATCCGCCGCGATCTGTGCTGCCACATCCTCCGGTGAACGGCGGCGCAGCAATGCCACCCACGGCGCCAACTCCACCCCCTCACCCAATAGGGCGCGCAATAATCCGATATGGCCAACCAGCAACACCGGTGCAGAAAAACCACCCCGCCGCATCGACTGCGCCGCCAAATATAGCACCTCAATATCCCCACTCAAATCGCCCACACCAAACAGCTCAATGCCACTTTGCCACTGTTGGCGCGCACCAGATTCCCCCTCCGCACGCGCCAACAACACCGGCCCAGAGTAGTGCAGTCGCAACACTTCCGCATGATGCAGTCGGGTCGCAGCCAGACGCGCTACCTGTGGGGTAATGTCTGGTCGCAATGCCAACTGCCCCGCGCCCGCAGGATCAGAAAAAACAATCGTCTGTTCCGAGAGAAAGCGGCCAGATCCGCGCGCTAACGATTGCGGGCGCTCCACCAAAGGGGGGATTACCTCTTGGTACGCAGTGTCAAGATAAAGGGTTGCGAGCTCGCGTTGTAGGGTGCGCAGCGCTACGGCTCGCACGCCAAAGGCATCCTCCACCCCAGCAATTGGTCGTACTGTTGATCCGTTTAGCATATCAAACCCTCGGGAAACGGTTGACCAGCACCGCTTGCGCAGCCGCCACACCCGCTCCCAGTGTCACTGGCGCACCAAACCGATCCAGCGCCATCTCAATCGCACTCAGTGCGATGATGACATCAAACAGATCGTAATAGCCCAGATGGGCAATGCGCAACACCCGTCCTTGCAAATGACCCTGACCACCAGCAAAAGTAACCCCCATGGTATCCCGCAGGAACGCAAAGAGCGCCTTGCCATCGACGCCATCAGGAACAAAAGCACCCGTGGCTGACACCGACGGTGCGGAAGAGATGAGCTTCATCCCCAGCGCAGAGACCCCAGCGCGGGTAGCCTCCGCCAATAGCAGATGGCGGGCATACACCTGCTCCATCCCCTCCTCCAGCATCATCTTCAACACCTCATTGAGTCCGGTAATCAGCGATGCTGCCGGTGTCCATGCGGTGGTATCCTTGCCTTTGCGCTGGCTTTTGCGTTCCGTTGCCAGATCAAAATAGAAGCCTTTGCAAGATGCCGATGCGGAAAGCCTCCAGTACTTCTCCGAGCAGGCGATCATCGCCAGACCCGGCGGCAACATAAAGGCTTTTTGCGAGCCTGAAATCACCACATCAAGTCCCCAATCATCCATCGGCATATCAATCACACCCAGTGCGGTGATCGCATCCACTACCGTGACACAACTCGGCATCTCCGCCGTTAATGCCGCAATCTGACGAATCGGATGCTCGGTGGTGGTAGATGTCTCCGAGGCCTGGACAAACACCCCCTTGACCTCGGGATTGGCCGCAAGGGCGGCCTGGACATCGGCAATCGCCACCGGCTGCCCCCACTCCACCGTAATCTCCACCACACCCACCCCGTGCGTGGGTGCAATCTTGCTCCAACGCTCACCAAATTTACCGCCATTTACCACAATAATGGTGTCCCCAGGTGAACAGAGATTGGTGATCGAGGCCTCCATTGCTCCGGTACCCGAACAGGTCAGCATCAAGGCATCGTTGTCGGTTTGGAACACCTGCTCCAGCATCTGCTTGGTCTCGGCAAAAAGCGCCGAGAACTGCGGCGTGCGATGGTGAATCATGGGGTGCGCCATGCGCAGCAAAACCCGCTCAGGAACCATGGTTGGACCTGGTGAAAGAAGATATTGTTTAATCAACGAAGTGTGCTCCTATATCTTATAAGTAACTTATTATGTAACTACTCAGCTCACTCCCAGTTTTCCCGATAGCGGCGTTGAAAAATGCGCATTTACAGTAGTAAACTCCGCTTTCTCGCCTTGCTATCAGAAAAACCGGAAGCGATCTGAGCCGTTACGGGATGTTTTCAATGGGTGCTGAGTAGTGACCTTATTATCATGAAATAGCTACCAAAAATAGCCGTCGGTTGGTGAGGAGGCCGAAGCAAATGACCGCTTGGGCATGCGCCCAGCCAGATAGGCCTGCCGTCCCGCCCGCACCGCGTCGCGCATTGCCCGAGCCATTCCCATCGGATCCGCAGCCTCAGCAATGGCGGTGTTGATCAAGCAGGCATCCGCTCCTAACTCCATCGCCTTGGCGGCATCGCTGGCGGTACCGATCCCAGCATCGACCACAATCGGCACCTTAGCGCGCTGTTTAATCAAATGAATATTGAACGGATTGGCCAGCCCACGACCCGAACCTATCGGGTTCCCCAGCGGCATCACCGCCACACAACCAATCTCCTCCAGCCGAGTCGCCACAATCGGATCGTCATTGGTGTAGACCATCACCTCAAAACCATCCGCCACCAACACCTCAGCCGCCTTGATCGTCTCGACCACATTGGGATAGAGGGTCTGGGTATCACCGAGCACCTCCAGCTTCACCAAGTTCCACCCCCCCGCCTCGCGGGCTAATCTGAGCGTGCGCACCGCATCTTCAGCATGAAAGCAGCCCGCAGTATTGGGCAAAATAGTGTAGCGTGCCGGATCAATAAAATCGAGCAGGTTTTCTTTGCCGGCATCGGTAATATTCACCCGCCGCACCGCCACCGTAATCAGCTCCGCCTCGGCGGCTTCCGTTGCCTCCCTGGTGGTGGAAAAATCCGCGTACTTCCCTGAGCCAACAATCAACCGTGAACGAAAGGTATAGCTACCAATCGTCAGTCCATCATCTTTGCTATTCGTCATTTCCTATTTACCCCTAACTGTTGAGCTTGGCTGTCGGCAGCATTCGATTTGCTTATAGCCAGCACTTTATAACCTTACCCTTGAAGTAACTACTCAGCTCACTCCCGGTTTTTCTGATAGCGGCGTTGAAAAATACTCATTTACAGTAGTAAACTCCGCTTTTTCGCCTTGCTATCAGGAAAACCGGAAACAATCTGAGCAGTTACCCCTTGAGTGGAAACCGCTTGCTAACCGTTTTCCATCGCATGCGAAACCAGCGACCATCCCGCGTGCAACTACCAAGTGCGCAAGTTTATCTTCCAGTGCCGGCATATGTTATGTTTACCTTTATTTAAGGGGAATTATCCCACGATCAGTAAGGGCTCCAGAATCCGCACATGACCACCATCTTCTGTAGCGGAAGATGGGTCAAGGAGGAGTGCGAAGGGTTGAAACATCTGGAGCGTAAGTAGTCTTGGGCATGTGCGGATGCGGGGTGGGTAATACGCCGTTCTAAACGGCCTGCCTCATCATGGCACAAACCCTCCTCAAATAAGCCGGAATGTAACACCCCTACTGTCCCACATACTCCAAGAAGAACCGCTCATGCCACGCCTGACTGATCGCGCGGGATATAGCACTGGAAAGCTCCCTGTATGAGAGAAAGATGAACCACCATTCACATGGATGCTGTAACTGCTTAGCTCACTCCTTTTTTTTCGATAGCGGCGTTGAAAAATGCTTATTTACCAGTTTTATCAATTCCTTGTGGTGTTGATGGAACCAAGTTAATCCGCGGTGTACCGCATTGACTACCGCGCGTGGTGAGATGGTGGCGCCGGTGAATTGGTCGAAGTCGCCGCCATCCTTGCGTACTGCCCAGTGGGCGTTGTCCAGTGTGCGGCCGATAAAGGAGTCAACCCAATTGTGGTTGCGCACGATGCCGTCGCCCAATCCCGGGGTCTCTTGGTGGCGGACGATTCGGATGGCATGGATCGCGCCGTTTGGGGTCAGGCCAAGCAGGATGTCAATGTTACCAGAGTAGCCATCGGGGGCACGCACCACCCATGCGAAGCCGGTCACTCGGTCATGCTGGCGTGCCACATAAATCGGCTCATCGTTGCCTTTGATGCGGATCGGCTGTTGCACCGGATTGTTGTCATGGTCGGGCATGACCTGTACCAGCATGCGGTGGAGCGTTGCCTCACGGGCGGCGGTGATGGCATCGTGGGTGCCAACATTGGCTAGACTGAGCAGCAGGGCTGCACTGGCAACTACCACCACCAGTACGGCAACCATTTGCCATTGTTGGCGGTTCATTGCCCGTAGACCCTGGGTTTGAGGTGGCGATCGAGTAGCGGCACTACGCAGTTCATCAGCACTACCGCAAACATCGCCCCTTCTGGGTAGCCGCCATAGTTGCGAATCACCCAGGTGAGCACGCCGCAGCCGATGCCAAACAGGAGCTGGCCCCGTGGGGCTACCGGTGAGGTGACCGGATCGGTGGCCATGAAGAAGGCGCAGAGCATCAGCCCTCCGGCGAGGAGGTGAAAGCTTGCCGAGGCATAGTGCAGCGGATCAATTTGGTGGCTGACTGCAGCCAGCAGGGCCACGGTGGCGAGGTAGGCGAGTGGGATCTGCCAGGTGATCAAGCGGCGGTAGAGCATGAATAGTCCGCCCACCAGCAGTGCCAGCGCGCTGCTCTCTCCCAGACTTCCCCCTTCACGGCCAAGCAGCGAATCCAGCGATGAGTAGTGCAGTTGCGCCAGTGCTTGCGGCACTGTCAGGCCGGTGTGGAGCGCGGTTTTCACCCCGCCCAGCGGTGTTGCCATGGTGATGGCATCAAAGGGGAGGCCAATCGATCCCACTCCGGAAAAGAATAGTGCTGCAGCGGTGGTGAAATGGTAGAGATCGGCTCCGCCAGAGAGTGGCTGCGGGATTAGCCAGGTGGTCATCTGAAGTGGAAAGGAGATCAGCAGAATCACCCGTGCGGAGAGTGCAGGGTTGAACGGGTTGTAGCCTAATCCGCCATAGAGCTGCTTACCTAACGACATAGCACAGATGGCGCCGACCAACACCATCCAGCAGGGGGCGGCGGCGGGGAGGACTAGGGCGAGAAACAGTCCAGTCAATGCTGCCGAGCCATCGAATAGCGGCGCGATTGGCCGTTTCATCATGCGCAGTAGTGCCCATTCGGTGGCCAGACAGGCGGCCATGGCGGTGGTGATTTGCAACAGCGCCAACCAACCATAGAGCCACCCCGCTACTAGCGTGGCGGGCAACAATGCCCAGATTACCAGCAGCATCATGTTACTACTGGATGCGCCGCTATGGCTATGGGGGGAGCTGGTGATCATGGGGTGGGAGAATGCATAGAAGATCCCTTTTCCAACAACCCCTTCTCCTCTGGTGCTGGCGCCGGTTGGCGCGCCTTGGTGCGGCGGGCGGTGCGTGCCGCCTTGTCACGCGCAATGCGGGCGGTGCGTGCCTCCGAGCGCTGGCGCGACTCCTCGGCGAAGGCGTTGGCGCGATGAATGGCGGCCACCTGCCCCTTACCGTAGCGAAAATAGTGCACTAGCGGAATATGCGCCGGGCAGACAAAGCTACAGGCGCCGCACTCGATGCAGTCAAACAGGCTGAAATCCCCCGCTTCTTCGAAGTGCTCCTTGCGGCACAGGCTAGCGAGCTCGTTGGGCAAGAGTCCGACTGGGCAGACCTGCACGCAGTGACCGCAGCGAATGCAGGGCGACTCCTCTACATGGTTGGCGGCAAAGCTCTCCCGCCGCATAGCCAGAATGCCGTTGCACCCTTTTACCACCGGTGATTCGGCATGGTGGATGCGCTCGCCCATCATTGATCCGCCCTGAATCAGCGTGATCGCGCCGAGATCGTTGATCCCTTGCTGTCGTAACAGATAATCGATGGGCGTGCCGAGCCGGACACGCAGGTTAGCGGGATGGGCCATAGCATCGCCAGCGAGCGTTACCACCCGTTCGGTGAGCGGTTTGCCGTCAAGCACCGCATCGGCCACCGCCAACGCGGTGCCGACATTCTGGCACAACACCCCGATATGGAGTGGGAGTTTGTTGGCAGGGATCTCGCGACCAGTGATGGTCGCGATGAGCTGTTTTTCGCTCCCTTGTGGGTAAACGGTAGGCAGCAGTTGCACCACAGCCGATCCCATTCCTGCGCGAGCCAATGCGGCGCGCATGGTCTCAGCGGCTTC
>JAUZRF010000064.1 GCA_030950645.1 Mariprofundales bacterium
GCCATTATCGGCATCATTGCCGGTTTTGCGCTGCCCTCCTACAGTAAATGGCGCGCGTCCCAAGGGGTTTCATCTGCCACCAACACACTGATGGGGCACCTCAAGCAGGCACGCCACTTAGCCATCGGTGAAAATCGTTCGGTAGCAATTCTAGTGGATCCCAGTCAGTACACCTTTGACAAAACAAGCGTGCAACAAAACACGATCATGATGCTGCAATATGATAGCCCTACGCTGACAGCATCTCCTGCGAATAACACCTTCACATTTGCCAGCCGTGGCACGGTAAATAGTGGAAATATTACAATATCTTCCGGCAGTTTCTGTAAAAAAATAACCATCAATGGCATTGGACGAGCCTATTTCGCTACCCCTCCATCCCCATGCCCATAACATCCCGCATTCAACCGAATACGCATGGATTCAGCTTAATCGAGGTGATGGTCGCCATGTTTATCGCCTCCGCAGGCGTACTGTCGATGTCCACACTGACCATCTCCTCATTGAGTGCCAATGCTTTAGCCCGAGAGCGGGTAGCGGCAACCAATCTGGCGGTAGATGTGATCGAATCGTGGCAAGCTTCATCCAGCGACACCTTGCCATCATTGATATGCACCCAGGGAACGGTACAGCTCGCCACCGGCTCTCCTACCGGCACCCAGTCTAGCTGCACCTTGGATTCCCAGGAGGTGCAAACATCTTTCAAAATCACCATCAACGCCTATCGCATGCAGGCACCTCTGCCTCCCAACCCCGCAGGGATCCCGGTCATGACAGATCTCTACGCCGGCTTGCGTATTTCGTCACTGCTGGTGGATCGCAACAACGCCTCTACCATCTATGCTGGCACCAATGGTGACGGGCTGTATACAAGCAGCGATAGTGGTGCAACATGGAGCCGCATCTATGGCACAGAGAGCGCTAAAATCAACGCCTTGATTCAAATGCCCGGAACCAGCACGATCATTGTAGCCGGCAGCGACAACTACACCTTGGCCAATACCAACTGGGGCGGAACCTGGCAACGGCTGGCGACGGGACTGGGCAACAACAACATTTTAAGCCTAGCTACCGACGCCTACAGTACCCTGTATGCGGGTGCAGATAACTATGCGGTCACCAGCAATGGCGGTGCATACAAAAGCACGAACACAGCCAACACTTGGAGTGCGAGCAATGGTACCCCAACATCGCTAACCAACCTTATCGTCAATGCGGTGGCGGTAGATAGCTATGTCTATGCCGGCACCAATGTTGGTCTCTTTCGCAGCATCGACGACGGATATACTTGGACGAATCCGGTGGCGCCCGCCAATGTGCCCATCTACAGCCTGTCGCTGGATCCAACCCACACAAATCGGGTCTATGCGGGCACTGCTACCGAGGTGTTGCTAAGTAGCGACAAAGGAAACAGCTGGGCATCAACCCTAGCTGCGACCTTAGTAGTCCGCGCATTAGCCACTGATAGCAATGGTGGTATGTATGCAGGCACAGACAGTGGAACATACGCAACATTTTCGGGATCACTTACGCATTCAACCACGGGATTACCCTTCCAGAACACGGTGCGAACCTACAGCTTAGGCGTGCCATCTACCGCTGCCCCCACGGTGCTCTACGCAGGGACAGATGGCGGGGTATTCAAAAGCAGCAACTCCGGAACAAGCTGGACGCGCAGTGACACCGGCATCGGCATCCTCCCCAAAGAGAAGGTAGTAAAGGTCTCTTGGTCACGCAAAGGGGAGACACACCAGGTCATCCTGACCCATATCACGCAGCGCCCCTATTGAGCAACATGGCACCACATCCTCGCCCCGCTGCACAATCTGGTTTTTCATTGATAGAGATGATGGTCTCGATGACGATTGGGCTGGTGATCATCGCTGGAGTGATTGGAATCTTCATCTCACAAAGCAAGCTCCAGAGCGGTGAGGCCAACCGCTCGGAACTGCTGTCTGATCTGCAATTGGCATCGGCCATTATTCAAACCGAGTTGCGTCAGGCACAGGATGTCTACACCTGCGGCACCGAAGTGCTCTATCGGCCACTAGACTCCACCTCCCCTATCGCCTCCACCTGCCCGATCACTATCAATTCAGCCAATGGTGCGTTCCAACTGGTTGCTGGTAATAGTAGTGGTAGCGCCAGCTCCTGTGATCCGAACGGCTCCACTGCCCGTCTCTGTTGGGATCGCCCTGAAAAAGGCGACGGTTGCCAAGAGCTGATGCGCAACATCAAAGCAAACGGCGGGCTAAGCGTTTCTGTGGATAGCTATGGCGTCTATACCGTGCGCATCACCGGCCAGTTCTGCGATCAGAGCCGCGCCCTAAAAGATCTCTCGATGGATATTCATGTATGGCCAAGAAACTGACAGCAGACACTCCTACATCCGTGGCATCCAAGGGGGAAAATGCCGACAATGCACAAGGTTTTGTGCTGATTACCGTCATCATCCTCCTCGCATTGCTGACCATGCTCGGTGTGGGACAGGTCTACCGATCGATCACCAATCAGCAGGAGAGCGCCACCTCAGTCATGAACACTCGCGCCGTTTACTATGCGGAGACAGGAATCTCCTACTTAGAGTGGAGCTGGGCCAGCGATGCCGATTTTGATGCCTACAGCGCTGTCGCCGGCATGCCCGCCGACGACACCAGCAACGGTGACCGCGAGGAGTGGCTGGCGGGAGTAACGACACCCGGGCCGACCACAGCAACCGGCGTCGATGGCAAGGTGATGTACTGGGACAACACCCCGATGGCCGGTCGCGCCGTATGCTGGCCAAACGCCTTGTGCAATGGCGGCAACTCGCCGACGATGTACCATATCAGCACCAAGCTGACACGCTATATTAAACTAGAGATCAACCAGACAACCGGTGCTATCACACCCTCTATCCCAGTAGTACCCCATGCCGATCCACCGGTGGCAGGCACTGACACCCCCCAAAATGGTGCTATCGTGTGGCTTACTGCGGGGGATGGAACTACTGATTATGAAGTGGCCAATCATCTCTGTACCAACGGATCTCCCGATCAAGGGTGTTTCAAAACAACTGCGGGTTCGGCTGACACCCCCTACCATGTCATCGCCTACTCCATCGGCTATGTCAATGGACGGGCGCTGCATCTTTTGCGGGCAGTCATCCAATAATAGTCGAGTGTCTAAAATGTGTCGATTCAGAGGTGTGTGATGCGCATCACGGTAACATTCCACTTGTCATCGCAGCATCCCGCATTACAATCTCCGAATGGGATTGATGGATCGCATCGGATTTTGAAAAACAATATCAACAGGAGAATGAATATGAAATGTTTCAATATCAATAAGTTTTTAACCATGGCAGCCTTAGCCATCGGCGTTTTCATGATGCCATCCGCATCATTCAATCATCAGAGCCTGTCGCTGGTTCCTGTTGCATTGGCAACTGGCAATTCCAATGGTAGCGGCGAAACAAATGCAAACTGTGTTGCATTCAGCAGTGCGAAAACACAGGAAGATTTACTGGCTGGATCCGAAAACGAAGCAAAAGACAACGAAGATGCATTGAAAGAGAGTGAGAACAGCAGTAAAAGTGAAGAAGAAGATCTGCGCGATGCAGCCAATGCAGCGCACGATCAGGCGGCTGAGGATGAGCACCAAGCCAAGGCCAACGAGCATGAGAGCAAACGGGCTGATCATGAGGCCAAGCAATCCGAGCATGACAGCAGAGAATCCGAGCATGAGAGCAAATCCTCCCAAATGGAGAGTGAGAGCGTGCCATCGGGAACAACCTCCTGCACCACACCCAATGGTGACCCTGGGTTTCTTCCCGCTACTGACACATCTGGCATTGTCAGTACTCCGGTCAAAAAAGCACTTCGCGAGATTTTTGGCCAATAGCCCACAACCAAGACCGACACAGTCAAAAGCCCTCTTCGGAGGGCTTTTGCATTTCATCGACATCATTGATGCATAGACCAAATAGCCCCCCCCCCTGCATCCGTCCATCGCTACAGGGGGCGGGTATATTTCTACTGGCTTGGCTCACCTTTGCCGTGATGCAATTTGCCAGTCCGGGACTAGCAGGCATAGATGGCTACTACCACGCCACCATTGCCCATATCGTATGGCAGCATGGCATCCATTTCGCTTTCCCCTATCTCCCGTTTACCACGCTCAATGCTGACCATTTCGTGGATATGCACATGCTATTCCACATCGTTCAATCGCCCTTTACCGCCTGGCTGCCAGCAGACAGGGCGGTAAAATACGCAGAGGCCACTTTCTGCGCCACCCTGTTCACGCTATTTTTCTTCATCCTGCGCCTGCACCGTATTCGATTCCCTGTTTTATGGACCATTTTTTTGTTTGCAGCCACCCCTATCTTTCTCTACCGCCTCAACCTCCCTCGACCACCAGTATTTGCGGTATTTTATATTCTGTTGGCATTCCATTTCCTGATTCATCGTCACAAAACCGGTATATTTCTGGTTGCCATGGCTTTTGCTTGGACCTACAAAGCCTTCCCCATTCTGATCCCCATGGCGCTATTTGCCATCATCGTCTTCTGGCATACAGAGAGAAAAATAGCGCATGAGTTGCTATGGCTCACCTTGGGCGGAATGGCTGCAGGACTGATCATCACCCCGTGGTTTCCTGACAATGTGATCTTCTTATGGGATGCCATTCGCATGAAGATCCTCACCTCAAACTTCCACACCCATGTCGGCAATGAGTGGTACCCTTATGATACATGGTACCTGCTTCAACGCGCCTATCTGCCGTTGGCTGCGGTTGCCATAGGGCTATGGATTACCGACCGCCACGAATGGAAATCCGATCCACCACGCCTCTTTTGGATGATGATGTCGCTATTCTGGATGGTAATGCTGTTCAAATCTCGGCGCTTCGCGGAGTTCTTCGTCCCATCCGCAGTGATGTTTCTCGCCTTCGCCCTGCGACCACACCTAGACCAACTGACACTGCGCTGGCAACGATCCAACTGGCGCCCACTCGCTGCGATCACTGCCGTCAGCATCATGCTGGTGTACACCGCAACCCAGACCTTTAGCGACGAAGTGAAACAGATGGCCGGACGCGCACCAATCACAGCCTATGCTGGAGGAGCCAACTGGCTCAAAAATCATACGCCGAAGGGTTCCTTGGTGTTTCACACCGACTGGGATGACTTCCCGCGCCTCTTTTTCTTCAATCAACACAACCGTTATATTGTCGGCTTGGATCCTGACTACATGCGGCTGCACGATGCCAAACTATACCAACAATGGCGAAATATCAGCCGAGGGGAAAACCAACATCCGGCCAAATCCATTCTAAAACAGTTTGGTGCGCGCTTTGTTTTCACGGACAACAGGCACAAGAAATTCCGAAAATATGCCGACCGCAGCGATCTCATGCGGACAGTATTTCATGACACATACACCACCGTCTACGAGATAATTAATTCTCCTTAATATCCACCCTGGATACGCATTCCCCGCTTCGACTTTTGATGCGATAAACCTGTTGACCGGTAGATTCGTAATAGGTTCGCATCTGGACTTCAAGCACCAAGCCAATACCAAACAGCAACATGCCGGACAAAAGCAACAATGAACCCAACAACAGCATGGGACGGCCAGCCAACTCGGCTCCCAGCAACAGTTTATCGGCGGTAAGCCAGCCATCAATCGCAAATCCAATCGCGAAGGCGAACAACCCTCCGGTACCAAAAAGCTGCAATGGCCGGTCAGTGAAGCGCTGGAAAAACAGCACCAGCAACAGATCCACCAACACCCGAAAGGTGCGTCCCAACCCATACTTGCTGACCCCAAACTGACGCGCACGATGATGCACCACCATTTCACCAACCTTGGCACCATTGATCGCCGCCAGCGCAGCAATAAATCGATGCTGTTCACCATAGAGGTGGAGCCCTTTGGCCACCCATTGGCGCATCACCTTCATCGGGCAACCATTGTCATGCAGCGCCAGGCCAGTGAAGAACTTGATCATGCCATTGGCCACCATCGATGGAAAATTGCGGGTTAAGCGAGCATCTTGTCGCTGCTTACGCCAGCCATTGACCATATCCAACCCCTCGGCTTCAAGCTTCTCCACCATCGGCAGGATGTCACAAGGATCGGTTTGCAAATCCCCATCCATATAAACCACGAACTCGCCCCTGGCTGCGACCAACCCCGCCTGCAGCGCCGCTGTTTGGCCATAATTGCGCTGAAAATGGATCCCCGTTACAGCGCTAAACTCCTGGCACATCGTATTGATCACCGATGCGGTAGCGTCCGCTGAGCCATCATTGACCAGAATCAGCTCGTAGACCTCACCGGCCAGTGCTGCATCCACCTCATGCACCAACCGCGCCACAGATTCCTCCTCACCATATAGCGGAACCACCACCGAAATTCTGATCTGTCGCATAATTGCTCCATTATTACCTTTGAAAATCACAACCGTACGCCACGGATGGCTGGTAAGGGATGCAAAACCAATCCCCTCGCAGGCGGAGATCCAGTTTAACCCTATCCTATTGAAAAGATAGATCCCCACCTGCGCGAGAATGACTGGAAAATCGATCTAAGGCATTTTTTACGAGGTCATCAAAACGGTAAGACTAAGACGGCGTTGATCTCTATACAATGCAACGGATACTATGGCGCATCATGGCATGCGCACAACACAATGATCACTGAACTAGGCGATCGCGCCCCGACGCGACTTGTCGTCAATGCCGATGATTTTGGTATGAATACGGCAATCAATGGCGGAATCATCCAGGCACACCTCCACGGCATCGTCACCTCAACCTCGCTGATGGCCAACGGTGCGTGCTGGCAAGAGGCTGTCGCACTAAGCCGGAAACATCCCACATTCGATACCGGCATCCATCTGACACTGGTTGATGGCGCCCCCATATCCCCCACAAACCGTATCCCCTCACTGCTTGATGCCAATGGCAAGTTCCTACCCGACATCTTCACCTTCACCCGCCGCTATCTTCGTGGCGCGATCCAACTGGCACAGGTGGAGTGCGAACTGGAGGCACAAATTAAGCGATTACAGAACCAGCATGTCACCATCTCCCACCTTGATAGCCACCAGCATAGCCACATGCTGCCGGGCATCTATCAGCTCGTGCGTCGCCTTGCCATCCGGCACGGTATCCGCTTCATCCGTTCGCCTGCCGAGACCCAATATCACCTGTTCCACGATCACTCCCCCTGTTGGCCACGATTGATACAACAGTGGGGGCTGTGGGCACTGAGTCGACTACAATCGCCCCTCCCCTGTCACACCAATGACGCCTTTGCCGGATTTTATAACGGCGGCGCGCTGAATCTCGATGCACTGACTGCCATCATTCACCATCTGCCGCAAGGGAAAACAACCGAATTGATGTGCCATCCCGGATTGGCGCCCAGCAGTGAACACCGTGGAGCCATCTACCACCGTGATGCCGAGCTAGCAGCACTCACCAACCCAGCGATTGAGTCCCTGCTGGAGCACCGCCATATCCAGCGCACTACCTACCGAAAAATTACCGGCGAAGGAGTACGCCCATGAAGCCACCGATCCTAGCTATTGTCATCCCGTGTTTGAATGAGTCACTCATGCTTCCTCATACCCACCCCAAATTGATGGCATCACTGACCGCACTCATGAGCGCGAATCGGGTCTCTGCAAAGAGTTTTATCTGCTATGTTGATGATGGCAGCAACGACACCACCTGGCAACAGATCAAGGTCTTGATGGCACAGGATCCGCGAACCAGGGGTATCCAATTATCAAGAAACTTCGGCCATCAAAACGCGCTACTGGCCGGACTCCATGCCGCCAGACCAATGGTGGATTGTGCGCTGACTATGGATGCGGACCTGCAACAGGATGAGGCGGCGATCCCACTATTTATTGATCGCTATCTGAATGGTAAGGATATTGTTTACGGCATCCGCAAAGATCGCGCAGCCGATGGTTGGCTCAAGCACCACACCGCATCCGCTTTTTATGCCTTGATGGCACGCATGGGCGTCAACCTGCTCGCCAACCATGCCGACTATCGGCTGATGTCGAGACGCGCGCTTGATGCGCTGGCTGAGTACAAAGAGAGCAATATTTTTCTGCGCGGACTGGTTCGGGAGCTGGGATTTGAGGAGGATCGGGTCTATTTCAATGTCCGCCAGCGTGCTGCTGGTGACACCAAATACTCTATCCGAAAAATGGTGTTGTTTGCACTCAATGGCATCACCTCCTTCAGCATCGCGCCACTGCGTGCCATTTCCGCAATCGGATTCCTGTTTACCTGTTTTTCTTGCGCTATGTTGATCTATGTCTTGATCGATAAGTATCTGTACCACGATGCGGTGCCGGGGTGGTCGACCATTGTTATATCCATCTATCTTATTGGAGGGTTACAGCTATTGGCGATGGGTGTCATCGGAGAATATCTTGGCAAGCTCTACATCGAAAGCAAACGACGGCCGCGCTATATCATTGAAGAATCAGCCATGGATCTTAGCGAGGACGCTAGTTCGGAGTCTCTCTAGCCGACTCCTGACTAGCTCCCGATATCCAAGCTTGGCGCGCCGCTGAATGCTCCCACTCCCAGCTATCACCGATCATCTTTTCCACCGCTGCGTGCTCAGGAATCCAATCGAAATTCTCCCTCAATCGGCCCACATCCGCCACCAATGCCGCAGGATCCCCCTGACGCGGTGGGCAAAATCGATGGCAGATGGCAACACCGGTTACCATCTGAAATGTCCGCATAAACGCCAACACCGAATAGCCACGCCCGTAACCAGCATTAACCAACATCGATCCCCCGCCCCGTTCAAGATGACGCAAGGCACAACCATGCAAGGCGGCAAGATCCCGCACATGGATGTAGTCCCGAACCGCAGTTCCATCTTCCGTCGCATAATCATGGCCATAGATACTAAGTGTACTGCCATCGTGCGCACTCTGAATACACTTATGCATCAAATGGTTAGATGCCAGATTGCACTGTCCGATTCCCGCAGATGGATAGCCACCTAGCACATTGAAATAACGGAATATCACATGGCCAATTCCACAGCCAACGCAACGGTCGACAACCAACCTCTCCGCATCAAGCTTGGACTGCCCATAGGGGCTGAGCGGATGCAAAGCGGAATCCTCCCTAACCATGCCGCACACCGCATCCCCATACACTGCCGCAGAAGAGGAAAAAACAATCTGCCGCACATCAGCGGCAACCGCAGCATCCAGTACACTACGCGTGCCCTGAACATTGATAACAAAATAATCATCCGGTTGAAGGAACGATTCCATGACATTGCTCTTGGCAGCTAGATGAATCACGGTTTTCACTTGATGCGCTTTCATCATCTCAACCAGAAATGGGGTGTCCAGAATATCACCCAACACCAATGAATCCTTGGCCACAGCCCAACCATTGCCTGAGCTTAAGTTGTCGAACACCACCACCGAATAACCAGACCGCCTCAGCAGCAGAGCTATATGCGAGCCAATATAACCCGCCCCGCCGGTAATCATCACCGTTGCCTTCATGGATTGAAGTCCGGCCGAGCCGTATCCCGGCGAACATAGAGCCAACTATCCCTCCCCTTGAATACGCGCACATAACCTCGTTGTGCCAGTGCGGCCTTCAAGGTGCGGCGCAAATGGCGAAAACGCCCTAGAAGCACCAACTTCGGATGGTAATGATCGATGGCCTGCACATAGGTATGATCCTGCTGTATCCCCGAATAGATCAGCGTACTTGAGGTGACCGCCAACTCCGGAACCACATTGATGTGGGCGAGAAACGGGTAGATTGGCCGATCTGTCACCATCCAGTTGGTCTCTGGTGCCAACCGGCGCAGCTCCGCTATCAAGCGCGAATTCAGCGTTGAATCATATTGGGACATGCCATGGATAGCCCCGTCAATACGCATCGGAAAACTGATCAGCAGTAGCCATAGCATCACCGTAACCCCTTGCCGCAACCAGCCATCCAATGGCTTGACCGACACTGAACCCGCGCACTGAAACTCAGCAATCGCCTGTGCCGCCAGCCAGATCACCGGGATGGAGATCAAGGTATAATATTGACGCCAGATCGGATGCATCACCCCCAACGCGGCAAGATTCGCGATCAGCCAAAGCAGAGGAAACCAGTCGGGTGACGCGCCACGGCGCAACACCAATACCATCCCAACCACGGCCAACAATACCATAGGAAAATCGCCCGCATGACTCCATAGCAAGCGCCCTAGAGTTTTGCTGGGAAGCAACCCCTCCAACCCCAGATGTGAGGCGAAAAGATAGCTGGTATGCGCATCGAGATGCGTCAGGTCAAATAGCGCGGGTGCGGTAACAGCAAGCAACAGCAGTGATGCTGCCAGCAGGGTCATCCCCCAACGCAGTAGAATCCCCGCTCTCATCGACCTTCCCTCCCCGCCCTGTGCTTCCCCGTGCCGTAACAGCTCCCACGCCATCGCAGGCAGCATCAATAATGCGAACATTTTGGTTTGAATAGCCAGCGCCATCAATCCCGCTGAGAGATAAAAAAACAGAGAATTGTGTATGCGTTCAGCCAGTCGCAAGGCGGCAAGGGAGGCCAACCCGAACAGTATCCATGGCAACGCTTGCATAATCGCCCCGGCATGGAGTAAAAACGCACCGGAAACCAGTACCATCGCCACCCCAGCCAGAGCAGCAACCACACCGCTACGCACCAGCAATAGCCAATACAACAACCATAGCAGCAACGCAGACATCATCGCCACCATGGCGCGCGCCACAGGGATCGTAAAACCAAACAGATCCATCCAGCCAGATAGCAGGACATTAAACATGCGGAAATGATCGGTATATATCT
This sequence comes from Mariprofundales bacterium, assembly GCA_030950645.1. Classification (GTDB taxonomy): domain Bacteria; phylum Pseudomonadota; class Zetaproteobacteria; order Mariprofundales; family J009; genus JAUZRF01. The sequence continues at coordinate 10,865 of JAUZRF010000064.1, forward strand.
GATCATAAAAAGAGAAGCCCTGATGGTATAACCAAGCCATCATCAAGTGCGACCCTTCGTCCAGATCCCGTTCCAGTCGTGGCGAGTCGGGAAAACACACCAACAGCAACGCGATCAGCAGCAGGAATAGCATGAAATGCCACACCCATGCCGGAGGCAAACGGTTGATCCGCCATGGGTGTTGCTGCTTCATCGTCATCATCGTGTGCTCTTATGCCCGATGCTGTATGCCGTGTAGCCGCGCCGGAGATAGCGTCTCTCCAAGTCAGCCCGCATCTGTCGAAACCACCTTGGCAGTAGTACCCGCCCGCACAAACAAAAGTGCACCCCTTGAACCGTACATCAGTACATAGCCCCGCTGGCGCAGAGGCTCCCTCAGCGCCAGCCGCAACTGGCGAAAGCGATTAAGCAGAACCACCTCTGGGTGATAACGATCAATAGCCTGCACATAGCTTTGCGCACTTTGCGCACCGGAGTGCATTAAGGAAAGCGAGGTTACCGCCAACTCTGGCACCACATTCATCTGCGCCAAATAGGGGTAGATCGGTCGATCTGTCACTACCCAATGGGTAGTGGGTGCCAGTGATTTCAGCGTACCAACCAACCGATCATCCAGCGGGTTTTGATGCGCATGCAAGGCATGAGAAATATCACCCGCCCGCAAAGGCGTGATGGCAATGAGCAGCCACAATAGAATGCCAACCCCTTGGCGAAACCAGCGGTCAACAGCAGCATCCCGATAGCTGGCATCGGGCACCAACTCTGCAACTGCGCCTGCGGCGAGCCAAACCACCGGAATAGAGATCATGGTATAGTAGTGGTACCACACCGGATGGATCAGCCCCAAGGCAACCGCATCGCTGATCAGCCAGACCACAGGAAACCACTCCATTCGCGCACCATGACGCAGCGTCAGCACCACACCGACCATCGCCAGCAACAGCAGAGGAAAATCACGGATATGATGCTGCAGCAATGCCCACAAGGTCATCGTCGGCCGCAGATCATCCAGCCCAAGGTGGGAGACAACCAGATAATGGTAGGTCTCCCGCAACAGCGACGGATCAAATAATTCCGGTGCGGTGATTACCAACAACAGCACGGACAACAGAGCCAGTGCCACGCTCCAATGCAACAAGCGCTTCGCCCCCTCTCGCCACCCACCCATTCGGGGACAGAACAAAAATTCCCCAGCCATCGCCGGCAACAGCAACACCGCAAACAGTTTAATCTGAATCGCAATCGCCATCAGCATGGCGGAGAGGAGAATATTCCGAGCACATGCATCATCGCCACGCCCCAGCCGTAGCACCACCAATGAAGCAATCCCAAAGGTCATCCAGGGAAGTGCTTGCAGCAGGGTTCCCGCGCTAATCAGAAAACCCTCAGAAAAAAAGAGCAGAAAAAGCGCAATAATGGATGGCAACACTCCATATCGCACCTGCACCAACAGGTACAACAGCCATGCCAACAGCGCGGCCAATAGCACCACCATCTCCCTGCCAACTTGCGGCGCGAAACCAAACAGCTCCAGCCATCCGGCAAGCATCACATCAAACAATGGAAAATGGTCATAGCGAATCTCACTAAAAAAAGGGTATCCCTGATGAAACAACCACGCCATCATCAGGTGCAGACCTTCGTCAGCATCCAGTTCTGATCCTGCGGATAACGGCAGTGATGCGCGCAACAAAAGATAGACCAGCAACAGCATTGCAACATGCCGCGCCCACATCGGAAGGCATGCTCCCACATGTTTAATCACAGCATATCCTGGAGGGTAAGGACAAAAATCACGAATATGTTGCAAGACCCATGAGCGGCGATTACGCCCCCATCCTCTCCAGAGCTTTGCAACCGGCTCTCACGCATCTTTTAGCGAATATTCTCGGTTTAGAAAAAACAATACATCCAGTGAGTAGAGAAAAAGTATCAAGGCAATAAAGAGTTCCTTGTACTCAGTGACTTCCCAAATGCGAGCGAAGTTTTCGCCGTGACTCAACAACAGACACTGTGTGACGATCATCAGCACCATCATGCCCCCACTAAGCAGTTTGTTCATTCGATCCCGACTAAATAGCACAATAGAGACCAAAATAATGATGCTGGCGAAAAAAGATCCCTGCATCCAACTGATATTCCACATATCAAAATTGTACGCACAGGGAATGAATCCGACCATCATCACAAACGGACGCGCAATAAAAATTCGCAGATAGCGCCAGCTGGAAAACCGAGGAAACAACAGATAGACAAAGGGTAAAATAACGGTAAAAAGATATGTTCCAAAATAGTAGCCATTCTCAAAATAATCGGTAGCAAAATTGTGCAAGTTCATTTCATGTTGCGGGGTATTCGCAAACATCTCAGGGGTCTGAATGGTCAATACGCGCTGAAACCATGAAACCTCCTCCATCGCAATGATAAAAAGGATAAAGGACAACAATGCCAGAGATAAATAGATGGTTGCTGACGCTAAAAAACGATATTTCGCTCTGAAACACGCGATAAAAAATAGAGCCGATCCACAAAAAAGGAACACCGCCGATGCCCATTCAACAGGGGCATCCTCCAACGAGTAGGCGCTAAACAGCGCGTGTCTGAACATAAATAGCAACAAAAACAAGAGAGAAAAACTTAAAGCAGCAACGATTATGGCAATCTTCATGCGCCCTTGATCATCATCAAATCTAGCTACATACTGCCATCTTTTACTGAGTAGAGCTAAAAACATAACCAATACCGAGATAAAAATAAGCGCACTGCGGGCAATATACCCGACAGAAAATTGGGGGATGCCCTCAGCAAAAATCGTGGTATGCCAATACAAGATATCCAGCATGGCCACCGAAAATATTCCCAAACAACCCAAGACAAACAGCGTAATTACGCGGGAAGAAAAAGGGCTATGTCTTAATACATTCGCGTGCATAGCTTGCCTCCATATCGCTGCACAACCCTAGCTGTTTGCTAAACAGAGTCATATCTATTCACCTGAATTCAAGTCATAAGTGCAATTTCAAATATTGCCCTCATTTGGATTCCTGTTCTTTCCTCAAATAGTAACTACTCAGCTCACTCCTGAATTTCCCGATAGCGGCGTTGAAAAATACTATTTACAGTAGTAAACTCCGCTTTTTCGCCTTGCTATCAGAAAAACCAGAAGCAATCTGAGTAGTTACAATGAAGATAACTACTCAGCACCCCACCCAACCATAGCTGTAACTGCTCAGGTCGCCCCTGATTTGTTCGAGTTCAAGGAAAAAAATACGTAGTGTGCTCCTGCACTTGAGTATTTTTTGACGCAGGAATCGGGCAAATCAGGGGATGACCTGAGTAGTTACCAATGAAGGTTTAGAAAAGCTATGGGCAAGATGCCTTACCCATAGCGACACACCTATTTTTTGCGCACACCTTCAATGGACAAAAACAGCTCTACATTTTCAGAAACAGGGCCAAGTTTTGGCGCAAATGGCATACCATAATCGGATAGGTGCAATGTTGCATGGCCTTCAAATCCGCGACGATAACCACCCCATGGATCCTTACCTGTACCGATTTGCGTTATAGCAATATCAACAATCTTACTCACACCGCGCAGTGTTAGTTTACCATGAATAACACCATGACCATTGCCTTTATCTGTGTATGAAGTGCTAACATAGGTAATGGTTGGGTATTTCTTCACATCAAAAAAATCCGAGCTACGAAGATGCTTATTGCGCTCAGCATGGTTGGTGTCAATGCTGTTTGCTTGGATGGTGACGTTCACTTTATTATGTTCAGGGTGCTTCTCATCATAACTGAAGCTACCATCAAAAGTGCGAAACTCACCCAGTATCCAGCTATAACCCAAGTGTTTAATTTTGAACTGAATAAAGGCGTGCTGGCCTTTGATGTCAATAGCATAATCCTCAGCCATAGCTGATGTTGCATAGCCTGTAAGCAACAGCAATGCGATAGCAAGTCGTTTTAATTTCATGAAATAATCTCCTTTTTTTCGTAACTACTCAGGTCGCCCCTGATTTGTTACTTTTTTCCTTGGTTTCCCGGGATACACCCAACATACGCAGTAGCGTAATATCTTTATCAATCACATGATGTTTAAGTGCGGCAGCAGCATGTGCCCCCGCCAAAGCGATAACTCCCCAAGCGATGTAAAAATGCGCAAGCCCTATAAAATCAGTGATTTCTTTACTAAATGAGAGCAGGGCAGGGATAGTAAACCAGCCAAATACATCAATGCCAACCCCTTCAGCGGTCGGAATCAGATAGCCCGTCAGGAGCACTGCGAACAACAGCAGGTAATGCATACGGTGTACCAGCAAAGCGATGATCTGCTCCCAAGGCTCACCCATTAAATCAGGGCGTGTGTTGATGATGCGCCAGATTAAACGGAAGATTAGTATCAAGAGCAAAAGTATGCCAATCGATTTGTGTAATTCGGGCGCATGATGATACCAGCTATCGTAATAGCCCAACGTCCGCATCCACAGACCTAAGCCGAACATGGCAAAAATAGTCAAGGCCATTAGCCAGTGAATAGTGATCGTCACCCAGCCATAGGATGTTGCATGGTTGCGTAGCTGCATCATCTGCTTTGTAAACCTGAATAGAGTAGATCAAGCAAGCGATCCAAATCGATACTTAACCGCTCAAGCGAGTTGTTTTGCAAATTGATAGGGTTATTGTAACGCAAGGTTGCCTGATGAATATCATAGGCGGTTTGCATCGTATCGCCGCAGCTAAACTGCCCCTGTTGCACACCTTTTTGGAGAATATTGGCAATGGCGACAATCACTTTTTCTTCATATGCCAACAATAAATCACGGTGGCGAGATTCGATTGCAATGAACAAATCAAACAGATGACGTGTATCTGCAAATTGAGCATGGCCTATCTTCAACCGAGTTTGTAAAAAAGCACGCAGTGCATCCAGACCATCATGATGAACTGTTACAGTGATTCCAGCATCCAGCTTCTCCTGAAGCTGTTGCTCCAAACAGGCAATCATCATGGCACTCTTATTTTCAAAGTGACGATAAAGATTACCAACACTCATATCACAATCTTTGGCTATTTCAGCCATGGTAGTTTTACACGGCCCATAATCTGAGAAACGTTTTCTAGCAGCGTTGAGAATAAAATCGATCGTAGCAGTCATGGGCGAGACAATAGCGGATGAATAATGAATGTAAAGCACCCATATTCATTGTTCAGAAAGATTTGGAAGTACGTCTTCAGCCGTGCCTTCATGCCTGCTTTGGCGCGTTTGAAGACACACTGAGCTACCCATCACCCCACCCAACCATAGCTGTAATTGCTCAGATCGCCGCTGATTTATTCGAGTTCAAGGAGAGTTACGTAGTGTGATCCTGCACTTGAGTGTTTTTGACGCAGAAATCGGGTAACTTAGGGGATGATCCAGGAGGCTGTCCGAGAATAGAGACCGTAGCGAGGAAATCCCATTTTAAGTCATGATTTTCGACTGTTTTAGGCGAATAGCAGGGTTTATTTAACGAAAACAGACGGAAATCATGGCCAAAATGGGGGTTCCGCAGTAGGTCTTTCTATTCTCGGACAGCCTCCTAGGTAGTTACATGCAGTTGAAGGAAGATGCTGCATGGAGCATTGATAGTTAATTTATTCTGATTTGTGAATACACTATTGAGGAGCCGTGTGCATTTGAGCGCAAGTACGGTTCTGTGAGGGGCTTGGGGGTAATGATTGTATGGCAAGGATATTGTGGCGCCGGCGGGAAACCAGCTAGCAAACAGAGAAGACAAACACGAGGCTAAGCAATTAGAGTTCCCAGTCTACTCGACAACGGTGGAATTCGCCTGTAAAAAAAGTATCAACTACTTTCTAGGAGGCTGTCCGAGAATAGAGGCCGTAGCGAGGAATTCCCATGTTGAGTCATGATTTTCGGCTGTTTTAGGCGAATAGCAGGGTCTATGTAACGAAAATAGACGGAAATCATGGCCAATATGGGGATTTCGCAGTAGGTCTTTCTATTCATGAAGGATGCCAAAAAAAGGGCTCTTTAAAATAAGAGCCCTTTTCTCTTAAAGCAATCCATCAAGGACTTACAGAATGTTCGGATCCGGCTGATGAGGCGGGCAAAGTATTAGGATCGAAGGAATTGGCAGCGGATGCTAGATCGGTTGCGTGCGTTTGAACGCTAGCGTTTTCTGATCTATGCTCAGGTTTATTCATACGAACAACCCTGGAATCAACAGATGCAACACTCTCAAGAACACCAACAAGTATTGGCGCATCGCGTGAAGCGATATCTAAAACATTTTTCATCTGATCCGGAGTGGAAACATTAGCCATGACGCTAAGCAACTCAGTAGCACTATAAGAATTCTGAAAATCAGCATAAACACTTTTGATGGATTGACCACCTTTCAGCATAGACGCAATCTTATCCGTCAATGATGATTCATCAGCATACACTGAAGAAAAAACAAAACCCATCGACATCACAAACAACAATATTTTTTTCATAAAAAACTCCTAATAATTATATGGCACAACTAT
>JAUZRF010000065.1 GCA_030950645.1 Mariprofundales bacterium
TTCGCTATGTGGAGTTGAATCCTGTTCATGCCGGTATGGTGACTCTAGCGGAGGAGTATACTTGGAGCAGTGCCAGAGCCCATCTGGCTGGGCGGGACGATAAACTGGTCAAGGTTTCTCCCATGCTGGATCGGGTGGCAAACTGGCAGGCATATTTGGAAAGTGATCTGGATGATGCAACGATGCATGCTTTAAGGATGCATAGCAAAACCGGTCGCCCATTGGGTGATGACTCTTTTGTGGATCAACTCGAGTCGAAGCTGGGCAAGGTTTTGAGGCCATTAAAGCAGGGAAGAAAATGCGCGGAGGGTAAATGAATATACTGTCCCCGATTTCTTTGCTGTCCCCGATTTCTTTGAGCAGTTACGGCTATCTTCGGGTAGGGTGCTGAGTAGTTACGGTCGAGGATTGCTTTCTCTGGGGTAAAATGCAATATATTGTGTCTTATCTGGAGCTTTGCTTCAATACATTGAGGTTTATATGAGATCAAAAGGGCAAAACGCAGTGCCGTACTCTGTTCAGCGGGAACTGAAAAAACTGGGTGAGGATATTCGCAAGGCTCGGATTCGCCGTAAACTGACGATGAAAGAGCTGGCTGAACGCGCTTTTATCTCCGAGAATACTCTAGCCAGTGTTCAGAAAGGAAAATCATCTGTGGCTATGGGCATCTATGCCCGCGTGCGTGCGTTGTTGGGCATTACCGGGCGTATTGGCATGCTTGCTGATTTTTCTGTTGATCCGATTTCCCAGGATATTGAAGCAGCATCATTACCTAAGCGGGTGCGCAAGTGACGAATTTTAATCTGTTTATGGATGATCGGCTTATTGGTGATTTGATTATGCGTGAGAAATCATCCACATTCATTTATAGCGATGTTTGGATAAACGATGGTTTTGCGATTGCCCCTGATATGCCAGTCCACATCAAAGAGCATCATACCTCAGGCGTACACGGTATTTTTTCAGACAGCTCACCTGATCGGTGGGGGAGAAAATTAATCCAGCGTAAGATGGGCAAGATCAGAATATCCGAGCAAGAGTGTATCCTTGGTGTTGCCGACAGATTGAGACAGGGCGCTTTACGATATTCGCTGGATGGCGGCAAAACATTTGAAGGGCAGGAGCACAGGATTCCGCCGGTATCATCGTTGCCAAAGTTCATTCGTTTGACCGACGCGATTTTGAAAGGCGAGGATCACGATTACAGTGAGTTGATCAGCAATGCTTCACTGGGAGGTGCAAGAGCCAAAATTATTGTGCTCGATGGTAACAGGCAGTGGATTGCCAAAATTCCTCAAATCTATGATCAGAATGATATCGAAGGCTGGGAATATGTGTGCCTCAGTCTGGCACGGAAAGTCGGTATCACAGTGCCGGACTGTTCATTGCACGGGAATAAAAATAGCCACACCCTGCTCATTGAACGGTTTGACAGAAATGAGGCGCAAAGAATCCATTATATGTCGGCTATGACGCTGATGGGTTTGAATGATGGCGATGAATCTACATACATTGACCTAGCCTTTGAAATTGTTCATCGCATTGGCCCTGAATGTTTGCCTGAACTGTATCAGCGCATGTTACTGAATATTATGTTGTCAAATACGGATGATCATTTGCGCAATCATGGTTTCTTATATCATCAAGGTTGGCAGTTATCTCCGGCTTTTGATATCACAATCAGTCCGCGCCCTTATGCTTCGACTCACGCACTGAGATTGAACGGGGAAGACCCTGACAATTTCAAAACGGCGCTGGCCATGCATGATTTTTTTGGATTAAGTAAAGCTCAGGCCGTGAGAATATTGTCGAATATGGTTCGGGATATATCCCAATGGCAACATGTGGCTAAACAATTCGGGATTTCAAATGTGGCAAGCATGACGGACTACATTTTCATTCAACAGGCATGCGAGGCCTTGGCTGAGTACTTTTAAATTGATGGTAACTACTCAGCTCACTCTCGGTTTTCCCGATAGCTGCGTTGAAAAATGCTCATTTACAGTAGTAAACTCCGCTTTTTCGCCTTGCTATCAGGAAAACCAGAAGCGATCTGAGCAGTTACGGGACATTTTCAATGGGTGCTGAGTAGTTACAAAGAGATAAAAGCAAGGGGTGCGGAATGTCGGTTTAAAGTCTCTGCGCCAAGGTTGAATTAGGCGTATTTGGACACCCTCGTAAAAAGTCGTCATTCTAGGCTTGACCCGAAATCAGGTCTCTTCTCGAAACTGTAGAGCCTCTGCGATATGTTCTGGTTGTACTGTATCGGAGAGTGCGAGATCGGCAATGGTGCGCGCAACCTTAAGCAGACGATGGTAGGCGCGGGCAGAGAGCGCGAAGCGCTGCATTGCGGTCTCCAGAAGTGCAGCGCCAGTACTGTCGGGGGTAGCGAACTCCATCAACTGTTGCGGCATGAGTTCACCATTGGTGCACCCTTGGCGGTCAAGTTGCAGTTGGCGGGCGGCGATAACACGGATGCGGATGGTGGCAGAGTTCTCGCCAGTGCGCATGGCTGTAAGCGCTTCATGATCCACCGCTGGGACTTGGATGCGGAGGTCAAAGCGGTCGAGCAGCGGGCCGGAGATGCGGGCGCGATAGGTTTGAACTTGCCTCGGGGTGCATCTGCAATCGCGGTAGGGGTGATCGAGATACCCGCATGGGCAGGGATTCATTGCCGCCACTAACTGAAAGCGCGCGGGAAATCGCAAGGCGTTGGCAGCGCGGGCGATGGTGACCTCACCGCTCTCCAATGGCTGCCGTAACACCTCAAGTACCGAGCGTTTGAATTCGGGGAGCTCATCCAGAAAAAGCAGTCCAAAATGGGCGCGCGACACCTCTCCCGGGCGTACCCGGCTACTGCCACCAACCATGGCAACATCGGATGCGGTATGGTGCGGCGCGCGGTAGGGCGGGGTGTGATCAAGGCCATCAATGGGTTCGCCGAGAATGCTGCGAACCCGCGCTACCTCGACCGCTTCATCATCGGTCAACGGTGGCATAATGCCGGGCATACGCATTGCCAACATGCTTTTCCCCACTCCAGGCGATCCGCTCATCAGGAGTGGATGACGACCGCTGGCGGCGATCTCCAGCGCTCGCCGAGCCTGTTGCTGGCCACGAACATCGGCCATATCGAGGGTTGGTGTTGGGGATTCCCAGGGCAGACTCGCGGGTTCTCCTTGATATGGAAGTAGGGGGCATGCCCCACTTAGATGTCGGGCGACCTCCAGTAGGTGACCCGCAGCAAACACCGTTAAATGGGGAACCATCGCCGCTTCATCGGCATTGGCTTTGGGTACGATCATGGTTGAAAACCCCTGACTGCGGGCAAATAGCGCTAGTGGCAATACACCACTGACGGCATTGAGTGCACCATCAAGTGCCAACTCTCCCACTAGGAATGGGGGGTGTTGCGTCTCCCCATCCCAGTGCGGAATCTGTTGGGAAGCCAATAGAATACCGATCGCGACCGGCAGGTCGAAATAGGCTCCCTCCTTGCGCCGATCTGCGGGCGCCAAATTGACCGTGATGCGTGCCAAAGGGAACTCGAACTGTGAGTTGGTAATCGCTGCCCGCACGCGATCCTTGGCTTCGCGTACCGAGGCATCGGCGAGCCCCACCATGCTCCAGCCGGGGATGCCACGCGACAGATCAACCTCCACCACTACCGGTTCGGCATCCAGGCCGTGCAGTGCAGCCGATGGCAGGCGCGCAAGCATTGGTTAGGTCACACGACTCGCCGGGCTACTGCTGCTCAAGCCCCTTCATGCGCTCCTCTAGCTGCTTGACCTTGCCATCAAGTTCGGTCAACTCCTGGCGCGCTTTGGCAAGCATCGCCTCTTGCACCTCCATGCGCTCGCGAGTGACGACATCAAACTGCTTGAGCGCCTCCTCAACTAGCGTGCGCACCTGCGCTTCGGCGCCCTGTTTCAAGCCGCCAAGCATGCGTAAGCCTGCGGCGAGTCGTTCGGATATATCATCAAGGGGATCAATCTTTTCTGCCATAGTGGTCACTACTTCCTTTTTAAATGGGGATTCGGTAAATGGTCTGCAATCGTTCCTTTGAGGAACGCTTTTTTGCCGGATAGCATTTTTATTTTTAGCCATCCGGGTATGCCGGAGAGTTCAACCGGTAACGCACTTCCATTGCGAAACCAGCCCACGCGCGGAGCGGTCGGATTTGGTTGTTGCCGAATCGAATTAAAACTGCGGAAGTTGAAACGGGTGTTGCGCTTGATGATTTTGGACTGCTCCGCCACCATATTGGTAACGGCAGTCTCGATCGATTCGTGACGGGTTAACCCCTGGTTGGTATGCACACCGACCGCATAGGTGGTCAGCGTATCGGTCTCCTTCAATAGAATTATTTTTCCATTCAAGGCCTTGTTTCCGAAGATAATATTATAGCCGCCCTCTGGGGTTGGCTCTAGAAGATTGAGTTTGAAGTTGAGCTTTTTTAGCGAGGTCTGCACCACGGCCAGTGCCAGTGGCATTGCTATTGGCAGACTCACCTTCTCCTTCGCCATAACATACGCCGCCTTATCGACGGCAACCCCGCCAAGGGCACTCACTCCGGCGGCAATCAGGCTGACTGCGACACATCCAGAGAGTGGAAGTATGAGGATGATCATGACGAGAGTGCGCCAGTGTTTCATTGGCTGCCCCAGCGTAGTGCATGGTTGGTCGCGATACCGAGTGTGTCGAGCACCCGCTCGACGATGAAATCAACCAGATCATCTAGGGATTGCGGCCGATGATAAAAGCCTGGCATCGCTGGCAGAATATGCACGCCTAATCGCGCCAGTTTAAGCATGTGTTCGAGATGGATCGCGGATAACGGCGTTTCGCGTGGCACCACAATGAGTTGGCGCCGCTCTTTGAGGATGACATCGGCCGCGCGTTCGATCAGCGTGTTGGAGATGCCGTTGGCAATGCGTGCCAGCGTTCCCATCGAGCACGGAATGATGACCATGCGTTGGATCCCAGCGGAGCCGGAAGCGGGCGGAGCCATCCAGTCATGAAGCCCATAGGTATTGATCTGCTTTTCATCAATATGCAGTTGGTTTGCGATCGCTTTTGATGTATCACCGATATCTTCAGGTAGTGTTAGATTGATCTCCTGTGTCAACACCACCCGCGCGGCATCGGATAGGATGAGATGCATGGGTTGCTGTTGCTGAGCCAGCCGTTGAATCAGGCGTAGTGCATAGCAGGCACCTGAGGCGCCGGTGATGGCAATGGTGATGGGAGTGGTGCTACTCATGCTACATACTGAACCGTTCGCCAAGATAGAGTCGACGGGCATCGGGGTGTTCCACGATCTCATTCGGTGTGCCATGCAGCAGGATTTCGCCAGCGGTCATCAGGTAGGCGCGGTCACAAATCGAGAGCGTGTCGCGCACATTATGGTCGGTAATCAGCACCCCGATTCCTCGCTGCTTAAGGCGCGCGATCATGGCTTGGATATCTTCCACCGCAATTGGATCCACCCCCGCAAAAGGTTCATCAAGCAGTAGAAATGCGGGTTTGGTTACCAGTGCGCGGGCAATCTCCGTGCGCCGGCGTTGGCCGCCTGACAGGGTGTAGGCGGGTTGGTGCTGTACGCTTTCAATGCCGAATTCAACTAGCAGTGCCTCCATCTCTTCGGTGACTTGAATGGTAGGTAACTTAAGGGTTTCAAAGATAGCTAGAAGATTTTCGCGCACAGTCAGGGTGCGAAAGATACTGGCCTCTTGCGGCAGGTACCCGATGCCCAACCGCGCCCGTTGATGCATGGGTAGTGCCGTCACATCGGTACCATTGATGTGGATGGTGCCACTGTCAGGATGGATCAAGCCACAAACCATGTAAAATGAGGTGGTTTTGCCAGCACCATTGGGGCCAAGCAAGCCCACGCATTCTCCCTGTTTCAGATGCAAGGATACATCGTGCACCACTTTTTTGCGGCCAAATGCCTTGTTGAGCATGGAGGCTTCGAGCTTGGTCTGCTCGGTTTTTGGTTGGTTAGCCAAAGGGGATATTACTGAGCTTTTTTTTCTTGCTGATCATCGTCGATATGGATATGAACCCGATGATGATCATTGCTACGCAGCACCTTGGTGTTGCCGCTGGTCAGGTGATGAATAATGCGTGCGCCACGCACTTGGCGTCCGGGCTCATCCAATTCAGCATGGCCGGATAGAATAATAATGTCCCGCTTTCGATCCAGCGTGGCAGTGTCTGATTTTCCACGCACTTTCTCCCGTTGTAGGTGCACATTACCCATCGCCTCTGCGTGTTTGATCTTGCCTCCCAAGCGGTCGGCATAATGGACGATCAAGGTGTCACTTTGTAGGTGCAGCGCATCCATGATCAGGCTGACTTTGCCGGAAAATTTTGCGGAATTGGTACCTTGTGTTGCCTCCATACGATCCGCATCAATGGTGGTTGCCGCCTGTGCAGAGTATGTGGAAAAAAGGCCGATCATGATCGCTGCCCAACAAGCCATTGACACGCCCACGGATGCGCTTTTTTCGACGGAGTGGAAAATAGGTGATCCTTCGTGTGATTTAATGGCTACTTCCTCTTCGTTTCTTTATGTGCTCTGCTATCTTCAATCCAAATGTGCTTGCGAACCCAAATGCGTTGTTGGCGCTTGTCGATCACCAAATCGGATCCTCGCGCCCGCACACCAATTCCCTGCACGGTGAAGGCGTCTGGCAGATAGACGCGACCCGCAGCACTATCAAAAGTGGCACGCGAACTCTGCACCCGCCACGATTGGTAGTCGATGCGCACATGGCCAGCAAATCGGGCGCTGCGTTTCAGGGGGTCAAACCAGGCCTCATCGCCGCGAATGAGAATGGGGATGCCTGCCTGATCATAGAGCTCAAGTGTAGCTTGTAACAGGTGGGTGGAGTTTAGCCCCCGCACCGCTTTTCGCGCACGGAGTTTCCATTTAAGACTGCCACCATCATGCTCTACAATGACGGGTTCTTCGATGGTTCCATTGCCTGCTTTTTTTTGTTTGATCAGGATCGCGCTGTCTCGTCCGATGAAAAGATGAATCGTACCGGCAATGGAGATGAATACGCCGGCCAGCGCCAACCATTTAAGCAGAGTTAATGGGGAGCGGTGGCGGTTGAATTGCGAGTTCAACCTAGCGGTGAGAAGCTTCATCATCTCCAAACCATAAGCACGCCGCTGCGCACTGACAATACGCCGGCCATCATCACTGACAATCCACGGGATTTGTTTTAGGATTGGCGAATGACGAAAGCAATCCCCTTTTCACAACTCCATCTTCCTCCGCCGCTACAGCAGGCCATTGATGATCTTGGCTTCACCTCGATGAGCGCCATTCAGCAGCTTGCCCTACCGAAAACATTGGCCGCGCAGGATATTGCGGCGCAAGGTCGTACCGGGACTGGAAAAACTGCAGCGTTTTTGATTACCATTATCAATCGACTGCTGACCAAACCGGCAATAAAAGGGCGTACGCACACGCATCCGCGAGCACTGGTGATTGCACCTACTCGCGAACTGGTGATTCAGATAGCGAAAGATGCCGCAGATCTGATTAAGCACACCGATTTGCGCTGCCTCGTAGTCTATGGTGGGGTCGATTATGAGCGTCAGCAAAATGCCTTTGCCGATGGGGTGGATATTCTGGTGGGCACCCCAGGACGGCTGATCGACTACCATAAGAAGCACTGCTACTCGCTAAACAAGTGTGAGGTGGCCGTCATTGATGAGGCGGATCGCATGTTTGATCTCGGTTTCATTCGCGACTTGCGCTATATGATGCGGCAGTTGCCGCCATATAATCAACGCCAGGCGCTGCTATTTTCAGCCACGCTGTCGCATAAGGTGATGGAACTGGCGTATGAGCATATGAATAATCCGGAGAAGATCCGCGCGGAGTCTGGCAATGTCACTGCAGATGGGGTGGATGAATCCATCTACCAAACCGCGATGGAGGACAAGCTTCCCTTGCTGATTTATCTGCTTCGTCGCGATACGGTCAAGCGCGGCATCATCTTTATTAACCAGAAGCGGACGGGTGAGCGGGTGGCGCGCAAACTGGCGCAGTATGGCTTTAAGGTGGGGATTCTTTCCGGTGATGTGCGGCAGAAGAAGCGTGAACGCATTTTGGCGGATTTTGTCAGCAGCAAGCTGCATCTGTTGGTGGCCACCGATGTCGCCTCGCGCGGCTTGCATATCGATGATGTTACCCATGTTTTCAACTACGATTTACCGGAAGATGCGGAGAATTATGTCCATCGTATTGGGCGTACCGCACGGGCGGGCAGCAAAGGGGTGGCGGTCTCATTCTCCTGTGAACGCTTCTGCTTTGGCTTGCCGGATATTGAGGCCTATATTGGTCGTCCAATCCCCGCCATACATATCGATCCTGAGTGGCTAAAGATTGGCGCGCCGACCGATCGCCAGGCCTCTGCCGAAGGGTTGAGCCAAGAGGATCGTGCCGAGGTGTATGGCAAGGATGGCAAGCATGATGGTGGGAGAGGGCGTCCAGGCGCGCATTCGCACGCGCCGTCGAATAGCCGACGCCATTCAAGGTCACGGTAACTTCGCCCAAAGCTGCGAGAAGGCGTGACTGACACCCGCAACCAGTGCATTGCGCATTGGGTTGATCGGGTGTTGGGGCAGGGCGTCCTGCTCACCCCACTGGCGGGGGATGCTTCGTTTCGGCGTTATTTGCGTGCGCAACGCGGGGAGGGCACGGGTAGTGAGCGTTGGGTGGTGATGGATGCCCCGCCAGCCAAGGAGTCGGTGGTGCCATTTTTGCAGGTGCGCCGATGGTTGGAGTCGCTTGATCTACGCGTTCCGGCGTTGGTTGCCGCAGATGAGGCCGTAGGTCTGCTGCTGCTGGAGGATTTTGGCGATACCACTTGGGCGCAGGCACGGGATCAGGGCAGGGCGGTTGCGCCGCTGTTTGCGGATGCGGTGCGTCAACTGCATCTACTGCAAGCGGGAGATGCGAGCGCGCTGCACTCTCCCTGTTTTGACCATGCGCGCATGGCGCGGGAGTGTGCGCTCTATCTTGATTGGTACCTCCCCTTCGTGGCGCAGCGGGAGGTGGATGCGCGCTTTCGTGCGAACTTTTTTGCGGCCTTGGAACCGCTGTTTGAGCAGATAGCAAGGATTCCGCAGGCTCCGGTGCACCTCGATTACCACTCACGCAACTTGATGTTACCCGATGATGCGGTTCCGCTGGGTGTGATCGACTTCCAAGACGCCTGTCTGGGCCCGATCACCTACGATCTATCCTCGCTGATCTACGATTGCTATCAGGATTACGGTTTGACGCAGCCATTGGCGGTTAGTGAAGGCTTTTATCATGCCTTGCCAGCACGGTTTCACTCTGCATTTGCCGATGCGGAAGCTTGGCATCAGGCACTGCTTGCCACCTCACTACAGCGTCATATCAAGGTGTGTGGAATCTTCGCCAGACTGGCTTTTCGCGATGGGAAAACCCAATTTCTGCAAGCGCTTCCGCAAACGAGGCGACATCTGTTGTTTGAGCTGGATGCCTTGGAGATGACAGACGCGCTGCGGGCACCGCTCGCTTTTGAGTAACTGCTCAGTTCACTCCTGACTTTCCCGGTAGCGGCGTTGAAAAATGCTCATTTACAGTAGTAAACTTCGCTTTTGCGCCTTGCCATCAGCAAAACCGGAAGCGAGCTGAGCAGTTACGGGATGTTTTCAATGGGTGCTGAGTAGTTACTGGGGCTCTATAGTTTCGAGCATGATAATGAAACCCGATTTTTGCAGCGATGGGATGAGGCGATCGACGGTGCTTTCCGTTGCTACAATCCTGCATGCCCCATTGGCTGGCAGCAGCCTGATCGAGGCGAGTGCGGGGACAGGGAAAACCTTTACCATCGCCAACCTCTACCTGCGCTTGGTGCTTGAGGGGCGCGCGGTGGATCGGTTGTTGGTGGTCACCTTCACGGTGGCGGCTACCGATGAGTTGCGCGGGCGCATTCGTCAACGGCTCTATGCCGGGTTGCAGGCGTTGGTGGGGGATTCGGCGCAGGATGCGTTGGTTGCGTTGTGGTGTGCCGATCATGTGGGGTCTGAGGCACGGTTGCAGGCGCAGCGCCGCCTCAAATTGGCACTGCGCAGCATGGATGAGGCGGCCATCTTCACCATTCATGGCTTCTGCCAACGGGTTCTTACCGAACATGCCTTCAATAGCGGCAAGGATTTTGAGGTGGAGATGTTGACCGATGATGGCGTGCTGTGGGATCAGGCGATCAAGGATTGGTGGCGTCGCACGGTTTATCCTCTGGATGCGGCCTCGTTGGCGCTATTTCATGCTGCAGTGGGGCGTTTTGATGCGTTGCGGAAGCTGCAACAGCCATTGCGCCGACCCGGGGTGGTGTTGGTGCCACAGGTGGAGGCCAGCTTGGACGATCTGTTCATCCATTGGCGGGATTGGTTGGCGCGGTGCCAGCAGTTGGGAGTGGCGTGGCACCGAGACCGCGAGCGGTTGGCGAAGGCGCTGGCTTCAGGCGCGCTGATGCAGCGGCGTAAGGTGTATAAGCTAGCCAATATCCCCGATCTATTGGCAGCGATTGATGGCTATTTTGCCTCGGAACGGCTGTTTGTGGGCTGGTCGCTGCTTGCGAGCGTGGCCGCCTCCACGCTGCAATCTCAGCTGAAAAAAAAGCAAAGTGAGACCTTTGATCAGCCATTTTTTGTGGCGGTGGAGCGGATCGTTGATGCGGCGGAGGCACTCCAGCGCGATGTGAAGCTGCGCGCGCTGGCGGAGGTGAATGCTGCCGCAGCGCGTCAAGTGGCGCAGGCCAAGCGCGAGGCGAGTCAGATGGCGTTTGATGATCAGCTGTTGCAGTTGGAGGCGGCGCTGGCGGCTTCTCCAGCGCTGGTCGCTGCGATTGGTGCGCGCTATCCGGTGGCGATGATCGATGAATTCCAGGATACCGATGCGATTCAGTATAGTATTTTTTCTCAAATTTATCATTTATCTCAGGGTGTTGTATCAAATGGTGTCGCGACGGAGTCGATGGCGATCATGCTCATTGGCGATCCCAAACAGGCGATCTATAGCTTTCGCGGTGGCGATATCTTTACCTATCTGCGTGCCAAGCAGGAGGTGGATCGCAGCTACACCTTGGACACCAATTGGCGCTCCACCCCGCAGCTCATTGCCGCAGTGAACACCCTGTTTGCTCAGCGTGCGCAACCGTTTCTCTACGCGGAGATCGCGTTTCAGCCGGTGCATCCCGCACCACAACTGCATCGCCCGCTCACCCAGCAAGGGCGCGAGATGGCGGCGATGACTCTGTGGCATTTGACCGCGACCGAGGGGAAACAGCTCGGCAAGGTGGATCTTCGGGAGCAGATGCATGGCCACACTGCCAACGAGATTGTCCGACTGATTGAAGCGGGCAGGCGCGGTGATGTTACTTTGGGGGATCTTCTCCAGGGCGGGAGGGCGCTGCTTCCGGGGGATATTGCGGTGCTGGTGCGCAACCATATTGAGGCCGATGGGCTGCGTGAGGCGTTGCGTCAGCGCGGGGTGCCTGCGGTGGCGGCGGGAACCGATGGGGTCTTCTCCAGTAGCGAGGCTGCGGGGTTACTATTGCTCCTGCGGGCGGTGATCAATTGGCACGATGGCGCCACGCTACGGCAGGCTCTAGCTAGCCCATTGCTGAATCTCGATTACGCCGCCATGCAGGCGTGGACGGCGGATGAGGCGCGCTGGCTTGGTTGGAGCGACACCTTTCGTGGCCTGCACACCCTGTGGTTGCAACGCGGTTTTATGGCGATGTTCCAACAGATGTTGCGCGAACTTGCCTTGGGTGAACGGCTTGCTGCGGCGCGGTATCCGGAGCGGAGCATCACCAATCTGCTCCATCTGGGTGAACTGTTGCAGCAGGCATCCGCCACCACGGCGGGGATGGATGGGTTGCTGCGCTGGTTGATTGATCAGCGAGACCGTACCGATGAGGAGAGCGTGCTCCGCCTGGAACACGATGCCGCATTGGTGCGTATTGTGACGATCCATGCCAGCAAGGGGTTGCAGTATCCGGTGGTGTTCCTGCCCTACATCTGGGATTGCCGCACCAGAGAGCGAGAGCCGCTGCTGCCCTATTTTGACGAAGACCGAGGGGTGCGTTGCCTTGATGCGGGATCGGAGCAGCGCGTCGAGCATCTTTGTTGTTCAGAGCGGGAACGCTTAGCTGAGGATGTTCGGCTGCTCTATGTTGCCTTGACGCGGGCAGAGTCGAAGCTTTATTTGGGTTGGTGTGTGCCGGATCGGGGGAGATCGCCTCACACGGTGGCAACCAAAACGGCGGCGGCCTGGCTGCTGCATCCGCACCAGCAGGTGGAAGATCTTGATGCGGCACTGCCGGACGCTTTGGCTGCCAAAAACGGGGACGCTATTGATGATGATTTGGCGCGGTTGGTGGCGGCAGGACAGGGGGCTATTGAGCTGCGAACGATCTCCACGGAGGAGGTGTCCCAACCATGCATACTGGCACCGCTTGCGGTGGCGACTGAACGAAGTGGTGCGCGTAGCTTTACTGGGAAAATTGCGACCGATTGGCGCATCACCAGCTTTACGGCGCTGACGCGTGAAGTGCACCAGCCGATCCTTGGTGGCGCAAGGGTCGCCGCCGATGCCGTGCTGGGTTTCCCTGCCGGAAGTCGCACTGGGCTGTTTCTGCACCAGTTGTTAGAGAATCTTGATTTTACTACGGATGTTGTTGCTCAGACGGTGCGATTGTCGTTGCGGTTGGCACCGAGGTTTGGTCTGGATCCCGACTGCGGTGCATTGGTCGGGAGGTGGATCTCCGATGTGGTGCAGACCCCACTCAACGGGGATGATCTGCGCTTGGCGGATATTGCTCCGGAGCAGCGGATGAACGAGTTGGCGTTTGATTTCAGTATGGCAAAACTGGATGTCTCGGCGCTGAACGCCCTGCTGGCACAGGCAGCACCGATGCCGATTCAGGGGATTCGTGTTGAGGCTTGCCGTGGTGTCATGACCGGTTTGATTGACCTGGTATTTTTCCACCATGACCGCTATTTTCTTGTCGATTATAAGAGCAATCTTCTGGGCGGATCGTTATCCGATTACACCCCAGAAAAGCTTGAAACTGCAATATATACGCGGCGCTACGATCTGCAATATCTGCTCTATACCGTGGCGTTGCAGCGCTATTTGCGACTGCGCTTGGCGGATTATGATTATGATCGCCATATTGGTGGGGTCTATTACCTGTTTTTGCGGGGTATGCGGCCAGATTCGGATGGGCGTCAGGGGGTCTATGCCCATCGACCAACGCGCAGTCTGATTGATGGCTTGGATACGCTGTTGGCTGCTGCCGGATGATGCTGCCTCGTGGCTGGCTTGACGCAGAACAGCTTTTTTCTAGCTTGCGCCGTTCTATTGGGGGATCGTCTAGCGGCAGGACTACGGACTCTGACTCCGTCAACCGTGGTTCGAATCCACGTCCCCCAGCCATTTCCCCCCTGCTATTTATCTTTTGCGATCGCACCCCTTGAGAATGAACGCTTCTACCCTTTTTGTCATCCTGCGCCAACTGGATCCTCGCGTTGGTGGGCATGACGATTGGTTGGCTCCGGCAGTAGTGTCATGACCCTATCCTCTTCCCCACTCGCAGCGCAATTCTCTCGGTTTATCGGACGCCATTCGGAGTCTGGTGCGGATGGATTGGTGGCATCGACTGCGAAGCTGTTGGTGGTGTGCCAGCAGCGGGGGGATAGCTGCCTTGATCTACAGGATTGGGGTGGAAAACCGTGGCCGGAATCGGTGGCGATGGGGGTAATCCCCGATGTGGCGGCATGGGTTGCTGCGCTGCGAGCCTCCGATTGCGTTGCCTTGGTGGGGTCGCGTGCTCCGATGGTGTTGGACGGAAGCAAGCTCTACCTCTTTCGCTATTGGCGTGATGAGCAATCGGTGGCTCAGGCTATTTTGGCGCGACTACAGCAGCGCCCGAGCTTGCATGTTGCGCAGCTGCAGCAAGGTTTGCAGCGGCTATTTCCCAGCCCGGATGATGGGGTCAATTGGCAGCGTCTGGCGGCGGCATTGGCGGTAAGTCGTGGCTTTGCAGTGATCTCCGGTGGGCCAGGAACAGGGAAAACAACCTCGTTAATCAAACTGTTGTCCTTACTGTTGGAGCAAGGTGATCTTCGTATCGCACTAGCTGCGCCAACGGGTAAGGCTGCCGCTCGGATGGTGGAGTCGATTCGCCAGTCTAGGCAGGGCTTGGATCTCTCAGCTTCGCTGGAGGATGGTGCGCTGGGTGAGGCATTTACTATCCATCGCCTGTTGGGCTATAGCCCGCGCGGTTGGCGCCATGATGCCAACAACCCGTTAGCACTGGATTGTTTGGTGGTGGATGAGGCCTCGATGGTATCGCTACCCTTGATGGCAAGGCTGGTGCGCGCGCTACCGCAGTATTGTCGTTTGATTTTGTTGGGAGATCGCGATCAGCTGGCATCGGTGGAGGCGGGCAGCGTGCTGGGTGATATCACCGGCCATGGTGATGCGCTGGCATACGATCCGGAGGTTGCGCAAACGCTGGCGGCATGGACTGGCGACGATGTGGCACAGATCCCCACCCGGGTGGATGCGCCGCCGATTGCCAACGCCATTGCCCTGCTCCGCACCAGCTACCGTTTTGGTGCGGAGAGTGGGATTGGCCGGTTGGCGGGGCTGGTTAATCGTGGCGCGAGTGATGGGGCGATTGCGCTGTTGCGTGGGGGAGGGGTGCCCGATCTGCATTGGCATTGTGATGGCTTGGGCGGTTTGCTTGATCAGGTGGCGGATCGTTACGCAGAGTATTTAGCGCAGTCGGGCGTTGCGTCGGCGCTAGCAGCCTTTGAGCGCATGCGGGTGCTGTGTGCGGTACGCCAAGGAAAGGTTGGTGTGGAGGGGGTGAATGCTGCGATTGCCAGCCGCTTGCAGGCGCGCAATCTTCTTGCGACGGGCGCGTTGGTGCATGGCACTCCGGTGATGGTTACGGTAAATAGCTATGAGCTAGGGCTATTTAACGGGGATGTCGGGCTGGTGTGGCGGGATGAGCGCGCGCGTTTGCGGGTCTGGTTTCGCCACTCGGATCAATCACTGCACCAGATCCCGCTGCAACTGCTCCCCCGCCATGATTTGGCGTGGGCAATGACGGTGCATCAAGCGCAAGGATCCGAGTTTGACCAAGTGGTGATGGTGCTACCACAACAGCTTGGCGAGCATACGCCTGTTTCCCGCGAGCTACTCTATACTGCGATCACTCGGACGCGTCACCACTTCACCATTTTTGCGGATCTCTCCATGCTGCGTCAGTCGATTCAGCAACGGGTCCAACGCAGCAGCGGCTTAGCTACGGCTTTGGGGTGGGGTGCGTAATCATGGATCGTAACTACTCATCTCACTCCCAGTTTTCCCGATAGCGGCGTTGAAAAATGCTCATTTACAGTAGTAAACTCCGCTTTTTCGCCTTGCTATCAGAAAAACCGGAAGCAATCTGAGCAGTTACCATGGATCCCTAGTAACGATTGATCTCACTCCCGGTTTTCCCGATAGCGGCGTTGAAAAATGTGCACTAAAGTCCAAAATGACAGCTCCGCGATTGCGATGATGGATCAGTGCGAGGGTATCGCTCGACCAGTATTTTAGGCGTTTCCGGTCAGGCGTAGGAAGACATCTTCAAGATCTTCATGCTCCACACCGGCGTCTACTGGCGCACCAAAGCGGGCGACTGCGGCTTGGTAGGCTTGGTGAAAGTTTGCGCGGTTTTGGCATAGTCGTAAGCGTAGCTTCCCCGCGTCGATGGTCGGGGTGAAGTCGGCCAGAAGCTGTGCGTTTTCCGCTCCGATTTCCTGTAATGGTTGGGGGAATTCTAACCATAGCGTGCTACCCGCACCATCGGTCATTAACGATTTCATCGATTGCGCGGTGAGTAGCTTGCCGTGGTCGATAATTGCCACCCCATCGCACAGTGCTTCGGCCTCCTCTAAATAGTGGGTGGTGAGCAGGATGGTGGTGCCCTCGGCGTTAAGTTCGCGCATGAAATCCCATAGGCGGCGGCGTAGCTCGACATCCACTCCGGCGGTGGGCTCATCGAGAATCACTAACTCTGGCTTGTGTACCAGCGCTTGTGCCACCAGCAACCGTCTGCGCATACCACCGGAGAGTTGCCGTGTGTTTTTACCTGCGTGGGGTAGCAGTTCTAGGCGGTCGAGCAGGGTGTTGATCCAGCTCTGATCCGGTTTGCGTCCGAACAGTCCGCTGGTGATGGCGAGAATCTCTCGCGGGGTGAAAAAGGGGTCGAAGGCGGCCTCTTGCGGCACCACACCCATCCGTTTTTTGCAGCGGATGCGTTGGCTGAATAGATCCTCTCCTAGCAGCGTTATCCGACCTGAGCTGGGGCGCACGGTGTCGGCAAGGATGTTGATTAGGGTGCTTTTGCCCGCGCCATTGGGGCCAAGCAGGGCGAAGAAGCTGCCGCGCTTGATGGTGAGTGAAAGCGTATCCAGCGCCACTTTTCCAGCGTCGTAACTTTTACTCAGCCGCTCAATGATCAATGCGGGCATACTGGTGTGCGACCTCTATCCGGCGTTGGCGCAGCCGCCGCCACTATCTGCGGGCGAGAAGGATTTGCCGCAGCCGCAGGTGGAGCCGGCGTTGGGGTTGCGGATGACGAAGGATTCCCCGTTGATATCCGATTTGTAATCGACCTCGGCACCACGAAGCAGATCGATGCTCATGGCATCAATCAGTAGCTTGACGCCACCCGATTCCGCCACGGTATCGTTGTCGTTGATTGCCTCATCAAAGGTGAAGCCATACTGGAAGCCAGAACAGCCGCCACCACTGACGAAAATGCGCAGATTCATCCCTTGATTGGCATCGTTCTGTTGAAGGGCGCTGATCTTGTCAGCGGCAGATTGGGTGATGGTGACAGGCATGGCGGTGCTCCTTTGGCAAGTAAAGTGGACTGAATCAGTCCGGATTATGATGTAGTCTATCGCTAGTCTAGTGGTAGATCAAGAGTAACTACTCAGCTCACTCTCGGTTTTCCTGATAGCGGCGTTGAAAAAGGCGCATTTACAGGAGTAAACTTCGCTTTTTCGCCTTGCTATCAGGAAAACCGGAAGCAATCTGAGCAGTTACCATACAACAAGTCTTCCCTCTTAAATCAGCGCGATCTCGTAGGACTCGGTGGCCAATTCCTCATCGCTCTTGAGCTCGATGGTTTTGCCCAAAAACTTCTCCAAAGCTGTCACTTGATCGCTCTCTTCCCCGAGCAGAAGGTCGATGATCGCGGGGTGGGCGATCAACATTAACTTCTCCGCCGGATAGGCGCGCGCCTCTGCCACAATCTCTCGAAACAGCTGGTAACAGATCGTGCGTACGCTCTTGGCTTTGCCCACTCCATGGCAGCGCGGACAATCCTCCATCAGCATCCGCCCCAACGATTCGCGGGTGCGCTTACGGGTCATCTCCACTAGGCCAAGTGAAGAGTATTGCACCACTTTGCTCTTGGCTTTATCACGCCGCAGTGCCTCTTTGAGCACCTCGATCAATTTGCAACGATTCTCCTCCTCCTGCATATCAATGAAATCGATCACCACAATTCCACCCAGATTACGCAAGCGCAATTGATGCACCAGCTCATGTACTGACTCCATATTGGTCTTAAAACTGGTCTCCTCCAAGTTGCGCGATTTGATAAATGAACCGGAGTTCACATCCACCACAATCAACGCCTCGGTCTGCTCAATTACCAAATGGCCACCAGACTTGAGCGGCACTCTAAGTTTCAATGCCTGTTCGAGCGTCTCCTCAACACCATAAAGATCAAATAGCGGCCGATCCCCAGGATAATAAAAGATACGATCGGCCACCTCCGGCATAAACTGAGTAGCAAACTGCTTCATGCGCTCGTAGGCCTCGTGTGAATCGACATGGATCTTGCCCACCTCATCATCCACATAATCGCGCATCACCCGCAGGTAGAGATTAAGATCGGTATGCAGCATTGAACCGGGGGCGGCACAACGCATGCGCTGCGCAATATCCGCCCATAATCGTTGCAGAAAAGCGAGGTCCCGGCGCAACTCCTCCTCCCCGTGACCATCCGCCACCGTGCGCACAATCAGCCCCCCCTTCTCCGGCTTGAGACGGTTGGCGATGTCAAGCAATCGCGCGCGTTCCTCAGGCTCATCTAAACGGTGGGCAATGCCGACATGGTCGAGCAGTGGCAGATAGACCAAATAGCGCCCAGCGAGGGAGATTAAGGAGGTGAGCCGCGCCCCTTTCGAGGAGATCGGCTCCTTGGAGACCTGAACCAACAGCTGCTGGCGCTCCTCAAGTAGTTCAGCGATATCGGCCTGTCGGCGTCGGGGCGGTGCGGACGATTTCTTCCCATCCGCCTCATCATCCTCCGGCTGATGGGCAGCCTCTTCCACCGCCAATTCGCTATCCCGTGGGATAGAGATATCCGCAACATACAAAAATCCGGATTTCTGTAGGCCAATATCAACAAAAGCCGCCTGAATGCCGGGAATCACCCGCTGCACCTTGCCCTTATAGATATTCCCTTTGAGACCGCGCTCGCACTCGCGTTCAATGTATATCTCCTCGGCACGACCATCCTCAATCCGCGCCACCCGGGTCTCAAATGGGGTCACATTAATCAATAATTCTGCGCTCACTCGCAGTCACCTCCACCATGATTTTTGCCATCAAATAGACTGGCACCGTGCGCCATCAACCAATTCTGAGCCGCAGCCACCGTCAAAAATGAGCCCAGCACCAACCACCGCCCACCTGGAGCATGGCACTGCGCCCACGCCAACCCATCGCATACCGTGGGCAAGTGATGATCCAACCCATCCCCTGATTGACCAATCACAGTATCGGCAATCCGACGCAACTGCGGCAGCGACTCAGCCAGAGAGCGATCCTCCCGGGTGTAGATGAGCACCACATCCATCCGCTCACGAACCCAATCGACAACCGCTGCCACCCCATGGGCATTGTGCGCCGCATCCAGCCATACCGTGGTACCCGCCAAGCGATAGCACGCCAAGCGACCATCAAGCTGCGCCGCCAATGTCGCCGCACCAATGGTTGCCCAATCCCCAGCCATTTCGTCGTTCCGATAGAGTAGATCTAACGCGCGCAACGCCAGCGATGCATTCTGTTGTTGGTGAGCGCCAGCCATGGCCGGTTGCAGCGCATCATCCACCACCACTGGCTCCTGAAAGCCAAAGCGCGCTAACGCATCGTTCGCTGCCTCGGGCTGCTCCACCGTCAGGCACCAACGGCATCCGACACCGACATACGCTTTTTCCTCTGCAATTGCCGCCAAAGTATCCCCCAACCATGCCTGATGGTCGAGCGCTATTGGGGTAAGCAGCGCCATATCGGCCGCAACAGCAGTGGTCGCATCAAAACGGGCACCAACACCAGCCTCCAGCACCTCAACATCCACTTCTGCCTGCGAAAATGCGACCAAAGCCAGTGTGGTGGCCAATTCAAAATAGCTAGCACCCACGGCTTTCGCCATCGGCAGCAACTGCGTTAAATAGGCGCGCAGTGCTGCATCATTAAGGGCAGCGCCATCAATCCGAATGCGTTCGCCAAAGCGTTGAATATGGGGCGAGGAGTAGAGAGCAACGCGCGCGCCTGCCGCCATCAGCCCTGCCGCCACCATCGCTGCAGTAGAGCCCTTACCATTGGTTCCCGCCACACGAATTCGCAAACGCGGACGGCGCAAAGAGAACCCCGCACCGACACAGCCATTCAGCAACGCATGCATGCGCGCATGCCCTGGCCGATAATCACGATCTGCTGCCGGCGCACCCAGCGCCAGCAGCATTTGTTCAACCGAATCTAGCTCGGCATTCACTCAACTGGCGGTCTTTTCTGCTGCGGGATCATAACTGCGCGCAGAGAGCTGGCGGCATATCGTGGCCAGCCAGCTTCGAAACTCGCGCCGATCGATCACGGCATCGATCAGGCCGTGGTCAAGCAGAAACTCTGCGCGTTGGAACCCCTCCGGAAGCTCCTGATTGACCGTCTCACGAATTACACGCGGGCCAGCAAAGCCGATCAGCGCCGCAGGTTCTGCCACGACCACATCCCCTAACCAGGCGATTGAAGCGGAGACCCCGCCCATAGTCGGATCGGTAAGCAGGCAGATGAACGGCAACTGTGCATCATTGAGCCGATTCACCGCCGCCGAGGTTTTGGCCATCTGCATCAGTGAGAGAATCCCCTCCTGCATGCGTGCACCACCCGATGCGGCCACTAACAGGTAGGGCATCTGCTCTGCCAGCGCCCGTTCGATAGCACGCACCAGCTTTTCGCCAGCCACCGCCCCCATGCTGCCCCCCATGAAGGCGAACTCGAACATCGAAACCGAGAACGGCATCGCCTCGATTTGGCCAGTGTAATTGCGCACCGAATCCTGATCCCCTGCCTTTTTCGAGGCATCTTTCAGACGATCACGATAACGCTTTTTATCTTTGAAACCAAGCGGATCTTTGGATCGAAGCCCATCATCCACCTCGCTCCACGAACCGGTATCAAACAGCAGTTCGGCACGGGTTTTCGTATTGATCCGCTGATGATGACCGCATTTACTGCACACCATTGCATCACGCAGCAGCTCCTTGGAATAGAGCGCCTCCGAGCAGTTGGGACACTTGTTCCACACCCCCTCTGGCACATCGGTCTTGCGTGAGGAGGAGAGGATCGAACTCGGCCGTTCAATCAGTCGGGTTAGCCAATTCATATGATAAACTCGTCAATCTGGCTCAGGGTCTTGGCAAGCGGAATTGCCGCGTTATTAATTTCGTCCGTCATGGTGTTGAGTGTCTCCGGCTTCATATGGAAAAAATAGATCGGAATCTCACCCAGCCGATCCAGTTTTTTCAGTTCCTGCTCTACGCCTCGCGGCGTCATGTGGCCACTGATATCTGCCAGGAACTGTTGATTATTTGGAAAGGAACAATCCACGATAATCCCTTGCAGATTGGGCTGCGCATTGGCTACCTGCCACAAGCGATCGGTGGATCCGGTATCGGCCGAATAGATAAACTGGGCACCATTCTCTTCCAGCAGGAATGCGGTACAGGGTACCGGATGGTTCACCATAATTGGGGTAATGCGCACCCCATCCACCTCAACCGTACTCTCTGCTATCATCGGTTCCAAGCGCAAAATCGGATCCTCCACTGAAGGGATACGGGTGAAATCTGGCCAAATAATATCATTAATAAAGTGAGTGCGGAGATAATCAATATTCTCTGGCAAGGAATGCACCACCATGCAGCGATTGTGCGGATCACCACCCAATCGTTTCAGCGAGCGGTTATCAGCCAAAAATGCGATATCCTTGATGTGATCGAGGTGGACATGGGAGATAAAGATATGGCGAATGCGATGCTGCTCTTCCAGGGTAAGCGATTCGGTCGGCGCGCCAGCATCAAGCAAAATCGAGTCATTCACCAAAAATGAGGAGAGGTGAAACCCTAATAACTGCCCGCCATAGCACCCTAAAACCTTGATTCTCATATCAAAGAAGCCTCCATGATGGCCCGACGCATCCCGCCAGCTTCTGCTGCCAGCGCGGCCACAGCAGCAGCAATATCGGTGCGATGTTGCGCCACTAGGCCAACAAATTGGCTCCCTACCACCACGCCATCGGCCACTTTAGCGATTGCCGCCGCCTGTCCTGCACTTTTGACGCCAAAGCCCACGCAAACGGGCAGATTGGTATGCTGACGAATGGCGGCCACCTTGCCCGCAATCGTTTCCACCGCCCCCATCTTCGCCCCGGTAATCCCGGTCAACGAGACATAATAGATAAACCCCGTGGCGCGCTCCCCAACCAGTTGCATCCGCGCCTCCGAGGAGGTGGGTGCGAGCAATAAAATCCGAGCCAGACCCGCTTGCGCCAGAGCATCATCGCAAATCGCCCCCTCCTCAGGAGGAATATCAACCAACAACACCCCATCAACGCCAGCATTGGCGGCATTGTTCGCAAAATGCTCCATACCCGTCGCCAGCGCCGTGTTGCCATAGCCCATCAATACAATGCCCAACGCTGGGTGTGCGCGACGAACCGCCGCCGCCAGCGCGAAGAGATCGGCCAGCTTGGTACCGGCCTCCAGCGCGCGCTCACTGGCAGCCTGAATCACCGCCCCATCAGCCATCGGATCCGAGAAAGGCATCCCGATCTCAAGCACATCCACCTCTGCAGCCAGCGCCAGCAACAGTTGCTTTGATTCCTGAACCCCAGGATCGCCCGCGGTAAGAAAGCCCACCAGCGCCGCTCTGCCCTCGGTTTTGCAGCGGGAAAAGACCGCAGCCAGCCGCTGCCTTCCGCTCATGGAGTCCCCTCCGAAAACCCTGCTTGCTCACGCCGCATCACGCTCTCCATATCCTTATCCCCGCGACCAGAGAGGTTGACCAACACGATCTCCTCAGGTGCCATCTCTGCGGCCATCCGCATCGCCGCAGCCAGCGCGTGGCTCGATTCCAACGCCGGAATAATCCCTTCACTTAAGGTCAGGCGGTGGAAGGCATCAAGCGCCTCATCATCATCGGCAGCGGCCAATTCCAGCCTCCCCTGTTCATACATATATGCCAATTCCGGACCCACCCCCGGATAATCCAACCCCGCTGAAATGCTATGCGTGCCCTGAATCTGCCCTTCAAGATCTTCCAACAGGTAGGTGAGATTGCCATGCAAAATCCCCGCGCGACCCGCCGCCAATGAGGCTGCATGGGCGCCACTATTCAGGCCGAGACCCGCAGCCTCTACCGCAATTAAGCGAACATCGTCATCCCTTAATGGATGGAGCAATCCCATCGCATTGGAGCCACCGCCGACACAAGCAATCGCCACATCGGGCAAACGCCCAGCCTGTGCCAACATCTGCGCCCGCGCCTCCTCACCAATCACCGCATGAAACTGGCGCACCATCAACGGGTAGGGATGCGGTCCAGCCACGGTACCGATAATATAAAAGGTATCTTCGCAGCTAGCTACCCAGTCACGCAAGGCATCATTGAGCGCATCTTTGAGCGTCGCAGTACCCGAATCAACGGGGATAACATTGGCACCAAGCAGTTTCATGCGGTAGACATTGGGTGCCTGACGCACCGTGTCCTCACGCCCCATGTACACATCGCACTTGAGACCAAACATCGCCGCCACGGTGGCAGTCGCCACGCCATGCTGACCCGCACCCGTCTCCGCAATGACCCGTGGCTTACCCATCCGTTTGGCCAGCAACCCCTGACCGATGGTATTGTTGATTTTATGCGCACCGGTGTGGGTTAGATCCTCGCGCTTGAGCCAGATCTGCGCCCCACCAACCTCGCGAGAGAGGTTGGTAGCATGGTAGAGCGGCGTTGGTCGACCAACATAGTTCTTAAGCAGATCACAGCGCTGACGGTGGAATTCGGGGTCTTGCCATGCGGCAAAGAACGCCTCCTCAAGCTCAGCAAGCGGCTGCATCAAGGTCTCAGCAGCAAACTTGCCACCAAAACGACCAAAATGGCCTCCTGCATCTGGCGCATGGGTAATAGGAGGAATCGATGAATCAGACATAAAACACCAAAAAGTTGATTTTATTGTGAAAAACGCATCCATAGGCACGGTAATAGCATGTTGTAATGCCATCATCATCGCAGAGCTGGGAACCGTCAATCATGGGCGCTCCGCCTGCTGGAGGGCGCGAACCAGGGCGGTGAGCTTGGCTTGATCCTTGATCCCCGGAGCCCGCTCCACACTGGAGGAGACATCGAGTGCAAACCAGGGTCGAATGGCCAGAGCGGCCGCGACATTTTCAGGCGCAACTCCACCTGCCAGCATCAAAGGGTGGTCATGCTCCAGCGGATGGTTGGCAAGCAACGACCAGTCAAAGCGGCTACCCGTACCACCATAAACCCCAGCCGGAGCAGGCGCATCAAGCAACACCGGACAATTATAGTGCGCGATCCGTTTCAGGTCATCCGCCTCACGAACAGCAATCGCCTTGAGTACCCGCCGTCGCTGGGAGGCACAGAACTCTGGAGATTCATCCCCATGAAGCTGAATCACCCCGAGTGGGCAGTAGTGTAGCACCTCGGCGATCCACTCTTGATCCGGGTTAACGAACAGCCCCACCGCAGAGACAAAGGGCGGCAACTGACGCACAATCGCAGCCGCATCCTGCGGATCGATATACCGTGGTGAACGGTCATAAAAGACAAAACCGACCGCATCCACCCCCAACATAGAGGCGGCCAGCGCATCCTCCAGACGGGTGATGCCGCAAATTTTAAGACGGGTACGATGGCGAGCCATGGCGCGATCCTAGAGCGCCAACCTGCGACTGGCCATGACTGCGTCCGCCACCTCATGCTCATTGAACACCGCAACCCCCGCCGCCAACAACCGCTGAGCAGTCACACCCTGCCCAGCAACGCGCCGCCCCAGGAGATTGCCGTCGTGAATTTCGTGCACCCCGCACGAGGGGCTGCCCTCCTTGAGCACTGCCACCCGAATCCCGGATTGGAGGCAGCATTGCAGCGCGCACTCCGCACCAGCGTGAAACCACGCACTCACATCATCACCCGCCTCAGTTTGCACTACCCCAGGGGCAACAATCTGTGCCGGCGGTCGTGGAACAGGCAGTCCTCCCGCCACCTCAGGGCAGATCGGAATCCATTGAATATCGTCATAACCCGCCAATGCTGCCGTTCGGCAACTGCCGCCATCGTAGCGCACCAATGCACCCAATAAACAGGCGGAGACCAGTATGCGAAGCGGTGCGCCTATTGCGCCATCCACCGGTAGGCTATGCCGCACGCCGTACCAACTGCGCGGCTTGAAAACGCTGGCATCGGGTGATCCGCCACCTGATCCAGGTTGCTTCCGGTTTTTCTGATAGCAAGGTGGAAAAGCTTAAGTTTACTACTGAGCCTCTTGCAAAACTCGAAAATTGCATTGAATTGTTCCCTTTTTAACGGGTGAAAAATTTTCTTGCTGGGTAACTGCTCAGTTCACTCCTGATTTCCCCGATAGCGGCGTTGAAAAATACTCATTTACAGTAGTAAACTCCGCTTTTTCGCCTTGCCATCAGCAAAACCGGAAGCGATCTGAGCAGTTACGGGATGTTTTCAATGGGTGCTGAGTAGTTATAAAATTATAAGCAATCTGAGCAGTTACAGCCATTTTTGGGTAGGGTGCTGAGTAGCTACCATGGAAGCGAGGTTAAAATGAGAATGCTGACGGCCTTCTACGCCAGTATTTCCCAAAGGCAATGCAACTGCTTGATGTAACCAAGAAGGAGGTTCTTGAGGCTGTTCATAAGCTCAATGATCGACCTAGAGTAACTACTCAGCCCACTCCCGAGTTTCCTGCTAGCGGCGTTGAAAAATGCTTATTTACAGGAGTAAACTCCGCTTTTTCGCCTTGCCATCAGCAATAACCGGAAGCGATCTGAGCAGTTACGGGATGTTTTCAATGGGTGCTGAGTAGTTACGACCTAGAAAGTGTTCGGGGTTAAGATCCCTTATGAAGTGTTTGAGGAAAAAACAGGAATCCAGATGAGGGCAATCTTTGAAATTGCACTTATGACTTGAGTTCAGGTGCATCTGTGATTTCATTTTCTGAAATTACTGTGTATGATTTCATGGAGTGACGAATGTATCTACATATCAAAAATATAGGCGGAAACATACACATTGATTACAGCATTTCACGCAAAATATTATGCTCATGAGCTAACCCTTCAACATGCCAGCAATGGCGTTGA
>JAUZRF010000066.1 GCA_030950645.1 Mariprofundales bacterium
GAGATGGTGATGCCTGGCGATAATATTGCCATGGAGATCACGCTGTTGACCCCGATCGCAATGGATAAGGAGCTTCGCTTCGCCATTCGTGAGGGTGGCCGCACCGTTGGTGCCGGTGTTGTTACCGAGATCGTTGAGTAATTGTAACTACTCAGCACCCTACCCAAAAACGGCTGTAACTGCTCAGATTGCTTCCGGTTTTCCAGATAGCAAGGCGAAAAAGCGGAGTTTACTACTGTAAATGCGCATTTTTCAACGCCGCTATTAGGAAAACCGGGAGTGAGCTGAGTAGTGACGGGTAATTAAAAATATTAAATCATCAATAGGGTCTGGTGGCATCTCTGGTGCTACCAGCCCGATTGCGTTGGGCAGAAGACCCTGCGCACGAATGGTAACGGGAGAGTTTAACCATGCGAGATACATTGGCTTTGGCGTGTGAAGAGTGCAAGCGTCGCAACTACACCACTGATAAGAATAAGCGCACCATGAGTGATAAGCTAATCTTGCGTAAATACTGCAGCTCATGCCGCAAGCATACCAACCATAAAGAGGCGAAAGTCTAAAAACACCTCAGTTTACTACTGTAAATGGGCATTTTTCAACGCCGCTATCGTGGAAAACCGGGAGTGGCTGAGTAGTTACAAGTGTTTTACTGTTTTTAGTAGCGCGGTCCTTTGATGGGCTGTCTGATAAATATAGGCCAGTAGTTCAACTGGTAGAGCACCGGTCTCCAAAACCGGCTGTTGGGGGTTCGACTCCCTCCTGGCCTGCCATTTTTTAAGCGTTGTTGTATCTGTGACAACTTACGAAACATCAAGGGGATAGAACATTGATTAGCTTGTCATCTGTGCAAAAATATTATCGCGAGGTTCAAGTCGAGGCCAAGAAGGTGGTTTGGCCAGAGCGCAAGGAGACGATGCAGAGCACGATTTTGGTCGTTGTGATGGTGTTGGTGGTGTCGCTTTTTTTGTGGATGGTGGATTCTGCCCTAGGTTGGGCTGTGCAAAAGGTAATCTAAATGACAATGCGCTGGTATGCAATTCAGGCCTATTCTGGCTCTGAAGACAAGGTGGCAGAGGGGATCGCTGAAAATGCAACCAAGGCGGATCTTACCGATAAATTTGGTGAGGTGATTGTGCCACGCGAGGATGTGGTTGAGCTGAAGGGCGGGCAGAAGGTGACCACGCAACGCAAGTTCTTTCCCGGCTATGTGTTGGTGGAGATGGAGCTGACGGATGAGACTTGGCATGTCATCAACGATACGCGGAGTGTGATTGGTTTTCTGGGCTCGGGCGGTAAGCCTCGTCCAATGCCGCAGCGCGAGATTGATGCGCTTAAACATCAGATTGAAGAGGGTGTCGAGCGTCCACGGCTTAAGGTACTGTTTGATGTTGGCGAGGATGTTCGGGTTATTGATGGCCCATTTGCCTCCTTTAATGGGCTGGTGGAAGAGGTGATGGAAGATAAAGGCAAGCTGGTCGTCAGCGTCAGTATCTTTGGTCGGCCAACACCGGTTGAGCTGGATTTTGGTCAGGTAGAGAAGGTATAGTCATTTTTGGGTAGGGTGCTGAGTAGTTACTAGCGATCGTTTGAAACAGACCGTAACTGCTCAGATCGCCCGTGATGCGTTATATTTGGTTTTGCCATTCCGCAAGGACGCGGGATGTACCACCTTGGGGTGGAAGCTTGCTACGGTAAGCGAATAAAGATGGCACGGCCAGGATCGGTTTGTGTATCGGATGGAGTAAGAATACGATGGCAAAGAAAGTAGATAAACTGCTGAAGCTGCAGGTTCCTGCAGGCAAGGCCAATCCTGCCCCGCCGGTTGGACCCGCATTGGGTCAGGCTGGTGTGAATATTATGGCGTTCTGTAAGTCGTTTAACGCCAGAACCCAGGAGATGGAGACCGGCATTACCTTGCCGGTGGTGATCACCGTCTATGCGGACAAGTCTTTTGACTTTATCATTAAGACGCCGCCTGCGTCGGTGCTGCTATTGAAAGCGGCAGGGGTTAGCAAAGGGAGTGCCGAGCCCAATAAGGTCAAGGTTGCGACCGTGACTGCGGATCAGATTCGTGAAATCGCTACCACCAAGATGCCCGATCTCAACTGTTATGATGTTGAGGCAGGTATGCGCATTGTTGCGGGTACCGCCAAGTCAATGGGGTTGATTGTTGAAGGGATGGAGGCGTAAGCGATGGCCAAGTTGAGCAAACGAATGAAAAAAATGCGCGAGATTGTTCCTGCGCATCCGGTTGGATTGGTTGAGGCGATTGCTGCGATTCAAGCGATGCCAGCGTTGAAGTTTGATGAGTCTGTTGATGTTGCAGTCAAGCTAGGTGTGGATCCACGCCATGCCGAGCAGATGGTGCGCGGCTCGATTTCTCTGCCTCACGGTACGGGCAAGACGGTGCGGGTAGCGGTATTTGCACGGGGCGTAAAAGCGGAAGAGGCCAAGGCGGCTGGTGCCGATATTATTGGCGCTGAGGATCTGGTTGAGCGGGTACAGAAGGAGTCCTTCCTGGATTTTGATCGTGTGGTGGCGACCCCAGATATGATGGCGTTGATTGGTCGTATTGGCCGGATATTGGGTCCCCGTGGCCTGATGCCAAACCCAAAGCTGGGTACCGTGACGATGGATGTAACCAAGGCCGTTAGTGCGATTAAATCGGGTCAGATTGAGGTGCGAGTGGACAAAGCGGGGGTGATTCATGCCCCGATTGGTCGTCGTTCGTTTTCCGCAGATAACTTGTTGGAGAATGTCTCCTTTTTGTTGGCTGAGTTGAATCGCATGAAGCCAGCTGTCGCCAAAGGGCGCTATATGGAAAACATTGCGATCTCCTCAACCATGGGGATCGGTATTCGCATAGATCTCGGCTCTGTTTAAGCGGCGCTTTTATTTCATCGCATGCAACTACTTAGATTGCTCCTGATTTTTCAACGCCGTTATCGAGGAGATCAGGGGTGAGCTGAGTAGTTACCATAGCATAACAGTTTGCGCGCCCATGGAGGGGTGCGTTTGGTTGGAGTTGATCTGACCGGTTTCTTTAGGCAATCAGGGATTGTTTGCTTGAGGTAACCAAATCCATTGATCGCAGGTAGCGATCAATGCGATCCGTCCCAGACTGCGGGAGCATTGGTGATTCGTCACCGTGCTTAATCGATTGTTGGCTGAGGTATGATACTTTATTCCAAGGATTATCCGGCACAGATGGAAGTGAGACTCACTTGCACGGATCTGATATTATACGCAAGGGGGATACATGAACCGCACAGAAAAACACAAGGTTGTTGAATCGTTGCATGCGGCATGGCTGGACTCTTCTTCTGGGGTAGTGGCGCAATATCGCGGATTGTCGGTTGGACAGTCTGAGGAGTTGCGCGGAGAGCTGCACCAGGCAGGGGTGTCGATTCAGGTGGTGAAAAACACGCTGGCACGCCGTGCAGCAGAAGATACTGCGTTGGCGGCAGCGAAACCGCTGTTTTCCGGCCCAGTCGTGATTGCATTTGGTAATGATGCGGTAGCGATAGCCAAGGCAATGTCCGACTTTGCCAAGAAGCATAAAGCACTGGAGATCCAGGGTGGCGTGCTGGATGGCAAGTTGGTGGACATCGCTCAGGTGACGGCGTTGGCGAAATTGCCATCGCGTGAGGTCTTGCTGGCCAAGATGTTGGGCAGCATGCAGGCACCGATTACCGGCTTTGTTCGTACTTTGAGTGAGGTTCCGGCTTCGTTTGTACGCATATTGGCGGCTGTTCGCGACCAAAAGCAAGCGGCGTAACCGTTCCGTTTTTGTAACTACTCAGATCATACCCTGAATTGTCCGAGAACGGTGTCAAAATATCGCGGTGTAGCAAACACAGACGATGATTTTTCCCTGTTCTCGAATACAACTTAAGGTGACTTGAGGCGTTACATATTTTTTAACGATATCATTTTTTATAATTTGCAAGAGGAGCAAAAATTAACATGGCTATTTCTAAAGACGAATTGATTGAAGCAATTGAGAGCATGACCGTGCTCGAACTCTCCGAGCTGGTAAGCACCCTCGAAGAGAAGTTTGGCGTTTCTGCTGCCGCACCCGTTGCGGTTGCAGCTGGTCCTGCTGCTGGTGGTGAAGCTGTCGCTGAAGAGCAGACGGAGTTCGATGTTATTCTGACAGCTGCTGGGGCGAAAAAGATCCAGGTGATCAAGGCTGTACGCGAAATCACAGGTTTGGGTCTGAAAGAGGCCAAGGCAGTGGTGGATGCAGCACCTAAGGCAGTGAAGGAAGCGGTCTCTGCTGAGGAAGCGGATACTGTGAAGGGCAAGCTGGAAGAGGCTGGCGCTAGCGTCGAGGTCAAGTAGTTCACGCTATTTTTTTGGTGATCATGTCCGGGGACAATCCCTGGGCATGATGGCCCAAACCGTTCAATTTATGCACATGCTTCGGCGTGATGCAGATCGCCACTCACCGGATTTCCGGCGGGTGGCGTTTCTATCTTCTCCGCACAATTTAAGTTTCCGAGGTTGATATGGCATCGTCAGTAAAGCGCATCAGAAAAAATTATGGCACCATCGATCCTGTGATCGCAATGCCGGATATGCTGGGTGTACAGGTAGAATCCTTTCGCGAGTTTCTTGGGGTTGGTGGTGGTAAAATTGCCATTAACGATGCGCGACTGGCACAGGTGTTTCGTTCGGTGTTCCCCATTCGTGATTATGGTGGTCATGCGGAGATGGAGTTTCTGGGGCTTGAGTATGCGCCACCGCGTTACGACACGGATGAGTGTCGCCGTCGCGATCTCTCCTATGCGTTACCGGTCAAGGTTAAACTGCGCCTGAAGATTTTTGATACTGACAGTGGCAAACCGAATAAACGGAAGGTGCGTGAAGTGCGGGATCAGTCGGTCTATATGGGCGAGATTCCCTTGATGACCGATTTTGGATCGTTTATCATTAATGGTACCGAGCGGGTGATTGTCTCGCAGATGCACCGTTCACCAGGCGCATTTTTCAGCCACGACTCCGGCAAGACGCACTCCTCAGGCAAGTTCCTGTTTAAAGGGCGTATTATACCATATCGCGGTTCATGGATCGACTTCGAATTCGATATTCGCGACAAACTGCACTTCCGCCTTGATCTGCGCCGCAAGATGCCGGTGGGCATTTTACTCAAGGCGTTGGGACTCACCGTTCCCGATATTTTGGCGCGCTTTTACAATAATATTACCTATCGCATTGGCCAAACTGGTGTCCAGTTGAAAATCGATCCCGAACTGCTGTTGGGTTGCCGTGCGCCGATTGATTTGATGTTGAATGACAAACGCTTGCTGCCTGAAGGGAAGAAAATATCCAAGGTAGTACTGCGTAAATTGAGCGAGGCTGGCGTCGAGTGGCTAGACCTTCCCGATGAGCTTTTTCTTGGTGCGATTGCTGCCGAGCCAGTGATGATTGCTGGTGGTGAGATGCTGTTGGATTATAACCAAGAGATGGGGGCGGAGACGCTGGGCGCATTGCGCGCTGCGGGTATAGAAGAGATTCAATGCCTGCTGACGGATCCGGGTGTTCGGGGATCATGGCTATCCGATACTTTGCGCATGGATATGGTGCAGAGTAAGGAGGAGGCGCAGGTCGAGATTTATCGCATGATGCGTCCTGGTGAGCCACCGACGGTGGAGACGGCGAAGGCGCTGTTTGAATCGATGTTTTTCGATCATGGTCGTTACGATCTTTCCCGCGTTGGGCGGATGAAGCTGAATAGCCGTCTAGGTATTTCTGATCATGATGTTCCCCTTGATCAAGGTGTGTTGCGGGTTGAAGATATTCTGATGACCCTCGATATCCTTTTGAATCTTCGGGATGGTATTGGTGAGGTGGATGATATTGATCATCTCGGTAATCGTCGCCTGCGGTCGGTTGGTGAGTTGCTGGAGAATCAGGTGCGGCTTGGCCTGATTCGGCTGGAGCGTGCCTGCCGTGAGCGGTTGGGATCAGCTGATCTGCTTGAGGCGATGCCGTCGGATGTGGTCAACTCTCGTCCATTGATTGCTGCGGTGAAGGAGTTTTTTGGCTCCTCCCAGCTCTCTCAGTTTATGGATCAGACCAATCCGCTCTCCGAGGTGGCGCACAAACGACGCCTCTCTGCGCTTGGCCCGGGTGGTCTGTCGCGGGAGCGGGCGGGTTTTGAGGTGCGCGATGTGCATCCGACCCATTATGGCCGTATGTGCCCGATTGAGACCCCAGAAGGTCCGAATATTGGCTTGATCAACTCCTTGGCAGCCTATGCTAAGGTGAATGAGTTCGGTTTTCTCCAGACCCCGTATCGCAAGGTGATTGATGGCAAGGTGAGCCGTGATGTGACCTATCTCTCCGCGATTGAAGAGGCGGGACTGGTGATTGCTCAGGCCAATGCTGAGGTCGATGAGGTGGGCGCATTCTTGGTGGATAGTGTCCAGTGTCGGCAAGACGGCGATTTTATTATGTGTGAACCTGAGCGAATTCATTTCATGGATGTGTCGCCATCGCAGGTGATCTCGGTCTCTTCGGGTTTGATTCCATTCCTTGAGCATGATGATGCCAACCGCGCCTTGATGGGTGCCAATATGCAGCGTCAGGGCGTGCCTCTGCTACGAAACGAGAAGCCGCTGGTGGGTACCGGCATGGAGGCGGCGATTGCGCATGACTCTGGCGTGGCGATTGTCTGCCGTCGTGGTGGAGTGGTGGAGTATGTTGATGCTAGCCGCATGGTGATTCGGGTGCGTGAGGATGAGCAGCGCGAGGATGAGCCGGGTGTTGATATTTATCGCATGTTTAAATATCGCCGCTCCAACCAGAACACCTGTTTTAACCAGAAGCCGCTTGTCAAAATTGGTCAGGATGTGAGCAGTGGCGAGATCATTGCGGATGGCCCTTGTACCGACCTTGGTGAGCTGGGACTTGGTCGTAATGCGTTGGTGGCCTTGATGCCGTGGCGCGGCTACAACTTTGAGGATGCGATCGTGATCTCTGAGCGCATGGTTAAAGATGATGTTTATACCTCGATCCATATCGAAGAGTTTGAGTGTGTGGCGCGTCAAACCAAATTGGGTGATGAAGAGATTACGCGTGATATTCCCAATGTCAGCGAGGAGGCGTTGCGCCATCTGGATGATTTTGGTGTGACCTATATTGGTGCTGAGGTGAAGCACGGTGATATTTTGGTCGGAAAAATCACCCCTAAGGGCGAGACTCAGTTGTCACCGGAAGAGAAGTTGTTGCGTGCTATTTTTGGTGAGAAAGCGAGCGATGTCCGTGATTCCTCGCTGCGCATTAAGCCGGGCAATGAAGGCGTGGTGGTTGATGTCCAGATCTTTAATCGTCGTGGCGATGAGAAGGATGAGCGCGCCAAAGCGATTGAAGAGTTGGAGATTGAAGAGCTCTATTCAGATAAGGAGCAGGCACGACGGATTTTGGAGTCCAATACCAAGCTGCGACTCTGTAGTTTGTTCACGGGGCAGAAGGCGGCGCGTGCCCCTGGTCTGAAGAAGGGGGATGCGTTGACTGAGGCGCTGTTGCAGGGGCTCTTGTTGCGCGAGCTGGCATCGGTGTCGGCGGCGGATGATGAGGTCAACAGCAAGGCTGCGGCGATTCTTGATGCCATGGATAAAGAGCGCGCCCGTTTGGAATCGGCCTTTGAGGCCAAGGTTGGCAAGGTGCGGGAGGGTTCTGAGCTTAAACCTGGCGTGATCAAGGTGGTCAAGGTGTTCGTGGCGGTGAAGCGCAAGCTACAGCCGGGCGATAAAATGGCGGGTCGCCATGGTAATAAGGGTGTGATCTCTATTATCGTACCGGAAGAGGACATGCCGTATACTGCGGATGGCCGTTCGATTGATATCTGCCTCAACCCGTTGGGTGTGCCATCGCGGATGAATATTGGGCAGATTTTTGAGATCCATATGGGCTGGGCAGCGAGCGCCTTGGGGCACAAGATCAACCGTATGCTCAAGGAGAATGCTTCTTCGGAGACATTGCGTGATTTCATGGTCGAGATCTACGACGAAGATAAGGCTGCGGTGAAGACGATTCAATCGCTGCCCGCAGATGATGTGATCGAGATGGCGGGTCTGCTCACCGATGGTGTTCCCATCGCCTCACCAGCCTTTGATGGTGCGGGAGAGAAGGAGATCCATCGCATGTTGGCGCTGGCTGATCAGCCTTTGGATGGCCAAATGACGCTCTATGATGGACTCACTGGCGAGCCTTTTGATAGTCCAGTTACGGTGGGCTACATGTATATTCTCAAGCTGCATCATCTGGTTGATGAGAAAATTCATGCCCGTTCGACCGGTCCGTATTCGTTGGTGACGCAGCAGCCGCTGGGTGGTAAGGCTCTGTTTGGTGGTCAGCGTTTTGGTGAGATGGAGGTGTGGGCGCTGGAGGCGTATGGCGCTTCTCATGTGCTGCAAGAGATGCTGACGGTGAAGTCCGATGATGTTCAAGGCCGTACCAAGATGTACGAGTCCATTGTGCGTGGAGACCTATCTTTTGAGACGGGAATCCCTGAATCATTCAATGTGATGCGTAAAGAGCTTAATGCCTTGTGTATTGATCTGGCGATGGTAAAAAAACCGAATGAGGCAGGAGAGTAAGCCATGCAAGAACTGCTAAAGATGTTCCAAAAGCCTTCCTCCATCGATGATTTCGATGGACTGAAGGTATCTCTGGCGAGTCCGGAGAAGATTCGTTCGTGGTCCTTTGGTGAGATCAAGAAGCCGGAGACCATCAACTATC
Organism: Mariprofundales bacterium; assembly: GCA_030950645.1. GTDB lineage: Bacteria > Pseudomonadota > Zetaproteobacteria > Mariprofundales > J009 > JAUZRF01. The sequence goes on from JAUZRF010000066.1 coordinate 8,752, forward strand.
GTACCTTCAAGCCAGAGCGCGATGGCCTATTTTGCGCCAAAATATTTGGCCCGATCAAGGATTACGAGTGCCTATGTGGTAAGTATAAGCGTCTCAAGCATCGCGGCGTGGTGTGCGAGAAGTGCGGGGTAGAGGTGATCCAATCCAAGGTGCGCCGTGAACGGATGGGACATATTGATTTGGCCGCACCAGTGGCGCATATCTGGTACCTCAAGAGCTTGCCCTCGCGCATCGGCTTGTTGCTGGATAAAACACTCAAAGAGCTGGAGCGGATTCTTTACTTTGAGTCCTATGTGGTGCTTGATCCGGGTCTGACCAGTCTTGATCAATATCAGGTGCTGACCGAAGAGGAGTATATCGACGCTTTTGAGGAGTATGGTGAGGAGTTCCGTGCCGATATGGGGGCGGCGGCGATTCGTGAGATGCTGGCTTCGATCAATCTGGAGGAGGAGCGCCAGAGTCTGCGTGCTCAGATTGCGGCTACCAAGGCGGTCACTAAGTTGACCAAGTTGACCAAGCGTCTCAAAACGATTGAGTCGATGATTGGTTCTGGTAACCGGCCGGAATGGATTATTCTTGAGGTGATTCCCGTACTGCCGCCGGAGATTCGCCCGTTGGTTCCGCTTGATGGTGGTCGTTTCGCCACCTCCGATCTCAATGATCTCTATCGTCGGGTGATCAACCGGAATAACCGTTTGCGTCGTCTGCTTGAGCTCAATGCGCCGGAGATTATTACCCGCAATGAGAAGCGGATGTTGCAGGAATCGGTGGATGCGTTGCTCGACAACTCGCGTCGCTCCAAGCCAATTACTGGGAACAATCGCCGTCCACTGAAGTCGCTGTCCGATATTATTAAAGGTAAGCAGGGGCGTTTTCGTCAAAACTTGCTTGGTAAGCGGGTGGATTATTCTGGCCGTTCGGTGATTGTGGTTGGACCCAACCTTAAATTGCATCAGTGCGGGTTGCCAAAGAAGATGGCGCTGGAGCTGTTTAAGCCGTTTATTTTCAATAAACTGGAGGAGCGCGGCCTCTCTGTGACCATTAAGCAGTCTAAGAAATTGGTTGAGCAGGGAATCCCCGAGGTGTGGGATATTCTGGCTGAGGTGATTTATCAGCATCCGGTAATGCTCAATCGGGCGCCAACGCTGCATCGTCTCGGCATTCAGGCCTTTGAGCCGCTGCTGATCGAGGGCAAAGCGATCCAGTTGCATCCGTTGGTCTGTACCGCCTTCAATGCGGATTTCGATGGTGATCAGATGGCGGTGCATATCCCCCTTTCAATTGAGGCGCAGATGGAAGCGCGTTCGTTGATGATGAGCACCAATAATATTCTCTCTCCGGCCACAGGTAAGCCGGTGATTGTGCCGACCCAGGATATGATTCTCGGGATCTACTATATGACGCGGGAGAAGCCGTTTGCTAAGGGTGAGGGGATGCGTTTCTTCTCGCCGCAAGAGGTGGAGCGCGCACTCGATGCCAAGGCTTGTACGGTGCATGCGCGTATCCATTGCCGCATCCGTAACAAGGTGGAGGCAACCACGGTGGGACGGGCAATTTTGTCGACAATTCTGCCGGATGCGCTTGATTTTTCTGCTATCAATCGCGTACTTACCAAGAAGGATGTGGCGCTGTTGATTGAGGAGAGCAACCGTTTGGCTGGCTCCAAGGCCACGGTGCTGTTTGCGGATCGTATTAAGGGGTTTGGCTATGAATATGCCACCCTGTCTGGGGCGTCATTCTGCCTCGGCGATGTGATTGTGCCGGATGAGAAAGTTACACTGGTTGCTGCGACTGAAGCCGAGGTGAGCGATGTGCAACAGCAGTATGCGGATGGCCTGATTACTGCGGGTGAGCGCTACAACAAGGTGATCGACTTGTGGACCAATACCACGGATAAAGTGGCGCGGGCCATGATGGAGAACCTGGCAGTTGAAGAGTGGCAGAGCGAAGATGGCAAACGCAAGGAGTTGGGTAAGTCGTTTAATTCGGTCTATATGATGGCCGATTCTGGTGCACGAGGTTCCGCTCAGCAGATCCGCCAGTTGGCGGGCATGCGAGGGCTAATGGCCAAGCCAGATGGGTCGATTATTGAGACCCCGATCACCGCGAACTTCCGCGAAGGGTTGACGGTGTTGCAGTATTTCATCTCTACCCATGGTGCCCGTAAGGGGTTGGCGGATACCGCGCTGAAAACGGCCAATTCCGGCTATCTTACTCGGCGTTTGGTTGATGTGGCGCAGGATGCGGTGGTGCGCGAGGCAAATTGTGGCACCCTTGCAGGGATTACGATCTCGGCATTGACCGAGGGTGGCGAGGTGATCGAATCCTTGGCTGAGCGTGTGCTCGGGCGTATCCTGCTTGAGGCTGCGGTAGATCCGGTTGGTGGCGATGAGATTGTGCCAGTAGGTACCCTGCTCAATGAGGATGTGGTGGCCAAGATCGAGGCCGCAGGCATTGAGAGCCTGCGCATTCGTACGGTGTTGACTTGTGAAGCTGTCGAAGGGGTTTGTGCTTACTGTTATGGTCGTGATTTGGCGACGGGACATCTGGTTTCGATCGGAGAAACCGTGGGTGTGATTGCGGCGCAGTCGATTGGTGAGCCGGGCACTCAGTTAACCATGCGTACCTTCCATGTTGGTGGCACGGCTTCGCGTTCGGCGGAGCAGGCCTATGCTGAGGCGCGTTTTAGTGGCGTGGTACATTTTGATTCTCCGGTCTCCGTGCGCAATCGTCATGGTCATGACATCATCATTAACCGCCATACCGAAGCGGTGATTCAGGATGGGAATGGCAAAGAGATTGAGCGTCATCGGGTACCGTATGGCTCGCGTCTGTTGGTGACGGAGGGCGCTACTGTCACGGCGGGTGAGAAACTGGTTGAGTGGGATCCGTATACCATGCCGATTCTCTCTGAGGTGGATGGCAAGGTGCGCCATGTCGATCTGTCGCTTGGAAAGACGGTGCGTGATGAGACCGATGAGGTGACAGGGTTATCGAATCGGGTGGTCATTCAGTTGCAAGATTCACGCAAGAGTGCATTGCGGCCGCAGTTGCAAATTGTGTTGCCAACAGATCCGGATGGTGAGCCGATTTTGATTACCCGTACCAATGTGCCCGCACGCTACTTTCTGTCGCCAGGCGCGGTGCTTAATGTTGAGGATGGCGATGATATTTGTGCGGGTGATGCGCTGGCAAGTTTGCCGCGTGAAACCTCGAAAACGCGTGATATTACCGGTGGTTTGCCGCGCGTGGTCGAGTTGCTTGAGGCACGCAAGCCTAAGGATTTGGCATTCATTGCGAGTAAGGATGGTTCGATTGCCTTTGGTAAGGATATTCGCGGTAAACGGCGAGTGCTAATTGAACCCGACGATGCTTCAGATACGGTGGAGTATCAGATTCCTAAGGGCAGCCATATTATTGTTCAAGAGGGTGACCGCGTGCGTCGTGGTGACATTCTGATGGAGGGTTCTCCGGCACCACAGGATATCCTGCAGGTGCTTGGGGTGGAGGCACTGGCCAGTTATCTTACCAATGAGGTGCAAGAGGTCTATCGTCTGCAGGGTGTGAAGATCAACGATAAGCACATCGAGGTCATTGTCCGCCAGATGATGCGCAAGGTGCAGATTACGGATCCGGGCACATCCGATTATATTGTTGGCGATCAGGTCGAGCGGCGTGCCGTGATGATGCAAAACCGCAAGCTTGAGGCTGCAGGTAAGCCTCCGATTGTGTTTGAACATGTATTGCTGGGCATTACCAAGTCGGCACTCAATACCGAATCCTTTATCTCTGCGGCATCGTTCCAGGAGACTACGCGTGTGATCACGGAAGCGGCGTTGGCTGGTAAGGTGGATTGGCTGACTGGCTTGAAGGAGAATGTGATTCTTGGTCGCCTACTGCCAGCGGGCACGGGCTTGGCGAAACGGCAAGTGCTAGCCGCCGAGGAGGAGGCAGCCAAACCTCCGGCACCAGAACCCGTCGAAGCGGCGCCGGTAGAGGAAGCCGTTGATGATGCGCTGACGCCATCCGCTGATGCAGAAGTAGCCGCCCCCGAGGCGGATTTGTAGCCATTATCCGTTGTGATGATGTAAAAAAGGGGGCGTAAAGCCCTCTTTTTTGGTACCGCCCGTTACTACTATATACTAGGGGGCGCTCCGAAACCGAGCCTATATTCTCTTCCTGAAGTTTCACGACTGTCACAACAAATGGTGAGATCAATAAAGGCTTTCCGGATTAGTCATGCGATTTGCTACAAAACGGGTAACAGCAACATTAATTCAGCCGTAACTACTCAGCTCACTCCCGGTTTTCCTGATAGCGGCGTTGAAAAATGCGCATTGACAGTAGTAAACTCCGCTTTCGCGCCTTGCTATCAGAAAAACCGGAAGCAATCTGAGCAGTTACAGTCATTTTTGGTAGGGTGCTGAGGAGTTACATTCAGCCTTTCAATATGGCTGTTATGTCAAAGGTGATAAGAACTGGTGAAACTTCAGTTCTCTTCGTCCCCGTCCTTTAATATTTAGCTCTGCTCAAAGAACTGACCCAGAGTGCACTGTCGAGTAGACTGGTGTTACATTCCATGCAAATCCAGTCATTTCATTCCGATCTATTTCAGGTTGAATGCACGCATTTATCTCGCGCTGAACAGTGTCCATGAGTGCTCCGAAATGAACCTTGGCTTCTTTCGCTGCTATAGATTGCATGATTCAACCTCGCCAATATGAACATCTTGCTCATAATGATTATTTTGATCAGGCTTGTCAATGAGCCATCTGCCAATGATGTGCTCGGTAAACAATGGCGTTACTGTGACGGTTTACTAAATATATTTAATTTTCATTTACTTAGATCTGTATAAATAGTGCATTTAGTAAAGTGTCACCGTAATTCCATGCTTATCATAATGTGACACAAGGAGATACCATGGCACATTTATCACCATTTAGTGAAGTGCAGCTAGGTGCACAAGGCCGCTTGGTCATACCGGCGGCTTTACGCAAGGCTTTGAATTTGAATCGGGGAGATCATCTGGTGGCGCGAAAAGTGGGCGACAGTCTGGTGCTTGAGCGCAGGGAAGCGATTGAATCCCGCTTGTGGGATATGTTTAAGGATATTCCGCAAGAAGTCAGTATGGTGGATGAGCTTGTTGCCGAACGTAGAGCTGTTGCACAGGCCGAGAATAAAGCATGATCATCCTTGATGCTTCTGCACTGCTGGCATACCTGCATCAGGAAACAGGCTGGGAGTCAGTTCAGAGCGTTATCCCTGAATCTTG
>JAUZRF010000067.1 GCA_030950645.1 Mariprofundales bacterium
ACAGGAACGCACCTACAATGATATAGCGCAACATTTAGCATCAGGGAAATACTCCTCCGCTCGAGATGTAGTGTTAGCTCTTAAGCCTGTTTACCCTGAAGATAGAGAGTTTCAGGCTGCTTTCGCAGAGAAGGAACTACGAACAAGCAATAGCCGAAACAATAAAGTCGTGCGCTATATTTTGTTCGCATTGGAACGCCATTTGTCATCAGGGCAGGAATTCGAGTTCGAGAGCGCCAGATACAGTGTTGAGCATATTCTTCCAGAGCATCCGAAAGACGGTTGGGATCATTTTGATGAAGCTGAGCAGGATAGGTGCGTCTACCAGCTGGGGAATATAACCTTATTAAAAAACAGTGTTAATCGCGATCTTGGTAATGCGGCATTCACCGAAAAGCGACCAGCATATGAGCAGAGTGAGTTTGCATACTCCAGAAAAATTGCAGAAGACTACGATGAATGGACTGTGGAAAAGGTTCAGGCACAGCAGAACTGGATGTCTCGTCAAGCTATTTCAATCTGGAAGATTTCGCAGTAACACAAGGCAATTAGCAATATGATGCAATTCCGAATAGCTGACACCTTCACAGATAGCCTCGCCAGGCTGCCCAATGATTTGCAGATGAATCCGGCCAATCCGGGGATGCGTTTTCATAAGCTGGATGGGGCGAAAGATCCGAACTTCTGGTCGGTGCGTGTGAGCTGGGATATTCGTCTAATTGTTCATCAAATCTCGGCCAGTCCGTTGCTCTGTTATGTTGATCATCATGACAACGCATACAGATGGGCTGAACGGCGCAAGCTTGAAGTGCATCCGAAGACTGGGGCTGCTCAGTTGGTACAGATTCGGGAGACGGTTCAAGAAATTTTTATTCTAAATATGTGGAGGTTGAACAACCTGCTCCACCTAAGCCACTGCTATTTGAATCTGTTCGAATCAAACTCAAGGAAAAGGGATGGGTGACGCATGCAGATATGTTTAGTCGGCTTTTTGCAAAAATATCAGAAAGCACCCGAAGACCCTTTGATTATGTGTAACCTGCTTCGGAGCTTTTGGATGATCTGTTATTGGTGGCTAGCTAGTGTGTATAATGATGAATCGTGGTGAACAATATGAATAAAATAAATGCACTGCGCGGGCGCAAGGTGATTGCGGCGATGAGTGGTGGGGTGGACTCTTCCGTGGTGGCGGCGCTGTTGCATCAGCAGGGGGCGGAGGTGATCGGTGTCTTTCTTCAGGTGTGGGATTATCAGCGTGAGGAGGTCAGCCGCCACGGCTCCTGCTGCGCGTTGGAAGATGCTTATGATGCGCGCCGGGTGGCCGATAAGCTCGGGATTCCCTTTTACTCCATGGATATGCGCGAGGCCTTTGAGCACGCGGTAGTGCGCCCCTTTGTCGCGGGGTATGCGGAGGGTCGAACGCCCAACCCATGCGAACGCTGCAACCGTTTTGTGAAGTTTGGCGCGCTGCTCAAGGCCGCCGATGAGCTTGGGGTTGAATGGATTGCTACCGGCCACTATGTACGGCGGGTGGATGATGCGGCGGGCAGCCATCTGTTGTGCGGTGTGGATACAGCCAAAGATCAGAGCTATTTTCTCGCTACCACCAAGCGCGAGGCGTTGGATCGGTTGCTGTTTCCGTTGGGTGAAATGTGCAAGCCCGAGGTGCGTCACCTAGCTACTGAATTTGGCCTGCCGACGGCGGAAAAACAGGAGAGTCAGGATATTTGCTTCATCCCCAACGGGGATCGGGCGGCATTTTTGCAGCATCAGGGGGTGGAGAAAGGATTTCGCCGTGGTGATATTGTGACCCATGAGGGTAGCGTTCTGGGTCAGCATGATGGCATTGCCCATTTCACTATGGGACAGCGGCGGGGGCTGGGACTTTCTGGTGGCCCATGGCGCGTGGTGGGGCTCGATGCTGAACGCGCGCAGGTGATGGTGGCACCAGCCGACGATGCCACCCTGCGCCGGGTATGGCTGACGGAGCTGAATGCCATCGCTCCACAGCCGTGGCCGCAGCAGTTGCAGGCACGCATCCGCTACCGTGGCGAACTGGAGCCATGCCATTGGCAACGCGAGGGCGATGGGCTGCGGCTCACCTTTGTCCAGCCTGTGGCCGTAACCGCACCCGGACAGGTGGCGGCGCTTTATGTTGGCGATGAGGTGATCGCTGGCGGAATTATTGATCGTGTGGAGTTATAACTATGAGTGAACCATCCCCTAAAGAGGTTTTTACCGCACTGGAACAGCAGGTGAGCACCAAGATTATTGGCCAGAGTGTTCTGATCAATCGGCTGTTGATTGCGATGCTGGCGGATGGCCATCTGCTGGTGGAGGGGGCGCCGGGACTGGCCAAAACGCGCGCCATTAAAGTGTTAAGTGAAGGTGTTGCTGGTGATTTTCACCGCGTACAGTTTACCCCAGATCTACTGCCATCGGATCTCACCGGAACCGAGGTGTTTCGGCCGCAGGATGGCAGCTTTCACTTTGAACGCGGGCCATTGTTTCACCACTTGATTCTGGCAGATGAGATCAACCGCGCGCCAGCCAAGGTGCAGGCGGCACTGCTAGAGGCGATGGCCGAGCGGCAGATTACCGTCGGCAAACAGAGCTACCCGCTACCATCACTGTTTCTGGTGATGGCGACGCAGAACCCGATTGAGCAGGAGGGGACATATTCCCTGCCTGAGGCACAGCTTGATCGTTTCTTGCTGCATGTGAATGTTGATTATCCCGCACCCGATGAGGAGCTGAAGATCCTGCGCTTGACTCGGGGTGAAGCGATGCGTGCCACCACGGGTGAGGCGGAGACCCATGCCGTGCTATTGCAGCAAGAGGTGCTGCAACAGGCCCGTGCCGAGGTGCTGGCGCTGCATCTGGCAGAGCCGTTGGAGCATTACATTGTGCAGCTTATCCATGCCACCCGTCAGGGGGAGTTAAGTGCGCAGTTGCAGTACGGTGCTAGCCCGCGCGCTACGCTGGCGCTGGATCGTTGTGCCCGCGCCCATGCTTGGCTGGCAGGACGGGATTTTGTCACCCCTGAGGATATTCAATCGTTGGCCTTTGATGTGCTGCGTCATCGCCTAATTCTCACCTTTGAGGCCGAAGCTGAAGGGGTGACCGCAGATCAGTTGATCACTCGCCTGATTGATACGGTGCCGGTTCCTTAAGCCGACATCCCGCACCCTACATCTTGAGTAACTACTCAGCTCACTCCCGATTTTCCCGATAGCGGCGTTGAAAAACACCCGTTTACAGTAGTAAACTCCGCTTTTTCGCCTTGCCATCAGAAAAACCGGAAGCGATCTGAGCAGTTACGCGTCAGATCTGGTTTTCTGTCTCGATAATATCGCAGTGCTGGATCATGCGATAGCGAATGACGGCCTCGGTCAAAACGGGCTTTTTTGTGAGGCCATCAATAGCGGGTCTGAATAGTTGCGAACCCGCTAGTGCAATGGGTGAAATATCATGTGGTTATTCTGGAATAGGTCGAAGTGATCCGCAGGAAGGTCAAATGGTGCCGCAGCACGAATCGCCTTGAGTAGCGAACGATCCATGGCGCGATCTCCTGACGAGTGGGTAATGCGTGCCTTGATCAGTGATCCATCGCGGTTGAGGCTAAAATCCATCTCTGGATCGGTCAGTTGATGCTGACTTTTTGCGGGCACCTTCCATTGGTTTTGTACCGCGCGTTGAATGCGCGCGAGGTAGCGTGAGAGCTCCTGCTTGGTGATGATGTCGTGGAGAGGGGGTGTTGTGGCTGACGCAAGCGGCTGGCTTGCCCGTCGGTGATGGTTGTTCGGGGTGTTGCTGGGGGACTGTACTGGTGCAAAGGGGTCAAAATCCAATGGTTTGCTTTTGTTGGCGGGCTTCACCTTCATTGCCGGCTTTGCTTGGTGGCGCTGGGTTACCTTGGGGAGTGTCGTGGTGCGGCGATGGGGTCGCTTCTTCGCAGAGTGGCGGGGTGTTTTTTTGGCCACTTTCGGCCTAGATCGATGGTTGATTCGGTGATGCTTGTGGCGAGATTTTGCCAATTGCTGCGGGGATATCAGTTGCACAGAAAGATGATGAAGCAGGGGGGGGGATGGCGGTGATGCATGAATCCCGATCACCAACAGCATGATCACCAATAGATGTGCCAGCAGTGCGGCTAGATAATCAAGCCAGGAGAGCGCATTGCCGTCGTCAGATACGGAAGGCATTGCCGTTAGTGCGCGGATGGTGAGCTGGTACGAAAATCAGACACCGGGCGTCAGTGCGAATGCAGCTCGGTGACGAGTCCAATCTGGCGGACGCCTGCCTTTTCCAGTAACGCCATGATGCGCGCTATATGTTCATAATATACTTTCGCATCCCCACGAATATATATGGGAATATTGGGCTTATTGTGCCGGATGGCCAATATTTTTGGCACCAATTGATCCTCAATTATCCGTTGATGCTGGAGGTAAATCGCGCCATCGCGTTGAATCGAAATTACCAGCGGCTCAACATTTTGATTGAGTTCTTGGGCGGCAGTATCCGGTAGGTCAACATTAACCCCTTGCGTGAGCAGTGGCGCGGTTACCATGAATATAATAAGCAAAACCAGCATTACATCTACCAGTGGGGTAACATTGATCTCCCCCATCGGCTCCATGTCGCTACTCCAACGATTTTGACCTGTCCACATGGTTTATTTCACTCCTCTTTGATATGGCGAGCGATGATGTTAAGAAACTCGGAAGAGAATTGCTGCATGTTGCTCGCCATGCGCTTGAGATCGGAAGTGAATTTGTTGTAGGCGACCACCGCTGGGATCGCAGCCACCAAACCGAAGGCCGTTGCAATCAATGCCTCGGCAATACCGGGGGCGACCACGGTAAGCGAGGTGCTCTTCGACATCGCGATACCTTGAAATGCGCTGATGATGCCCCACACCGTACCGAATAGGCCAACGAATGGTGCGGTAGAGCCGACCGTGGCCAGAAAGGCCAAGTGGCGTGATAACCCCTCCATTTCACGCGACAATGCGGCATCCAGGGCGCGACGGATGCCATCAAGCCCCGAGCCCGCGACCAGCTTGCCGCTCTTGTTGGAATCATCGCGACGATGGCGCAGATATTCGCGATAGCCAGCTTGAAAGATGTTGGGCAACGGGCTGTTCGGATAGCGCTGTGGAATGCTTGCCAACATACTATCCATGTCGGCTCCTCCCCAAAAGGCGGTGGAGAAATCTTCGGCATCGCGCCGAGCTTTCCGGTAACGCCGCCATTTGTTAAACGCGATTCCCCAAGAGGTGATGGACATTAGCAGCAGCAATATCAACACCCCCTTTACCACATCGCCAGCACCAAGAATAAGCGGGATAACAGATAGTTGTTCGTGGTTCATTAAGTGATACTTCCTATTTACTTTGGTCGGTGGATATGCCGTAAAGGAGTTGCAGCAAAGGGGAGGGGATGCGGCAAGCACGGCCAACACTATCGATGCAGGCAAGCTTTACCTCAGCCTTGGTTAGCTGTGTGTGCTGCAGATCGCAGCGCACAACCGTCTGCGTGTATGCCAACCGTGCTCCGCGCACATCGTGCAGTGTGCTGATCACTTCGAGTGCATCATTAAAATGCGCCGGTTGCAGGTAATCAATTGCCAACTTGGTGACTGCAAAAATCACTCCCCACTGCTCCTGCACCTGATTGAGTTCAATGTTCGCCGCGCGCAGCAGTTCGGTACGGGCGCGTTCCATATAACGAAGATAGTTGGCATGATAGACCACCCCACCATGGTCGGTATCTTCGTAGTAGATTCGAATCGGCCAGCGGTGGCTCGGTTTCACAGTAGACCCTGCTGATGGGCTTCAATGGCAGGCAACTCACGCGACAGATGGCTATAGGCGAGTGGCGTCACGGTGCGGCCACGAGGGGTACGCGCCAGCAATCCCTCCTGCATCAGGTAGGGCTCGATCACATCCTCAATGGTTTCCCGATCTTCAGCGATGGTGGCGGCCATCGTATCCAATCCAACTGGGCCGCCGCCAAACTTGTCGATCATGGCCAGCAGCAGCTTGCGATCGAGTGCATCTAGCCCTAAGTGATCGACCTCCAGTCGGGCCAACGCGGTATCGGCCACGGCTCGGGTGATCGCACCATCATGTTCGACTTCAGCGAAATCACGCACTCGGCGCAACAGGCGATTGGCAATGCGTGGCGTGCCTCGCGAACGGCGCGCGATCTCTTGTGCTCCATCGGGATCGGTTTCAATCTGTAGCATGGCCGCTGAACGGACAACAATCTTTGTCAACTCATCGTGGCTGTAAAAATTGAGCCGCAGCACCACCCCGAAGCGATCTCGTAGCGGGTGGGTCAAGAGCCCGGCACGGGTGGTGGCACCGACCAGCGTAAAACGGGGGAGATCCATCTTGATCGAGCGCGCTGCGGGGCCTTGACCAACCAAAATATCAAGTTGAAAGTCTTCCAATGCTGGGTAAAGCATCTCCTCCACCTGCGGACTTAAACGGTGGATTTCATCAATAAAAAGCACATCTCCAGGCTCCAGATTGGTGAGCATGGCAGCCAAGTCTCCCGCACGCTCAATCACTGGCCCAGAGGTGTGGCGAATATTGCTTCCCATTTCCGCCGCAATGATATTAGCCAAGGTGGTTTTCCCCAACCCCGGCGGACCAAAAATAAGGCAATGATCCAGTGGTTGCCCGCGTTTGCGCGCGGCCTCAATGAACACTGAAAGGTTTTGTCGCACCTTGGTTTGGCCAACATAATCTGCCAGCCGAGTAGGGCGCAACGCGGTATCTTGTACCTCACCCGTCACCTCCGCAGTAGGAGCAATCAATCGTTGCTGCTCAATCATGGATAATACTTTTTTTCTGCATCTATGGGCCTCTTGCAAAGCTCTGGGTGGATGGGAGGCAATCCCACTTCGAGTGCCTTTTCAGGATGGAATGGGGGGCATGGTGGTTCCATGCACCGAAATTCCCGTCTGGAAATGTACCGGAGTGGGGAAGCCAATCACCGCTCATGAGTTTTGCACGAGGCTCTATAATAACGCCTTTAATGCTAGCTTGAAATCCTGCTCAAAATCTCCACTCACCGTGATTGATCGCAAGGCATGGTCGATGGATGCCGGTTTATATCCAAGGTTAGTGAGCGCCGAACGCATATCGCTTTGGTAGCCACCTTTGACCTCGGTTGATGCCGTAGTGCCGTCAAGTTGTAGCTTCCCCTTCAACTCCAAAATCAGCCGTTGCGCGGTTTTCTTTCCAACTCCAGGAGTACGGGAGATCATGGCGGTATCTGCTTGATCAATTGCGCTAAGTAGTTGTGACGAAGTCATGGTTGAGAGCAGATTAAGCGCCATCTTTGCGCCGATGCCCGAGACGGTAATTAAGCGCCGAAAGAGTTCGCGTTCACTGGTGGTGGCAAAGCCGAACAGCACCAGTTGATCCTCACGGACATAGGTATGAATAAATAGTTCACAGTCGTGCCCCAGCTGTAGGTTGGCTAGCGACTGCATGCTTACTGTGACCTCATAGCCGACGCCTCCGGTATCAACCAACACCGTGCCAGTTGGGTCGCAATGGCGAACCAAGCCGCCAAGCCAACCGATCATATTGCTTGATCCAGTCGCGGCTGCGTCCGCGTTTGCTCCGGAGCTCGTGCCCCTATGGGAGCATGGTTGGCATGGCAAATTGCCACGGCAAGGGCATCAGCGGCATCCTCTTGAATCTTGCCCGGCAGCGCGAGCAGCATCCCCACCATATACTGCATTTGCCCCTTCTCGGCCCGACCATACCCAATCAGTGATTGTTTAACCAAGGTCGGGCTGTATGAGGCAATAGGGAGGCTGGCATTGGCACAGGCAGCGATCAATGCGCCGCGAGCCTGTCCCAATTTGAGCGCGGATGATGCGTTTTTTCCCATAAAAACATCCTCTATCGCCACCATGTCCGGATGAAATTCGGTAATCACCTGCTTGAGGCCAGCAAAAAGAATGCCCAAACGCTGGGTGAATACCGGATCCACACAATGGATGGTGGTGTGGTGGATATGGCGGATACGGTTGCCTTCCGCCTCAATAATTCCCACGCCCGCTTTTCGCGAACCGGGGTCAATACCAAGAATACGCATGCAGTTCGCTCAATCGCGGAAATTGATGAATTGCAGTGGTCGATCATTATCCATCCCACGAACTAGGGCAATAGCATTCTGCAAGTCATCGCGTTTTTTTCCTGTGATTCGCACCTGATCCCCTTGAATCGATGGCTGAACTTTCATCTTCTCCTGCTTGATATGTTTAACAATCTTCTTTGCCAACTCTTGGCTTACCCCCTGCTTAATAGTGATGGCTTGTCGCTTAAGTCCACCGCTAGCATCCTCCATGGAACCATATTCCAAGCTGTTGGCATCGAGTTTCCGACGCACCATTTTTCCTCGCAAAATTTCTGCTACCGTATTAACCTTGTGATCATCGTCGCCGACGATGGTAACACTACCATCCGCCAATTCGATGCTGGATTGGCTATGTTTGAAGTCGAACCTAGTGGTGATCTCTTTTTGCACTTGGTTGACGGCATTGCGCATCTCCTGCAGGTCGATTTCACAAACAATGTCAAAGCTGGGCATAATTGCGCTCCATTTTAAATTAGTGAGCGAAGGATGGCACAGGATCATGACATTGCGAGCAATGGGTAGAATTATCCGGATCTGGACGGCATTTCTGCTATTTACCGTGGGGTGTTCCGCTTGGGGCGCAGATGATTTTCCATCCCAAGGCGCGGTGGTGGCGGCACAACCAGCAGCGGCACAGGCAGGTGTGGCGATGCTGGAGGCGGGGGGCAATGCGTTTGATGCGGCAGCTGCTACGGCACTGGCATTGGGTGTGGTTGAGCCGGGCTCTTCCGGTCTTGGTGGTGGCGGATTTTTCCTGCTTTATATCGCCAAACAGCATCGCTTTGTGATGATTGATGGTCGGGAGAGTTCCCCCCAATTGGCGGGTCATGGCGAGATCTATCAGCGCAAGTCGAGTATTGATGGGCCGCAATCAGCGGGGGTTCCCGGGCTATTGGCCGCAGTAGCCCGGATGCAACAGCACTATGGTAAGCTGCCTCGTGCCGATACGGTGGCGCCAGCTATTCATTTGGCGACCAAGGGATTCACCGTTACCCCGCGCCTGAGGCGGATGTTGGATTGGAGGAAAGATGTACTGAATCCCGCAGCCAAGCGGCTGTTTTTATCTGGGAACAGGATTCGTCAGCCCGCATTGGCTCAGGTTTTGCGGCGTTACGCCAAGTTTGGTAAGGATGATTTCTACCGTGGTCAAACTGCAGGTCGGATGGTGGCCGATATGCAACGGGATGGCGGGCTGATTCGATTGGAGGATCTGGCTGGCTATCGGGCCAAGGAACGAAGGCCGGTGGTGTTTCATTGGCATGGTTATCGCGTGGTATCGGCTGCGCTTCCCTCCTCAGGGGGCATGGTTCTCAAGGAAATTTTTGGCATGATGCAGCATGATGATCTGATGGCGATGGATCGGGCGGATCGCACCCATCTGCTAATCGAAGCGATGCAGCGCGCCTACCGTGATCGCAACCGTTTCCTCGGAGATAGCGATCAGGTGACAATCCCCTCGCATCTATTGAACCCAATCCGCTTGGCCAAGCTGCGGCAAAGCATTGATATGGCGCACACTACGCCGAGCGCCGAGCTGGGAAAATCAACGGAACCTGCAGGCAATGGGCGCGACACCACCCATTTCTCGGTGATTGATCGCCATGGCAACATGGTGGCGGCGACGCTCTCTATCAATTACGGTTTTGGTTCGGGCTATGTTTCACCCTCCACCGGTATTCTGTTTAATGACGAGATGGATGATTTTGCCACCCGTCCAGGCGTGCCGAATGCGTATGGATTGGTGCAGGGCAAAGCCAATGCCGTGGCACCAGGCAAGCGCATGCTCTCTTCAATGACACCCACCATCATACAAGGGAAAAGACGCACCCTAATCCTTGGTACGCCGGGAGGGTCGCGCATTATCAGCATGGTGCTTCTCACAGCAGTCGCGTTCATGCGGAACCAAACGCCGCCAGAGTCCTGGGTGGCTGCAGGACGATTCCATCATCAGTTTTTACCCGATGTGGTGCAATTTGAGCCTGGCGCACTGGATGCGGCCATGCAAAAGGAATTAAGGGCGCGTGGCCACCGCCTCCAGCAGGTACACAGCTATGGAAATATGCAGGCCATTCTTTGGGATCGGCCTTCTGGCGTGCTTACCCTGCTATCGGATCCTCGTGGTGAGGGGGAAGGCGTGCGTCAGCAATAGGGATATCGTAACTACTCATCAGCACCCTACCAAAAGAATAGCTGGAGAGGAGCAGTAGCGCAAGCAGTAGGGGTCAGGGCTTGTTTCGCGGATTTTATTGTGTATCTTGGCGGCATGGTAAGACCATTACGAATTGAATATGACGGCGCTGTTTATCATGTGACTTCGCGTGGGAATGCGCGAAACAAGCCCTGACCCCTACCTCCTCACGGTCGTTCTTCAACCTCCTGCCAAATGGCTAATTTTCGTTTCTATAGGTACTAACAAACAGGCGCGGATGGGATGTACCGTAGTCTGCAAAGATGCGATGACATAGGATTGTATCTGCGGGATATAT